>CAZQXS010000109.1:0-12748 GCA_964597275.1 uncultured Pseudomonadota bacterium | reverse complement strand
TCACTGCGGTTCCCTCCGCAACCACGGACACCACGCCCTCCTTCACGTTCTCCTCCTCCGAGTCCGGGACCATCGGCTGGTGGGGAATTCGAAGAAGGCAAGCAATCCGGTTAGATCGACCTCGCTGGAATTTATATCTTGCTTCCTGTGTTTTTGGTAGATTTCTCGGCCTGCTACCTCAAACACGCCTTGGAATTATCGCATGAAAAGCCCTATCTCGAAATTAGCAAAACCATCCCCATTGACTCTCCATTTATCTGTAAAGATGCCCAACAATGACAGCCGCCAAAGTAGTATATCGTAACACCTCACACTGTCCTTTGAATCTCGACAATTCGCCGCTGGTCGCAGCCTATTGCCACAAAACCGCCAAGTCCATCGAGCTGGCCCAGCGAGCACGAAAAGTCTTTCCCACTGGCATAACCCACGACGCCCGATATATAGAGCCGCACGGTATCTATGTCACCCATTCTAAGGCAGGCCGCAAATGGGATGTCAATGGCAACGAATACGTTGACTACCCCGGCGGTCACGGTGCCCTCCTTTTGGGCCACAACCACCCTGCTGTCCTCGATGCTGTACAACACCAGCTTACCAAAGGTAGCCACTACGGTGCCTCCCACGAGCTCGAGCTTGAATGGGGTGAGCGCATCCAGCAGCTAATCCCCTGTGCTGAGAGCGTCCGCTTCAACAATTCTGGAACCGAGGCCACCATGCTGGCAGTGCGCTTGGCCCGAGCCTATACTGGTCGCGAAAAAGTCCTCCGCTTCACTGGCCACTTCCACGGATGGCACGACTATCTAGCTGGTGGTTTTCTAAATCATCACGATGGTACCCCACCACTTGGAGTACCGAAGGGCACCGCCGCTACCATCCTTCATGCCCCGCCCAATGATCTTGGCACCACTGAGAGAATCGTGCGTGAATCCGGGGAGGTAGCAGCCATAATTCTCGAGCCTACCGGCTCGACCTGGGGCCAAGTACCGATTCAACTGGCCTTTTTACAGGGCTTGCGTGAATTGGCCGACGCAACCGGCGCTGTTCTGATCTTCGATGAGGTAATCTCCGGATTCCGTTGCTCCAGTGGCGGTGCACAAGCCGCCCTAGGCATCACCCCAGATATGGCAACTCTGGGCAAGATCGTCTCGGGAGGCATGCCGGGGGGTGCAGTCGTCGGCCGCAGTGACATCCTGGCCGGAATGGACTTCCGTTATGCCGCTCAGAACGATCGTGAGAAGATCTTCCACATGGGAACCTTCAACGCCGCCCCCGCCACCTGTGCCGCAGGAATCGCTGCTCTCGACATCATCCGCAACACCGACGTCTGCCAGCGGGCGATCAATTACGGCAATACTCTAATCGAGGGGTTGAACGAGATGTTTAGCGCCGAGGGCGTCGACTGGATCGCCTATGGCACCTTCGGGGGATTTCACATTTTTCTAAACCCGCAGGGGATCTCCACCAGTCGTGAGCGAATCGAAGCCGGGACGCACGACTACCAGACCCTCAAGTCGCCAATTGACCCAGCTCTAGCGATGAAGGTGCGGCTCGGGGTCTTGCTTCACGGGGTCGATATTCAAGGCTGGCCCGGGGGCCCGGTCTCCGCCGCTCACAATGAGGAGGATCGTCAGCAGACCATCAATGCCTTCCAGCAGACAATCAGGCTCTTGCGTGAAGAAGGAGCGCTTGAGTAAGGAGCCAAGTCGCTGGCTATATTGGATCGAGTGAATTAACGATGCTCAGGAAGGCTAGTCCTAAATTTGCGTTATTTTTTGATTTCGTTCAGTTAGTGGCATAGGGGAAGCTTTTTTTGAATGCGCGCCCATAATTGTTCCTCAACCACTTGAAGAATATTCTTACCCTGTAAATCAATTTGTTGAGATTCTTGGGTTCCTGTCCTTGAATACCCTTCATCTCAAGAATCTCAAGAATGGTCTTCCCCCTGTACCTTTTATCCTGTGTTCTGTGTTTTGGTAATCGTTGAATGACCCTCTTGAACTCCCTTCCGTGATCGTGGGAAACCAGTTCAATAGGAAGATCACCAATGATCTCGATAAGGTCGTTGATTGTTGATCTCAACTCCCTTGTTGATTTTGGACTTCTTCCGGACAACAACCGTTCTTCAAGGAAATCATCCCTGACTTGGGAGAGTTTTGGTGAAGTGACGTTCTTGTCCCTCTTCCCCGTCACCCCCGGAACTTCCGGACTTTCCTTGAAAACCTCTTCAGTCTCGTCAAACAACTCATCAACGAAATTGAGGTCTGGTTTTCTCTCCCCCAACAGGATTCCCCTTTTCCTCTTGATCGTCTGGTTCTTGATCCCTATGAGGTTTTCACGGAGTGTTCTAAACTGGATTGAGTTTCTATCAACCTCATAACCGTGACTGGACAGGAGTTTTTCCACTTCGTCATCAAAGTCCTTCTTCTCTCTGTTCTTCAGTCCGGTTTGTTCCATATCAAGGGTTTCAAGTCCTCTCTCAATATTCTTCCGGTCACTCCGGTCAATCCCAATATACGAGTAGTAGTTGGAATGTCTCTTGGACTTCTCTACCTCCTGTCTCAATATCCCCTTGATGTCTTCAACTGTGAGGGACTTCAGTTTTCCCATACGAACCTCCTGATAGATGGACTGGACAAGAAAATTGAGATGGTGGGACAACCTGACACTTTCCCTACGAATACCATTTCCAAGGGAAAGTGTGAAGTGTGACCGACCCTCAAAGACCGTCACCAAGTCCCTTGGAACGACAGAACGGAAGAAATAGGACTGGTTCGGGGATTTCCGTAGAATGTGGTGGGACATAGAACCTCTTGGGATGAAAAAGTGTTCCCAAAAGTGTTCCCTTGGTTGGAAAATCCCACCAACAACGTGGAAATTATCAAACTATAACACAAATAAAATCAGTATGTTACAGTCATACCCTGGCGGAGAGAGAGGGATTCGAACCCCCGGTGACGTTGCCGCCACAATAGATTTCGAGTCTACCGCCTTCGACCACTCGGCCATCTCTCCGCGGCGGGGAGTCCTCAGAAGGGCTTGGTTTGGACCAGCCAGATCATGAGGACGGAGGTGCAGAAAATCCCGATGTGCACGAACATCGCGAGGGGTTTGGGCAAGTCCTTGTTGCGGATTTGCCGCCCGTTCAGGAACCCGAAGCCGATCAGCACGATCAGCAGCCCCAGCTTGCCGTGGAGCCAGCCGGACTGGAAGTAGCCCCACGCAGAGGCGAGGTAGAGTCCAGAGCCGATGGCCACGAGCAGGATCGGGTGGTAGATGAACAGGTAGATGCGCCACTGGATCCACTGAGCGCCCTCGACCTGCACCGGGTCGGTCAGCCGCAGCCGGAAGATCACCGCGAGCGACTGCACAAAGAGGGTGCCCACCACCAGACAGACCGAGGTGACATGAAGGGCCAGCATGAAATTGAGCATCACCGGGTCTGCAAAGTGAAAAAGATCATTATCCCCGGACGCACATGGCCTTTCAAGTCGGTTTCCACCCCCATCGGCAACTTTCGTCTTTCGGGTTACGTGGAATGGCGTATTTTCAAGAGACCCGCGTTGAACCCCATGCCCGGAATTTCCGGGAAGCCACCTCTGTTGTTGACCGATGCTGGATTACACCGACGCCCGCTCGCTGGTTTTTGAACACACCCGCCCCCTGAACCGCATCCTCCGCCCGCTTCCGGAAGCACGGGGCTTTGCCGCCGCCGAGGATTTGCGGGCTTCGCACCCGATGCCGCTGTTTGACAACTCGGCGATGGACGGCTACGCCGTGCGCTCCGAGGAAGTCGCCAACGCCGGAGAGGGCAACCCCGTGCGGCTGGAGAATCTGGGCTACATCCCCGCCGGAGATGCCGGGGATTTTCGGGTGGGACCGGGGCAGTGCGCCCAGATTGCCACCGGAGCGCCCGTGCCGCCCGGAGCGGATGCGGTGGTGATGAAGGAGGACGTGCGGGTGGACGGCTCGCAGGTGGTGATTTTGAAAGCAATGCGGCGACACGAGAACCTTCGCTTTCGCGGAGAGGACATTGCCGAAGGGCGTGTGATTGTGGCGCAGGGCACCCGCATCGGCCCGGCGCAAATCTCGGTGCTGGCTTCGTTTGGCTACGCCGAGGTTCCGGTGATCCGTCCGCCGTCCGTGAGCATCGTCTCAACCGGAAACGAACTCGTGGAGGTGCAGGAGCAGCCGGGACCGGGGCAATTGCGCGAGTCCAACCGCTACATGCTGCGGGGGTTGATCGAAGAGGAACACTGCCCGGTTTCGATGGTGGCGATGGCTCCGGACGACCCCGGACAGTTGCGCGACGTGTTTGCACAGGCGTTGGAAGCCGACCTCATGCTCATCTCCGGAGGCATGTCCGTGGGCGACCACGATTTCACAAAAACGACCTTTGCGGAATTGGGCATCGAACGCCTCTTCTGGAAAATCCGCGTGAAACCGGGCAAGCCGCTGTTTTTCGGCAAACGCGGGGACACGCGGGTGTTCGGGCTTCCGGGCAATCCGTCGTCGGGCTATGTGCTGTTTGGCGAGTTCGTGCGTCCGGCCCTGCGCCGCATGATGGGCCTGCGCGAACTGGAACTGCCGATGCTGGACGCGGTGCTGGACGAGTCCATCACGGACTGCATTCCCCGGATGCAGTTCTTGCGGGCGCAACTGTGGTCCTCCGCAGGAGAGTACCGGGTGCGGCAACTGCCGTTTCAAGGCTCCAACAGCATCGGCTCGCTGGTGGACTCGAACGCGCTCATTCAGGTGCCGCCGAACACGACCGAACTGTCTGCCGGAACGCGGGTGCGGGTGCGGCCCCTGAACAACTCCATCGTCTTGCCGGAATGAGCGGAATTTCCCTGCGCGAACTTGCAGAAACCCTGAGGCTGGAGTGGTCCGGAAACGGCGATCTTGCGCTCACCCATGCCTGCGGGCTGGACGCGCTGGAAGCTGGAGGGCTGGCGTACCTGACCGATCCCAAAGGGCTGGGCAGTGTCCCGGTTCCCGAAGGTGCGCTCAAGCGCACCCGGACCTCGCTGGACGACCTCGACCCCGGCGACTTTGCGCTCGTGGTGCCGCCTTCCATGCGGCACGACACGCATCCGCTGATCTACGCGGACGACCCGCTGGAGGCGCACGTCCGGGCAACAAAACGGCTGCACCCGGCTGTGCTGCCGCCCGTGGGGGTTCACCCCACTGCCGTCGTCGGTGAAAACGTGGCGTTGGGCGAAAACGTCATGGTGGGTCCGCATGTCACGCTTTACGACGGAGTGCGCCTTGGCGACGGCTCGGTGCTGCACGCGGGCGTGGTCGTGATGTCCGGCGTGACGATTGGCGTGGATTGCGTGTTGCATCCCAACGTGGTGATCGCGTCCGGTTGCGAACTCGGCAACCGCGTGGAGGTGCAGGCGGGCGCGGTGATTGGCGCGGACGGCCACGGCTTTTTCCAGCGCGAGGGCGAGAACCGCAAGATTCCGCAGGTGGGCAAGGTCCGGATTGAGGACGATGTGGAGATTGGCGCGAACACGACGGTGGACCGCGCACGGTTCCGGACCACCGTGATCGGTGCGGGCAGCAAGCTCGACAATCAGGTGCAGATCGCCCACAACGTGGAACTGGGGCCGCAGGCGCTGGTTTCTGCACAAACCGCCATCGGCGGCAGCGTGCGTGCCGGGCACCACCTCATCCTTGGCGGACAGACGGGCATCCGGGACAACGTGGTCCTCGGCGATCACGTCACGGTCGCCGCCCGTGGGGTGGTGACCTCGAACACCCCGGACAACTCGGTGGTCGGCGGCATGCCCGGACGCCCGCTCGACCAATGGCGGCGCATCCAGTCGCTCATCAACCGCTTGGAAGAACTGTTTGAGCGCGTGAAACGTTTGGAGACAAGGCGCAGGGAGGACGCATGAACGGAGGATTTTTTGGCTCGCTGATTCAGGTGATTGACGCGATGCTCACGCTTTTCAGCCTGATGCTGGTCGCCTATGCGATGATCTCGTGGGTGCGCCCGGACTTGAACAATTCGGTGATGCGCTTTTTGCGCAGCATGGTGGAGCCAGTCCTCACGCCTGTCCGCAAGGTGCTGCCGCCGATGAGGGGCGTGGACTTCTCGGTGCTGGCCGTGCTTTTTGTGATCTACCTGATCCGCGCCGCGCTGGCCTCCTACTGACCTCCGAGCCTCACCAAATTCCGCTTGGCTTCCCGCGCCGCCGATGACCCCGGATAGCGCTGCTTGACCGTTTCCCAATAAAACTTCGCCCGCTCGCCCTGCTTGCGGGACTCCATCACCCGCCCCAGCATCAAGATTGCCTCTGGCGTCTTGTAGCCCTGCGAGGTGGGGCGGTGTTCGTAGTTGCGCAAGACCTTGCGGAAGGCAAGCTCCGCATCCTCCAACTGGTGGAGCTTGAAGTGCGCGTGGCCCACCCAGTGCTGGGCGTTGTCTGCGTCCAAGTCGTCCGGAAACTGGATGACGAGGTTCTCGAACACGCGGATCGCCTCGTCGTAGTTCTGCTTGATGAGCGCGTCCATCCCCTGATTGTAGAGCTTCTTCACGCCCGGACGGCGGCGCAGCATCTGCGGGTTTTCCGGCGGGTCCAAGTCGGGATCGTGAAACCTGGGCTTCGGCTTTTCAGGAGTCGCGACAACCGCGACGGTGGGCGTTGGAGTCGGTTTCGGCTGCGCTGAGGACGTGGCCTTGGTGAGCGGAACGCCCGGCAGTGGATCATCCGCCGACGCGCTTGCCGTCGATGCGCTTTCCTGCACGTCTTCGGAATCCTTGAGGTCGTCCTCGTTGATTTCCTCCGCAGGCTTGGGCGTGGTGCCGATCAGCGAATAGGTGGTGATGGCGGACTCGGCTTTTGCAGGAGCGGTTGCTTCGGGCTTGGCAGGTTCCGGTTTCGGCTTGGGCGGCTCTGGCTCCACGGGCTTAGCGGCGACCGTGGCGGGGGCGGGGGCGGCCACCGGACGGCTCTTCAGTTCCTCCAACGCCTGCTCCTGCTGGGTGAGCGAATCGGCAACCGAGCGTTCCATCAGCGCGAAGTTCGTCTCCCACTGCATTTGCAACCGCAAAAACTCCTCGTCGCGCCGCTTGAGGGCCGCCTGCACCTCCGCAAACTCTTCGCGCAACTGCTGATTTTCCTGCTTGAGCGCCGTGAATTCCTCGCGCAGCAGCACCACCGCATCCTCGCCGGGGTCCACGGTGGCCGTCACGACTTGGGGCGCGGCTTCGTCCTGTGCCGGTTCGGCGGAGGGTTCGGCATCAGGACGCAGGGCGGCACACCCGGCCAGCACCACGGCGACCAGCACGGCAAGTCTCAGGCTCATGATTCGCTTGAAGTGAGGAGGTTCCGGGATTTGAGGAACTGCACCACCTGCTCCAATTCCTCTGCGTCCTTGGGCTGCTGGTTGCGCCGATAGGCCTCGATGAGCCGCTGGGCGACCGCCGCCGAGCGCGGAAACTCCGGATAGTTCCGGAGCAGGTGGCGGTACCGCGAAATCGCCGAGCCGTAGGCCTCCTGCCCAAAGTACCACTCGCCCACGAGAAACTCATGCTCCGCGAGGTCCGCCCGCGCCTTGCGCTGATAATCGGTGACTTCCTCCAGATACGGACTCTGCGGGTAGAGCAGGTAGAAGCGCTGGTACTCCCGCAGGATGGTGCGGTTCGGCTCCATGTTGCGGTCGTACTCGCGGGCCGGAAAGAAGATGCCGTAGGCGTTGCGCTCGTAGTTGACCGCGATCAGGCGGTTGAGGACGTAGGGCGTGAGGTGGCTGCGCGGGTTGAGCGCAAGGAAAGCGCGGTAGCCCGCTTCCGCCTCCTCCCACTTGCGACGCTCGAAGTTGAGGTCGCCGACCTTGAGGTGCGCGAGCGTGGCAAGGCGGGTGCTGGGGTGCTCGTCAATCAGGGTTTGCAACTGCTTTTCCGCCTCGGTCGCCAGCCCGTCCTCCTGAGCGATGATCGCCTGATTGTACAGCTCGCGGGCCGGAGTGCGGACCTGCCGCACCTCTTCGGCACACCCGGAGAGCATCACTCCCAGCAAACCAAAGGACGCGAGTGCCCTGACCAGGCCGCGCCACCGCCGAGAAATGCGAACCGTGCCCCGTTCGTCCTGAGCCTGTCGAAGCATGAACGCAGCTCGCCCTTCGACAAGCTCAGGACGAGCGGAGTTTCCAGAAGCCAAAACGGGAAGAAGCAGCATGAAGCTCAGGTGCGGCGCTTGCGGTAGCGGATGAGCGTGACTTCGTTGCCGCGCTCGTTCCAGAACACCTCGTCCATGAAGTTGTGGATCAGCACCAGACCGCGTCCTGCGTTCTGGAAGAGGTTTTCCGGATCGGACGCATCCGGGAGGTTCTGGTACGCAAAGCCCTTGCCCTCGTCGCGGATGGTGTACTTGACGGAGTTGCGGGTGACTTCGTACTGGATGACCACCTTGCGGTCGCGGTAGGGTTCCTGCTCCGATTGCAGCCGGGCGGCGGCGTGAAAGGCCTCGAAGTTGCCTTCGCGCAGTTGTGCGGAGAGTTCCAGATTGCCGTGGAAGATCGCGTTTTCCAACGCCTCCTTGAGCAGGAGGTTGACGAGAAACTGGTCCCTCGCCTCGATCAGCTTGTAAACCCGGAGTTCGCGGGAGAGGACAGCGGCGACCTGCGGAATCTTCTCGAAATCGTTGCCGATCTCCAGCGTGAGGGATTCCTGCACCAAGCATTCGGGCGCAAGTCCCACGTCTGGAAAGCCCCCGGAGAGCGTCTCGATGCGGTTGAGGCTGCGCTGCACCTCCAGCGGCTTGAGCGGTTTGGTGAGGAAGTCGCACGCGCCGAGGCTGAGTGCCTGAAGGACTGGCTCGGGGTTGGTGGTCTTGGCGGTGAGAACGAAGGGCAGTTCCGGCTGGCGCTGGCGCACCTCCTTGATGAGTTCCAGCCCGCCGAGCTTGGGGAGCATCAGGCCGCACAGCACGGCATCCGGCGATGTCTCCTCAAAGCAATGCAACGCCTCCTCCCCGTCCGACGCATAAAGCGCGGTGTGGTCGGTGTCGGCAAGCAGTGTTTGGAACTCGTCGAGAATCTCCGGATTCTCGTCAACGATCAGCAATTTCATGCACGAAGCCAGTCTGGAGCGGCGTGATGGCTCACCCGCCCGCTAGGTGTGACACGAAGGCCATCTTAGCAAAATGCGGCCTGCAACACAAACGCTCAACCCGCACGACGCAACCGCTGGAAGCCCTCGTCCAAGTCGTCCTTGAGATCCGAGAGCGATTCCAGCCCGATGTGCAGGCGCACCAGCGGCCCCTCGAAATTCCACGAAGTCGCGGTGCGGCGGACGTTGGTGGGAAGCACCAGGCTTTCATATCCCCCCCACGAGGCTCCCAGATGGAAAAGCTCCAACCCGTCAATCAAAGCGGCCACAGCGGTTTCCGAGCAAGGTTCCAGTTCGACCCCGAACAGCCCGGAAGCACCGAGGAAGTCGCGCTTCCAGAGGTCGTAGCCCGGAGCATCCGGGAGTGCCGGATGCAACACCTGTCGCACTTCGGGGCGCGAGCGCAGCCACTCGCCCATCTCCAGCCCGTTGCGGTAGTGCTGCTGCAAGCGCACCGAGAGCGTGCGGAAGCCGCGCTGCGCGAGGTAGAGGTCGTCCGGCCCCGCACACTGCCCCATGTCCCAAGTGGTGTCGCTCAGGGCAGGCCAGCACTCGCGGTTGGTCGTGACCGTGCCCAGCATCGCGTCCGAGTGCCCGACGATGTACTTGGTGCCCGCCTGAATGGAAACGTCCACGCCATGCTCAAAAGGCTTGAAGAAGAGCGGGGAGGCCCAGGTGTTGTCCATCAGCACTTTCGCACCGTGCGCGTGGGCGATTTCGGCAATGGCGGGAATGTCCTGCATCTCGAAGGTGTGCGAGCCGGGAGCTTCCGTGAAGACCACGGCGGTGTTGGGCCGCAGCAGTTCCCGGATGCCGGAGCCGATCTGCGGATCGTAGAAAGTGGTCTCCACGCCGAAGCGCTGAAGCACCTGATTGCAGAAACGTCGGGAGGGGTAGTACACACTGTCCACCATGAGCAGGTGATCCCCGGTCTTGAGGAAAGCCAGCAACGCCCCGGAAATGGCCGCCAGCCCGGAAGGGTAGGCCAGCGTGCGATAGCCGCCTTCCAGTTCAGCAACGGCGTTTTCCAGCGCCCACGAGGTCGGAGTGCCCCGCCGCCCGTAGGCCATGAACTGCTCTCCGCCATCCTCTCTACGAGAACGTGATTTATAGTCTGCAACCGACTTGGAGATGATCGTGGAAACGTGGTACACGGGCGGGTTGACCGCGCCGCCGTAGTTCTTGAGGTCGCGTCCGGCGATGACAACGCGGGTTTCTTCGCCAAGGGTTTTTTCAGGGTTGGTCATCCGAAGTGATGGTGCAGGTGGTGTCAATGCCGCCACGGGTGGCGTAGCGGGTGCGAATGATGAGCGATTCCGGTTCCAGCAGCGCGTGCAGGTCTTGGAAAACCCGGGCGGTCACGGCTTCCTGAAAGATGCCGACGTTGCGGAAGGACATCAGGTAGTACTTGAGCGCCTTGAGTTCCACAAGCTTGGCCTTGGGGGTGTACTTGATCCAGACGGTTCCCATGTCCGGAAGCCCGGAGAACGGGCAGAGCGCGGCAAACTCGTCGGTGCGGTACTTGACGCGCTGGCGCGGGCCTTCGTAGGCAAAGGATTCAAGGAAGTCGGCGCGGATCGAGGACTCCTCCTCCATCGGGAAAATGCGCCCTTCGGCATATTCGGTGCTGGAAACGTCAGCAGGCATGAGTCGTGATTGTCTGAAATAATGGTAGTATGATGATTGCTACGAATCCGCTACCGAGTCGCTGAAGCACTCCGGCAGCGGATCAAAAATTAGTGGTCGTGGGTTCCTTTAATGATGTGCTTCATTTTTGTTGTCATTCCCGCGTAGGCGGGAATCCAGTCCCCACGGCCGTTTGCTCTGGATTCCGGGTCTCCGCTTCGCTCCGCCCGGAATGACAGGAGGGAGGTTGTGATTCACCCAAGCGCCACCAACAAATTTAGAACCGTGACGAGTGTACCGACAACCAGCCACCAGCTACCGAATGACTGACCAAGAACTCGAACAGGCACTCGAAGCCCTGCTGTTTTCCTCCTCCAAGCCGCTCTCGCCCAAGCTCCTCAGCGAGTGGTTTCCGGAAACCACCCCGGCCCGCGTTCGGGACGCGGCGACGCGGCTCAATCGGTTTTACGAGGAATCCTCGCGGGCGTTCCGCTTGGAGCAAGCCGCCGACGGCCTGCAACTCCGCACGCTTCCAGAACTGCGCCCGTGGGTGCAGAAGCTGGAGACGGTGAAGACCATCCGGCTTTCGATGCCCATGATGGAGACGCTGGCGATTGTGGCCTACAAGCAGCCGATCACCCGTGCAGGCGTGGAGTTCATCCGAGGGGTGGACTGCTCGCACATCCTGCGCACGCTGCTGCAACGCAAGCTCATCCGCGTGATTGGACGCGAACTGCTGCCCGGACGGCCCAGCCTGTACGGAACCACCAAGACGTTTCTGGAAGTCTTCGGCCTCACGCACCTCAAGAACCTGCCACTGCTTGCGGAACTCGATCTCGACAAGGACGAGGACGGCAATCAGCTTGAGTTGCCGCTCGCCTCGGAAGCCGCCGCCGAGGATTCGTCCTCTCCGGACTGAACCCGCTTCCACCACGCCGCCGCCCACGCCAGCGCAACGTAATACGCGCAGAGCAGAGCGAGGTACACATCGGTTTCGTAGGGCAGGCCCACCCCTGCAATCTGCTGCTGGATGCGACGCTGGTGCTTCGTGAATTCGGCTTCCGGGACGCGCGTGCGGATTTCCTCAACCAGACTGCTGCGGAAGTAGAACGGCTGCTTGCGCAGCTCGTGCAGGGGGCCGATCACCGCTTCCGGAACGCCCTGCTTGTGCAGGTTCCAAAGCCCCGGCCCGGTGAGTTCGTAACGCCCGAACAGCGCCCCCATGCTCTCGCTGAGCCAAATCGTGGGCAGGATCACCAGAAACACCGCCACTGCGGCATTTCGGATGTCCTCCCACCCCAACCACGGTCGTGCATCCCTCATCCAGAAAGCCTAGCAGGTCTGCGGCAATCTTCAATCCGGGAGCGGTCGTGCATTTTTTTGCTGGCGCATTCCCGCAGAAACAGCAATGGTGCAGTTGTGCAACCTTTGCCGTGGTTCCCCTCGTTCGTCCTGAGCCTGTCGAAGGGCGAACCCCGCTCATGCTTCGACAAGCTCAGCACGAACGGGAAGAGAGAAACCGCCATGCAACAACTGAGAGAGACTCTTACTGAAACACCTTCATGTCCAAACGCAAACCGTCCCGTGATTCCGTGAAGGCCGCCCAGCGCCGCAAGCAAACCCGTTTGCTCATCTCCATCACCAGCGCCCTGATCCTGCTGGTGGCGGGGTGGCTGTGGTGGGACACGGAAGTGGAAGACACCGACCTTGCCGCCATCGGGCAGGGCGAAAACGTCATCGTGCAGGTCCACGACCCCGGCTGAGCGACCTGCCGCACGCTCAAGCGAGTGGTCCACTCGCTCCAGCCCGAATTCACGGGCAAGATTCGCTTTCTGGTCGCCGACATCACCTCGCGGGAGGGCCGCGCCTTTGCGCAGGTCCACAACGTGGGCAACATCACCCTGCTCTTCTTCAGCCCGGACGGCACCCGGCTGGCCGCCCTCACCGGGCTTCAGGAACCGGACTACCTGCGACGCGCCTTCCAACGCGCCTTCAAGCTTTAAG
>CAZQXS010000108.1:0-13050 GCA_964597275.1 uncultured Pseudomonadota bacterium | reverse complement strand
CTTCGATTTTCTCGTGCAACGCGGGGTCTATGCTGGATTGCAACTTGCGGTGTTCTGGGAGCGCGGTACGGTATCACCCAACCCCGGACGGGATTTGTGGCGGAATTTCCGCACGTCCTACGGCGTGGGAACGCGATTTCTGTTCAACACGGTGATCCTTCGCGTGGACCTTGGATTCAGCCGGGAAGTTTCGGAGGGCACCGTTTACATCGGCTATCCCTTCTGAACCGCCGCTGATTTTCTAGAATTGAGGAGTGGGCACAGGAGCAAAGATGAAACCCTTGACCGAACCTTGGCAACCTGCGTTTCCAGAGTCCTCCCTCTGGATGGCGGAGTACCGTGTGACCCTCCCCGTTTTTGGCGAACTCTCCAGCCGGACCTACTTGCTGCGCACCGCGACCACCGGGACTTGGGTGTACAGCCCCGGAGTGGGAGTGGCGGATTCCCTCAAGTCCGCGATCGGCAAGAACAAGCTCCACCTGATCGTCCCAAACTCCTTTCACCACTTGGGGCTGGACGAATGGCGCACCACCTTTCCCCACGCCAAGGTGTGGGCCTCCGCCAACGCACAGGCGCGGCTGAAGAAAAACGGACAGGAAACCGAAGGGCTGGACGGGGCGAAACTGCCCAAGAAGGTGATGCTACTGGAGGTGCCGGAGACGCGAACGGGCGAGGTGTGGCTGCTGCTTCGGGAGGAGGACGGCTGGGTGTGGCTGGTGGGCGATGCCTTTTTCAACCTAGAGGAGGCCGGACACTGGAGTCACACGCTGTTGGACAACGCCCCCGGCTGCAAAGTCTCCCGCCTGTTCTGGTGGGGGGGATTGAGCAACCGGGTGGCTTACCGCCAGCGTTTGGAAACGCTACTGGAAAAGTACCCTCCGGTCGCCCTCTTACCGTGCCACGGCCTGCCGCTCACCGGGAAGGCCGTGGATCACGTCATGCACCACGCGCTCAGTCAGCGCCGCTAGCCGCCGTTTCATCCACGGTGGAGACCGAGAATGATTCCGCCGAGGCGGGAACCACAATCTGGTGGTCCCAGTCCTCCTGCAACTCCCGCTTGAGAAGCAGTTCCTGAGAACGGTCTGGGGACAGCACATCAATCTGGCCGCCCTTTTTGAGGAATTGTTGCATGGCTTCCTCGACCTGATCGTGGGTGATGACAGGTTGTTCTTTCATCGTGACCTCGTTGAAACGGAGTTTGTGTTGCCCTTCACTCTAAGGGAGAAGGGGGGCTGAATGTCCTCTCGCTTCTGTTCCAATCCGTATCAGTTCGTTGCAGGATCGCTCCTGAACCGAACCAAAGTTGACGGCAGACCCCTAAAGGGCCGACCGCTTCAGCCGGACACGCCCTGAAACTTTTTGCCGCTGAAGGCCCAAGCCTCAGATCGTTTTCGCCGAATTTTCATCTCCGGACTTGCATAGGTTGCGCCAAAACTCGTAAAATCTGAGGGCAGTTCCTTGGAGAAACGGTTGGGGCTAGGGTTCAGTTTAACGGCTTGCCTCCCCTCCGGCTCTCCGTAAATCGGCGTAATTTTGTCAGCAAAACCGAGGAGGACGATGGGGCGATTGCTTGAGGGAGTGTGGACGGACCAGTGGTACGACACCTCGAAATCCGAGGGGCGCTTCCTGCGGGAGGATTCCCAAATGCGTAACTGGATCACACCAGACGGCAGCCCCGGACCCAGCGGCGATGGCGGCTTCCGGGCGGAAGCCGACCGCTACCACCTGTACGTCTCGCTCGCCTGTCCGTGGGCGCACCGCACCCTCATTTTCCGGAAACTCAAGGCGTTGGAAGACCTCATCACGGTTTCGGTGGTCCACCCCCACATGCTGGGCAGCGGCTGGGAATTCCGGCAGGACGACCCCACGCTGGCCGACGAGCTTTACGGAAGCGGGTTTCTGCACCAAATCTACACCCGTGCCCGTCAGGATTACACCGGGCGTGTGACCGTTCCGGTGTTGTGGGACAAGTTGCGGGAAACCATCGTCAACAACGAGTCCTCCGAAATCATCCGCATGTTCAACTCGGCGTTCAACCCACTCACGGGCAACACGCTGGATTACTACCCGGACTCGCATCGCGAGCAGATTGACGCATTCAACGAACGCATTTACGGAACGCTCAACAACGGAGTCTATCGCTGCGGCTTTGCGACCGCCCAATCCGCTTACGAGGAAGCCTTCTCGGAACTCTTCGCCACCCTCGACTTTCTGGAGGAACAACTTTCCGGACAACGCTACCTGTGCGGCGACCTCCTGACCGAAGCCGACTGGCGGCTCTTCCCCACGCTGATCCGCTTTGACGCGGTTTACCACGGGCATTTCAAGTGCAACCGCAACCGCATCGTGGACTTCCCCAACCTCTTCGGCTACGTCCGCGACCTCTATCAGCATCCGGGTATCCACAACACCGTGGATTTCTGGCACATCCGGCAGCACTACCACTTCAGCCACGACTCCATCAACCCGCACCGCATTGTCCCCAAAGGCCCGGACCTTGCGCCATATGACCTGCCGCACAAACGGGGAGGCGGTTCCTGACAAACTGCCTGAAAGTTTGGACGTGTAAGAAGACGGGCGTGAACCCGACCTAAAACCAGCAAAGACTGAAAACACTCCTTACCTTCTCTCATGTCCAGTTCCGCTGGAAAACTCATCGTCCTTGCCGCCGTAGCGGTCCTGCTTGCGCTGTTTTTTGTCTATGATCTCCAGCACTACCTGACGCTTGACCACCTCAAGTCCTCTCGCGAGCAATTCGAGCAGCTTTACCAGAACCACCCGGTTTGGGTGATCGGGGGCTATTTTCTGATCTATGTGGGCACCACCGCCCTCTCCCTTCCGGGGGCCACCATCCTGACCCTTGCGGGAGGCGCATTGTTTGGGCTGGCCACGGGTCTGGTGATTGTCTCCTTCGCCAGCACGATCGGCGCAACCTTGGCGATGTTGCTTGCGCGCTTCCTGTTTCGGGACTGGGTGCAGTCGCGCTTTGGGGACCACCTCCAGACCATCAACTCTGGAATTGAGAAGGAGGGCGGCTTTTACCTTTTCACCCTGCGACTGGTTCCCGCCGTACCCTTCTTCGTGATCAACCTCGCCATGGGTCTCACTCCCCTTCGTGTCCTCACGTTCTATTGGGTCAGCCAGCTTGGCATGTTGCCGGGAACCCTCGTGTACGTCAACGCCGGGTCGGAATTGGGTAAGCTCGAAACCTTGGGCGACATCCTCTCACCCACCCTGCTCGGCTCCTTTGTGCTGCTCGGCGTGTTTCCGTTGTTGGTGAAAAAGGCAGTTGCCGCCCTCCAAAGCCATCGGCAGGCCAACTTGCCCTCAACAGGCGGCTGAGTGCATCGCTAAGCTAACCCTCATGCCACGCTACGACTACAACCTCATTGCCATCGGAGCCGGTGCCGCCGGGCTGGTGACCACGCTCATCGGTTCGGCGGTCAAGGCCAAGGTGGCCCTGATCGAGAAGCACCGCATGGGGGGCGACTGCCTGAACACGGGCTGTGTTCCGAGCAAGTCGCTAATCGCTAGTTCCAAGGTGGTGAAGCTACTCAAGCAGCACGAAGCCTTTGGACTCAAGAACGTGGGCTACGAGGTGGACTTTCCGCAGGTGATGGAGCGTGTTCGGGAGACCATCGCCAAGATCGCCCCGCACGACAGCGTCGAGCGGTTCACGGAACTCGGAGTGGACTGCCACCTCGGCAAAGCCCGCATCCGCTCCCCGCACGAGGTCGAGGTCAACGGCAAGGTACTGACCACCAAGAACATCGTCGTGGCCACCGGGGCGCGTCCGTTTGTGCCGCCAATTCTGGGTTTGGACAAGGTGGCGTTTTCCCACTCGGACAGCCTCTGGGAACTCCGCAAGCAGCCCCGGCATTTGGCCGTCATCGGTGGCGGGCCGATTGGCTGCGAACTGGCACAGGCGTTTGCGCGGCTGGGTTCACAGGTGACGCTGCTCAACCAAAAGGGGCGCATTCTGCCCCGCGAGGATGCGGACGTGACGGAGTTCGTCTCCCGGAGTTTTGTAGACGACGGAATCACCGTGCATAACCGCGCACAAATCCAAAACATCGAAAAGACCTCGACAGGGGCGCGGCTGCACTTTGAGCAGGACGGAATCCAGCAGAACCTCGAAGTGGACCACCTCTTGGTCGCCGCCGGACGCAAAGCGCACACCGCCGGATTCGGACTGGAAGAGCTTGGGGTGGCACTCAATCCCAACGGTGCGATCAAGGTGGACCGTTTCCTGCGCTCCAGCGTCCCGAACCTTTACGCCTGTGGAGATGTGGCCGGACCTTATCAGTTCACCCACATGGCGGGGCATCAGGCGTGGTTCGCCGCCGTCAACGCCCTGTTCTCGCCGCTCAAGAAGTTTGCGGTGGATTATTCGGTGGTGCCGTGGTGTACCTACACCGATCCGGAAGTCGCCCGCGTCGGCCTCAGCGAGGAAGAAGCTCAGGCCCAAAACGTTCCGCACGAGGTGACGCGCTACAACCTTGACCAACTCGACCGGGCGATCACCGACCGCAACGACTACGGAATCGTCAAGGTGCTGACACCCCCCGGAAAGGACCGCATCCTCGGCGCGACCGTCTGCGGCCCTCATGCCGGAGACCTGCTTGCCGAGTTTGTGCTGGCGATGAAGCACGACCTCGGCCTCAACAAAATCCTCGGCACCATCCACCCCTACCCGACTCTCGCCGAGGCCAACAAGCTCACCGCCGGAGTCTGGCGCAAGAACCATGCGCCGCAAACTGTGCTATACTGGCTGGAACGGTTCCACTCTTGGAGGCGAGGCTGATAAAATAGACAAACGAGGACATCATGGACACAACCGTGAACGCCAAGGAATGCCGACGGCATTTGGGTAGATTTCTTGATGATGTGGAAAATGGAGAAGTCGTAACGATTGCGCGTAATGGAACACCTGTAGCTAAGCTCGTACCTGTGGAGAGCAAGCCCAGAAGCAGGCTCGGAGAAGTTTTGGGACGTTTCAAGCCAATCACTCTCCCGGAAGGCTCGTCATCGGGTTCGGACATCGTGATCGAGCACCGTCGCGAACGTCATGAAGCATTACTTGCGGGCATCAAAAAATGAAATTCTTCGTGGACACCTCGGCACTGGTGAAGCTTTTTGTCGAGGAAGACGGTGCCCAACCAATGAGGCATTGGATGTCCACGACAGATGATGAAATCCTCGTCTCCGTCGTCACCCATGCGGAACTCCTTTCGGCACTAGCCGGACTCTGTGCCCGAAACGTCCTTACTCAAGATGAACTGGAGGCTCTTGTTGCCCGTGTGTATGAAGTCTGGAAGGAGATGAGAGTCGTTCCTGTCACATCCCACCTGATCAAAAGGTCAGGGGAAGTCGCTCTGAAAACCAAGCTCAAGGGATGTGATTCGTTCCAGCTCACTTCGGCGGCAGGAGCTGAGGTGAGCTTGTTGGTGGGATCAGACCGACAGATGAACAAGGCTGCTGCTATGCTAGGACTACCTGTTTGGAATCCCACATCAGGAAAAAGACGAGAGCAATGAGGCTCACAGGCTTGCTTTCAATTGTTCTGGTGCTTGGGACTGTCCATCTACGATTGGTTTGACGAGGACTTTGGCGGCAGTGAGGAAGGTGTGTTGGCGCACCTCAAGCAATTCGCCAGTCCGGAGTTGCGAAAACGACTGGAAGAATTTGACGGAGACATCGAGTATGATTACGATTGGAACCTCAACAGCACTCCCTGATGAGCGGTTCTTTTCACAGCAAGCCCATTGATCCCATGACGATCTTCCATACCAAGCACTGCGTTTTTGATGCTTACGGCACGCTGTTCGATGTGCATTCGGCGGCAGGCCGCTACCGGGACGAACTCGGCGAAAAGGCCGGGGCGGTTTCACAGACGTGGCGCACCAAACAATTGGAGTACACCTGGCTCCGGAGCTTGATGGGACGGTATGTGGACTTCTGGCAGGTGACGCAGGACGGGCTGGATTATGCGCTGGATGCCTACGGCGTGGACCATCCGAGTCTGCGTGAAAAGCTCCTTCGCGCCTACCACGAACTCGCCTGCTATCCGGAAGTGCCGGAAACCCTGAAGCAGCTCCGACAGCTTGGACACGGCACGGCGATCCTCTCCAACGGCACTGCGGAAATGCTCGCCTCCGGAGTCCGCAACAGCAAGCTCGACGACCTGCTGGATGCGGTGTTGTCTGTGGAGGAAGTCGGTGTCTTCAAGCCCGATCCTCGCGTCTATCGGCTTGCGGTGGAGCGGCTGGGCGTGTCGGCTCCGGAAATCCTCTTCTTCTCCTCAAACGCATGGGACGTGGCCGGAGCGGCGACCTTCGGATTCCAGTCCGTTTGGGTGAATCGCTTTGGGCAACGCCCTGAACGGCTCCCGGACGGCCCCGTGCTGGAAATCCAGACGCTGGATGCCGTGCTGGAACACCTGTCTACTCAGGAGTGAGTGATGCTCCATCCCACGCTCCACGGGCTTGTGAAGGCGGTGTTGATCGTACTGGTCGTGATCGTGGCGCTCCTCGCCCCACTCTTCATCTGGAAAACCGTGGACCCCCGCTCCTACGAAGATTTCCACTTGCAAAGTGTCTCTCCGTTCTCGATGGACGGTCGCCGTGCCATCCTTGAAAAGCGGCAGGGTGTGGGGAAGGCCACCAAATCCGGAATTCTGCCTTGACCCTCCCTCGCGGTTTTTGGCACCCTATGGATTTGCTCAGAAACTCCCATGACGCGCCACCTGCTTTCCCTGCTTGACTGGTCTGGAGACGAAATCCTCGACGCGCTCGTGCTGGCGCACGACCTCAAGCGCCAAACCCATGCGGGCGAATGCCCGAAGTTGCTTGATGGTCGCAGCTACGCGCTGATCTTCCACAAGAACTCCCTGCGCACCCGCGTTTCCTTTGAAGTCGGCATCCGTCAGCTTGGAGGAAACCCGATGGTGCTGACCGAACAGGATTTCAAGATCGGCGAGCGCGAGTCCGTCCGGGATGTCGCCAAGGTGCTTTCCCGCTATGTGGACGGCATTCTCATCCGCACCTTCGTCCACGAGATGGTGCTGGAGCTGGCGGAACACGCCGAAGTCCCCATGGTGAACTTGCTCACCGACTTCAGCCACCCCTGCCAAATCCTCGCCGACGCGCTCACGATTCAGGAGCATGTGGGGCCGCTGGAGGGGCTGAAAATCGCCTACCTCGGCGACGGCAACAACGTCACCAACTCCTGGCTCAACCTTGCGTGTCGGATTCCCCTCGACTTGCGGATCGGCACTGCTCCGGAAACCCAGCCCGACCCGGAGCTGGTGAAAGCCGCTCAGGCGTGCGGGGTTTCGCAGGTGCGCGTTTGCCACGCGGCCAAGGACGCGGTGGCCGACGCCCAAGTGCTGTACACCGATGTTTGGGCCAGCATGGGGGAAAAAGAACAAGCCAGTCAGCGCGAGCAACTGCTTCAGGATTTCCAAATCAATCAAAACCTGTTAGAGTGGGCCGCTCAGGGGGTCAAGGTGATGCACTGCTTGCCTGCCGAGCGGGGCCGGGAGATCACGGAGGAGGTGCTGGAGGGGCCGAGTTCCATCGTCCTCGACCAGGCCGAAAACCGACTCCATGCCCAAAAGGCGGTGCTGATCCAACTCGAACGCTGGCATCGGAGCTGAAAAACTCCGTTCGCCAAGCACAACGTACTGCAACCCATTTCCTGAGTCTCGTCATGCCTGACACTGCCATCCTCCAACTCCCCGGACAATCCGTTGAACTCCCGCTGCTGGTGGGAACCGAAGACGAAAAGGCTGTGGACATTTCCAAGCTCCGCGCACAGTCGGGCTACATCACGCTGGACACGGGCTTCATGAACACCGGCTCCTGCACCAGCGCGGTCACGTTCCTCGACGGTGAAAAGGGCATCCTGCGCTACCGGGGCTACCCCATCGAGCAGCTCGCCGAGCAGTCCTCCTTTGTGGAAGTGGCCTACCTGCTGATCTACGGAGAACTGCCCTCCCAAGAAAAACTCGACAAGTTCTCCTCCCTGCTCACCAAGCATTCGCTGATCCATGAGGACTTGAAGCAGGTTTATGGGGGGTTCTCGAAATCGGCGCACCCGATGGTGATCCTCTCGGCAATGGTGGCTTCGCTGTCGGCGTACTATTCCGAGGCTTCCGGAAAAGCGTCGGTGCAGAACTTGGACATCAACACCGCTCGTTTGTTGGCAAAAATTCGCACAATCGCCGCCTTCTCCTTCAAGAAGTCCATCGGACAGCCCTTCGTCTATCCAACGGACTCCCTGGCCTACGTCCCCAACTTCCTCAACATGATGTTCGCGGTGCCCGCCGAGCCTTACGAGATCCATCCGGACGTGGTACGCGCCTTGGAACTGCTGCTCATCCTGCATGCGGATCACGAGCAGAATTGCAGCGCCTCGACCGTCCGGGTGGTGGGCAGTTCGATGGCGAACGTGTACGCCTCGGTCGCCTCCGGCATCCTTGCGCTCTGGGGACCGCTGCACGGCGGTGCGAATCAGGCGGTGCTGGAAATGCTGGAGCAGATCCAGCGTGACGGCGGCGACGTGGACAAGTTCATCAAGCTCGGCAAGGATCCGGATTCCGGATTCCGGCTGATGGGCTTCGGCCACCGGGTTTACAAGAACTACGACCCACGCGCAAAAATCATCAAGGGCGCCTGCGACCGCGTTCTGCTGGCGCTTGGGGTGCAGGATCCGCTGCTCGACATCGCCCGCAAGTTGGAGGAGGCCGCACTGTCGGACCCCTACTTTGTGGAACGCAAACTCTACCCCAACGTGGATTTCTACAGCGGGATCATTTACCGGGCGATTGGGATTCCGGCAAACATGTTCACGGTGATGTTCGCACTGGGGAGGGTTCCGGGCTGGATCGCGCAGTGGAAGGAGATGCACGAAGACCCGCGCACCAAAATCGCACGCCCGCGACAGCTCTACACCGGCTCCCCCATTCGGGATTATGTCCCCATGAGCCAGCGGGGCGGGGCGGGTTAGAACGCAACTTGCATCCATGTCAGGGAGCGCGGATTTCGCGCCCTGACAACCCACAACCAAACGAGACGGGATGGCATCGGTTCTGGCACAAGAAGAGGTTGACGCGCTCCTTCAGGGCGTCGCCAGCGACGACTTAGGGATTGAGGAAGATGAGGACGAGGAGTACGACCCTACCGAGGTCGTGCCCTTTGATCTGACCGCACAGGATCGCATCATCCGGGGACGGATGCCCACGCTGGAGATCATCCACGACCGCTTTGTCCGGCTCTTCCGGCTCACCCTTTCCAACGCGCTCCGCAAGGTGGTGGACATCAGCGTGCGCTCCACCGAACTCATCAAGTTCGGGGAGTTCCTCAAGACGCTGCCCGTGCCTTCCTCCATGAACCTCTTCCGCATGACCCCCCTGCGGGGCAACGCGATCATGGTGCTGGAGACGCGCTTGGTGTTCACGCTGATTGACCTGTTTTTCGGAGGCTCCGGAGAATTGGAAGTGAAGGCGGAGGGGCGGGATTTCACGGAAATCGAGAACCGCATGATCAAGCGCGTGGTGATCAGCGGACTGGAGGACTTGCAAAGCTCGTGGCGTCCGGTCTTTCCGGTGCAGATCAACTACACCCGCTCCGAGATCAACCCACAGTTTGTCGCCATCGTCCCTCACAGCGAAATCGTCATCGTCGTGACCTTTGATGTGGAGGTCGGACGCGCCCCCATGTCCATCACGATCTGTGTGCCCTACTCGATGATCGAGCCGATTCGGACCCGCCTCAACGCAGGTTTCCAAAGCGAGCAGGACGAGAAGGACAACACCTGGAGCAACCGCTTCAAAAAGAACCTCAACCAGACTTACATCGAGTTGATCGCGCAGTTGGGCACCACCAAGATGTCCGTCAGCGATTTCCTCAACCTTCAGCGCGGCGACATGATTGATCTCGATCACGAAACCCAGTACCCCATCGAGGTGTTGGCCAACGGGATCCCCAAGTTCACGGGCTTTCAGGGTGCGTACAAGGGTCGCAAGGCGATCAGCATTCAGGACTTGGTGTACGTTCCGCCTGCGGTGGACGAGATCCTTCAGGGTTAGGCGTGTGAGGTCGGTTCGCACACCGACACTTCCACCCGGATCGGCTCCACGCTCACCTGCTCCACCCTCAGCCGCATTCGTTCGCCTTTTTCCCGCACAGCAAACCCAGAGGTCTGGAAAACATAGTCCAGCGCCTCCAGCACAAACTCCGTGACCTGATTGGGCAGTTGCCGCCGGATTTTCGCCTCAAACACTTCGCCGAGGTGCTGCGAGAGGTAGCGCGTTTTCCAGTAGCGGATCACCTCGCGCTCGGCCCTAGCGTAGCCCTTGAGCCGCACCTCACACAGTTCTGCCCAGCGCATCAGGTTTTCTTTGGAAAACGGCAGTTCCGCAGTTTCCAGCACGGCCCGCAGTTGCAGTTGCGTGATCAGGTCTGGAAAGCGGCGGATGGGAGAGGTCGCCTGTAGGTAGGGATCGCAGGCGAGTCCGGCGTGCAGTCCCGGCTGCGTGGTCAGCCGTGCCGCCTCCAGGCTGAGGTGTTCCAGCGCCAATTCCTCGCCTTCCTTGACCTCGCCCACGATTTCGTAAGGCGCTTGCGTCCGGAAGATTCCCGGTGCCTCACGCTCCTGAAAAAACTGGGCGGTCTCGCGGTTCACCAACACCGCCAACTCCTCGATGATGCGGTTCGAGGGGCTGTTGCGGTTGAGCGGTTCGATGACCACCGCGTCCGGATCGGAGATGTTGATCTCAAACTCGGTGCGCCGCAGGTTGAGCGCCCCCTCCTCCGTGCGTCGTCCCAGCAGGGCGTCACAGCATTCGTGCAGCAAGCCCCAAAATTCCTGCCCTGCCGCAATGCGTTCGTCGGCTTCGGCGTAGCTCAGATTCTCGTCAATGCGCACTCGCTGCGGCACGATTTCCTGAAGCTTCCAACTGCCGTTGCGAAAAAGCTGAAAACGGTAGGACAGCACCGCCCTTTCCGTTCCTGTCCGCAGAGAAAAGGACTCCTCGGCCAGTTCCGGGGGCAGCATGGGGTGGGTCGCTTCCAGCGTGTACACTGAGGAAGCCCGCGCCTCCGCCTCGGCAAACAGAGGCGACTCCGGAGCAATCGCATGCGTCAGGTCGGTGATGTGAGCGACCAGCACGAGGCTGTTGAGGCTCCATTCCAGCACCGTGAAGGCATCGTCGTAATCCCGCGTTTTTTCCGAGTCAATGGTGACGGTGGCGGCGGATTCCGGCAGCGTGGGGAGGTCCGGCAGCGGCAAGTCCTGAATTGCGGCAGCGGCCTCCAGTACGGGGGTGGGAAAGCGTTCCCGCACCTGCGCTTGCAGCAGGATCATGCGTCCTGCGGAAACCGGACGTCCAGCTAGGGCGAGCAACCGCCGCAGTCGAAGTTGTTCCGGAGTGTCGAGCAAGGTTCCGAGTCCGAGCAACGGGGCAAACTCCTTCCAGTGCGGCGCGTCTCGGCCCTCGGCCAGCAGGCGCATGAGCTGCGCCAGCCAGTCTTCCTGCGCCTCACTGCGCGGCGTTTCCGGAGTCCATTCTCCCGCCTCCAACTGCCGCACCCATTCTTGAATCTGCATGATTCGCTCAGTCTTCGCCTGTTCGCGGGCAAGCTGTGCGTCGAGTTGGGCCAGTTCCTCGGCACTGCGCGGCAGGTAGCCCTGCCCCCTCGTGCGACGGAACCAGCGTTCGTCGGCTTGCAACGCCAGCAGCAACCCCACCTGATCCAGCACGTCCTCCGGATCGGTCAGGAAGGTTTCTGCGAGTTCGGCCAGCGTGTATTCGGTTCCCGCCTCGCAGAGGCCGTGCATCGTCTCCAAGTCGTGTTGCTCCTGATGCGACTGCGCTTGCTCCAACTGACGGGGCAGTTCGGCCAAGGCCGTGTTAGTGTCGGGAAAGGAGGTCGGCGGTGGCCAAGTGTGCAGCAGGCGGGCTTCCGGCAGAAACTGTGTCTTGCCCTGAAGCGGCTGGACGATGAGTTTGTTCTTCTGCATTCCTTCGATCCAGCCGGAATCCAGGCGGCTGTCTCGGTAGAACAAGCAGAAGCGATGCAGGGGCGGGTTGGACATTCGGCGGGGTTACGCCGTGGAGGAATCTTCCGGGGGGAACCCGGAGGGCTGATTCTCCAGCAAACGCTGGGCGCGTGGCCAGTCAACCTGCGAAACCATCACGCGGACGGGCATCTCGCCCATCGGCAGCATGCTCGCGTTGTGACGGTTGAAGACATGGACCGCAATCCCGTGATGCTCAAGCAGGGACGCGGTCAAATCCGCCTCGTGCAACACGGGCGAGGCAAAGACCTCCCGAAGCCCCGTGCCCTCGTCCTGCGCCTTGCGCTCGCGTTCCTTGCGCTTGCGAAAGGCGTCCAGCGACACCACCTTGCCGTCCGTGGAAGTGGGTTCCTCCAGTGTCGACCACAGGCGCGGCCCCTGAAACACCAGCCAGCCCACAGAAGCCACCACGACCACCGCCCCCCACAGGGGCAAAGGTCCGGCTCCCCAGAGCAGCAGGGTCGAGACGGCGAGGATGGCAAGCAGACGAGCAAACATACGAACTTTAGAAGTGGCAACCACCGGATTCTATGAAGGTGTACCACACTCCGGCTCCGAGTTACAACACAAACCGCCCGTTTTCTCTGAATTCATGGCTTTGCTTTGGGCTTGTCCCTGTCTCCGACTCCGTGTTATCTGTCGCAGTCAGGGTAGCTGTGCAAGGAGCCAATCGTAATCGCCATCGAACCCGATCCCGATGGCGATTCTGGATTCCCGCCTGCGCGGGAATGACAACAACAACGAAGCCCCTCATTTACAAGGAACCACCTGCCAATGGAGTTTCAAGTGCACAAAGGGTCTTGTCTCTGTGGTACTGTGACCTTTGAAGTGTCAGAATCGCTGAAAACCGCTGACGCTTGTCATTGTCACCAGTGCCGGAAGTGGACGGGGCACTTTTTGGCAAGTGTTGAAGTTTCACGAGATGCCTTATCAATTCAGGGTTCGGAGAAGGTTTCGTGGCATCACTCA
>CAZQXS010000107.1:0-13053 GCA_964597275.1 uncultured Pseudomonadota bacterium | reverse complement strand
CCGTAGCCCCCGCCACCGGGGGTTTCAATGCGGAAGCGTTCTCCGACTTCGGCACGGATTTCGTTCTTGCCACCGAGGGAGAGCGTGGTGCCGTCGTTGCGCAGGAAGAGGTTCCGTCCGCAAACTCCGGGTTCGCCGCCGTCCAGTCCGTAGGGGGCGTACACCCGCCGCTCCGAGAGAATCGCCGCATTGAGCGGTTCCAGAAACTCGACTTCTCGCACCAGTCCGTCACCGCCCCGGAACTTGCCGTTGCCGCCCGTGTTGGGTCGGATGGAGAATTCTCGGAGCATCACCGGAAAGCGCCGCTCCAGAATTTCCGGATCGGTGATGCGCGTGTTGGTCATGTGCGTGTGGACACCGGATTGCCCGTGCCATGAGGCACCTGCGCCCGCGCCGCCGCCAATCGTTTCGTAATAGCCAAAGCGTTCGTTGCCGAAAGTGAAGTTGTTGGTGCAGCCTTGCGAAGCGGCACAGGCGTGGAAAGCCCGCAGGATGACATCGGTGATGCGCTGCGAGGTGAGGACGTTGCCACCGACCACCCCCGCGTGTTCCGAGGGCGAAAGCAAGGTGCCTTCCGGAACGATCACCTGGATTGGGTTGAGGCAGCCTTGGTTGAGCGGGATGTCCTGTGGGATGAGGCAGCGCAGGCCGTAGAGGATCGCGGAACTTGTGACCGCACGGGGGGCGTTGAGGTTGCCCCAGAGTTCGGAGCCTGTTCCGGTGAAGTCGAAAATCGCACTGCCGTCCCGGCGGTCAATGGTGATTTTCAGCACGATGGGGCTGCCGTCGTCCAGAAAATCCTGCGCTGAGAGCGAATCCACCTCCTTGAGTCCTTCCCGTGCGGACAAGTCCGTGAGCATGTGGCGCACGGCTTCCTCGGCATTGGCCTGAATGTGCCACATGTACGCCTGCACCACGTCCAGCGAGTAGTGGTCCACCATCTCCAGCAAAAGGTCAATGCCGCGCTGGTTGGCCGCGATCTGCGCTTTGAGGTCCGAGAGATTGTCGGAAAGCAGTCGTGCCCCGCTCATGGACGCTTCTCCCGGACCCCTCGGCAGCGTGCCCGGTTCAAGCAGCAACTCCGTGATGCCCTCTTCGTTGAACACGCCGTTTTCCACGAGCTTGAAGCTCTTGATGCACGCGCCTTCCTCGATGAGCTTGCGGGAGAACGGAGGCATGGAGCCGGGAGAGATGCCGCCGATGTCAGCATGATGGCCTCGGCTGGCGACAAAAAAGATTGGGCGTCCATCCCGCCAAACCGGGGTGATGACCGTGATGTCCGGAAGGTGGCTGCCTCCGGCGATGGGGTGGTTGGAAACCAGCACGTCGCCTTCCCGCAGATTTTCACCCTGAAGCTCGATCTGGCGGCGCACGGCGTCGCTCATCGCCCCAAGATGCACCGGAACGTGCGGGGCGTTGGCGACGAGGCCACCGGATTCGTCAAAGATCGCGCAGGAGAAATCGAGCCGTTCCTTGATGTTCGTGGAAATCGCAGTGCGCTGGAGCGTGCGCCCCATCTGCTCCGCGATCGACATGAAGAGGTTGCTGAAGATGGAAAGCTGGATGGGGTCCGACTGCGTGCCGATTTCGCGCTGAGTTCGGGTTTCAACCGTGATGACGACATCGCCGAACTCCGTGATTTCGGCAAAGCATCCGGGTTCGATGAGGATGGTCGAGGTGTCCTGCATGAGGATCGCCGGGCCGTTCAGCCGTTGTCCCGCGCCAAGTTGTTCGAGCAGGAAAATCGGCGTGTCGTGCCAGCCGCCCTCAAAGTAGCAGCGGGTGTGGTGGTCGGATTGCGGGGGTTCGGTTTTTTGGGGAATGGGGAATTTTTGCAGCCCCGGAGATTTGGCGACCGCCCGCACCCGCACGTCGTCCACCAGGATGTCGCGGTTGGCGAGTTCAAAGCCGAACTCGCGGCGGTAGGTTTCCTTGAACGACTCTGCAAAGTTGGGAAGGGACACGGATGACTGCAATTCCGCACTCGCATTGGAAAAGCCCAGCCCGCAGTTGGTCAGGCTGGCGTCGTAGGTTGTGGCTTCCGGCTCCGGAATCATCAGCGCGGTGTCGGTGCCCTGATAGCGCAGGTTGAGGAACCGCTTGACTTCGATGTGTTCCGGGGCATGGCCTTGGGCAAGCAATTCGTCACGGCCCTGCTCGGCGAGGGTGTCCAGTCGTTGGGCAAGCACCTTGAGGGAGTTTCCGGGTTGACGTGAGGGCAGTTCCGCTGCGGCCCAGCGTTGCAGGCGCTCCAGTTTTGAGGATTCGTCCAAGTACATCACGGGGTCAAGGATGACGATGCTCCCCATGATGTCAATGAGGACGTTTTCATCGTGAAGGTCTTCAGCAATCAAGCCTTGCTCGGCATGGAGGTAGTCGTTGGCCTTGCCCGAAATGGGAGCAAAGCCGAGGCGTTGCATGAAAAGCTGTGTTTCCTCGCGAGTTGCTCCCCGGACGGCTTGGATGACGGCCTGCGAGGTGACGGGCATCAAGGTGCCGTCGCATTCGACGAAGCCCTCCAGCTTCATCTGAGTGTCCGGAAACAGGTGATTGTGCAGGGCGAGGCGGTGAAAGTATTCCAGCCAGCAAACGTGGAAGCTGAGGTTGTTGAGCTTGAAGACGCGCCCGGCCTGCTCGTCCAGCCAGATTTGATGCTCGGTACCGCCCAGCTTGCCGTCACGCTCCCACTGACACAGGCAGTCCTCGCCTGTGAGCATCAAGCCCTCGGCCACCGCCCATTCCCTCAGCGCGACTTCCTCTTGGGGCTTTATGCGCTCAAAGACGGCTCTGCGAGCACGGAAACGCTCACGGGAGTCTGGGAGGCTCGTGTACTCTGCGACATGATCTGCTTGTACTGCGCGATGAATTCGCTGCGCGAGAGCCTCGGCTGTTCGGAGAGTCGCTTGCGCCTGTGTTCGATCCACTGCTGGTGGAAGCTGTTGAGGTAAGTATTGTCCATGTTCGATGGCTTGAAGAAGGGTTTCGGGGGTGTCGTCGGCACCACCGGAAGCGGCACCGAGGGGTGAGTTTGTGGTCGGTAGCACTGCCGCCGCCGGTTCTTGTTGTTCGGAAACCACGTCCGCGAGGCCCATTCCGTAGGCGGAGAGGATGCCGGCGAAGCGGTGGATGAAGATGCGCGAGATGCCCAACTCGCGGGCAATGGCGCAGGCATGCTGGCCCCCGGCTCCGCCGAAGCAGGCGAGGACGTGTTCCTTGGTGTCGAACCCGCGCATCACGGAGATTTCGCGGATGGGCCGCACCATCACCTCGTTGGCAACCCGGATGAAGCCCAGCGCGATGTCCTCGAGGCTCATTTCCGGAAGCCCACGTTCGCGGGAGTGGGTGTTGATTTGGTCGGCCAGTGTCTCAAACGCACGGCGGGTGGTGTCAGCATCAAGCGGCTGGTCTTCGGTGGGTCCAAAGATTTTGGGGAAGTAGTCTGGGTGCAGCCGTCCGAGGACAAGGTTGGCGTCGGTGATGGCAAGGTGGCCGTTTTTGCGGTAACACACGGGGCCGGGATGCGCCCCGGCAGATTCCGGGCCGACCTCGAAGAGGCCGTTGCGGAAAAAAAGCCGCGAGCCGCCGCCTGCCGCCACAGTCTTGATGTGCATCTGCGGGGCTTGAATGCGGACTCCAGCGGTTTCGGTTTCGTGCGTGAGTTCGTAGTCGGTGCCGTAGCGCGACACGTCGGTGGAAGTGCCGCCCATGTCAAAGCCGATCACGGGCTGTCCCAGATCGGTGGTCAGCGCGTAGCCCACCACTCCGCCGGCGGGGCCGGAGAGGATGGCGTTGCTGCCCTTGAAGTGATCGGCTCCGGTGAGTCCGCCGTCGGACTGCATGAAAAGCAGTTGCGAGGATTCCAGCCCGTCCGAAAATCCCGCACGGAAGCTGTCGAGGTAGTTGCGGATGTGCGGGGTCAGGTAGGCGTCCACGGTGGTGGTGTCGCCCCGGGCGACCATCTTGACCATCGGCATGACCTCGTGCGAGAGCGAAATTTGCGTGAAGCCGATCTCGCGGGCCAGTTCTCCGATTTTTCGTTCGTGATCCGGAACCGCGTAGGCGTGGGTGAACACGACGGCCAGTGCCCGGATTCCGGAATCATACACCGCTCGAAGCTGCGACCGAACCGCCTCCACGTCCGGCTTGGCCAAAACCAAGAACAGTTCGCCCGTCGTTCCCTCAACGACCTCCAACTCCCCGCCTTCTGCCTCCTGCCTCCTGCCTTCTGCCTCGTTTTTTTGTAGCAGACGCACTCGTTCCTCGACCTCGATCACCTGCTCGTAGAGCAAGTCGAGCTTGCGGATTTCCAGATCAAAAAGCTTGGGGCGGGTTTGGTTGCCGATCTGAAGCAAATCCTGGAAGCCCTGCGTGATCACCAGCGCGGTGCGGGCACCCTTGCGCTCCAGCAGCGCGTTGGTGGCCACCGTCGTGCCCATGCGGATCCACTCGACGGCTTCGGCAGAAAAGCCTTCTTTGGGAAATGGCGTTCCGGTGACTTCCTCCAAGATGCGGCGGATGCCCTCGCGGGGTGCGTCCGGGTAGTTCTGCGGATCTTCCGAGAGCAGTTTGACCACTCGGAAGCCCGGCTTCCCCGGAACCTCGGCGTAGACATCAGTGAAGGTTCCGCCTCGGTCAATCGAGAAACGGAAGGCGTGTTCGGTCATGTCGTAAACAGGGATAATCGAGTTGATTTACCACAGAGACACAGAGACACAGAGGACACAGAGCATATTTTGCTGATCATTTTTCTCGGTGTTCTCTGAGACTCTGTGGTGATCTTTTTAAGTTTTGGAAGATCAAAAATAAACGGTGAAGGAAACGTGTCCTTGGTGGAGCGCAGTGACTTCCGGGGTGACCTGTCGCAGTTGGTTGAGGTTCTTGTCGTACAGGGTGAAACGGCGGTCCACGCTGTTTCCGGACCCCACCCCAAGGGTGACATGCCCAAAGAGGTGGTAGTTGAGCCGCAGGAGCTGCCGGAACTGTTCGGAGCGCAACACTGCGCTGTTCCACGGGCTGGACTGACTCAAACGATAGTAACTCGATTCCTTTTCCAATTCCAGCAGGAGCGACCAGCGGTGCGCGAAAAAGGCAAACAGCGAGAACTTGCGTGGGTACACCAACTCCACGGCAATGTTGGAATTGGATTCGAGATCGTAGCTGAAGTAGGGGTACACGGGCCGGTCGTAGTAGCCCGGAACGTGGACGAATCCGAGTGACCATGCGGAATCGGAGGACACCGACTCAAACTGCACGAGCGGAATCCAATCGCCCAAAATGCCAAGGAATGTCTGCCGGAATCCGCCGATGCTGAAGCGGTTGCTGGATTTGCGGTTGAGCGTGAGCAGCAGCGACAGGAAAGTGTGGTAATCCTCGGAACTCACGTCTTTGGTGTCCGAGGCCAAGGCGCCGCCGCCCCGGAGTTGCAGACGGGTGCTGCCGATGCCCAGCGGCAAATAGACCAGCCCCCCGCGCTCCTGAAGCGTGTCCGGCAGGTCGGTGCCGGATGCAGAAACGGTGAGGTTGTCGGAAAGGGATGAGGCCAGCGCAGTGCTGCCTTCGTAGCTGAGCAAGTTGCGGTGATCGTAAACGTAGAGAAAGTAGAGGTTGACGGATTTGCGCTGCGTGATGATGCCAAGCCGGCTGCCGCTGATGGTGGTGGTGTTGTTGTCCCGCACGGTGGTGGCGGCGAGTCGTTCTTCTTCGTAGGTCAGTACCTCGTCTGGACGCGCCGAGCCGATCTTGAGCAGGGCTTGTGCGGAAACCGAGGAGGTGATTCCGGCACCAAGCGCGAGGACAAAGGCGAGTCGCACCCAGTTCATGACTTTGCCTTGGCGGGTTCGGTTTCCGGTTTGGAAACGGCAGAGGGGCCTGGGGCGGGTGCGGCAGGAGGAGTGCCCCAGCGGCGCACCGTGTCCCGGACGAGTTCAAGTTGTGCAAGCACGGATTCCTGCTGCTTGGCGGTGAGCCGCAACCACGGTTCCGCGATGGCGTCTTGCAGGCTTTTGAGGCGTTGGCGCTGCTGGGGTTGCGCGTCGTTGGGCAGGCGCATCACCGCCGGATGGAACTCCGGGAGCCGACGCTTTTGCTCGGCAAGCTGGAGTTCGTGGAAATTCCACTGGAACAGCGCGGCAATGCGACGCAGCAGGGCGGCATCCGGATTGGCGAGGCCGCTTTCGATTTCCTCCAAAAACGGTGGGCTGATTTCCAGCAGAATCGAAAGCCCGTCGAGCGTTTGTCCGACCGCCTCGCGCTGCTCCCGAATCCGGGTGCCCAGCGCAGGACCGGGCACAGGAGCCGCAGAGGGTTCCGTCATCTCCGTGGCTGTGCTGGCCGTGGGCCGCTGAAACAGCATGGAGGCATTGCGGTTGATGAGCCGCTGTCGGACTTGGCGGTAGTTCCAGTGGAAGAGCGAGCAAATCTGCTGGAGCAGGTCGTCGCTGGGAACGAGTCCCTCCTCAATCGAGCGGTAGTGTTGCGTGTCAAGGCCCAGCAGGGTGGCCACGCCTTCCGGGGGCTGACCCACGGCTTCCCGCGCCTCCCGCAGTGCTTCCGAAAATTCCTGAAGGGTGCCGGAAGGCAGCGGCTGGGAGGGTTGGGATTCTGAGGCCGGGGGATCTGCGGACTCTCCGGAGGATTGCAGGGCGATGCGCTTGGTGTCCTGAAAGTTCCACTCAAAGAGCGTGCAGAGCTTTTCCAGCACCTCGTCCGGCGGAATCCAGTCCGCCTCCAGCCGCGCATACTCTTCCGGCGGCATGCCCATCAGCAAGGCCAGCCCCTCCACGCTCTGCTTCACGGAACCCCGGAATTCCCGGATCATTTCATTCAGCTGTGCCATCTCCGTTTTCTGCCGTTTTTTCCCTCAAGTTTCCGGAGTTTTCGCCGATATCAGAACTGGAACTATGCCCACTTGTCTCCCTGTCGGTTTGGGGAGCATGGACCCGTGTGACCAAGATATGAGGCCAAAGCATATTTTATTCCTTCTGATCGGACTGCTGGGGTGGAGTGGTGTGTCCTCTGCACGCGCACCCAACACCGGGCTGGGGCCGTTTGAGGTGAGGACGCACTACCCGGTGACGCACCAGTTCCTCGCCCTCCGCCCGGAAAGCCCGGAAACCTTGCCCAAGGGTGCGGCAAGACTTTCCTATGGCTATGCGGTCGCCAACTCGTTCTACAACACGCAGGCGTACAGCAAGCAGATCACCACGACGGAGTTCAACCGGGGGCTGACGACCTCGGATTTTCTGGATGAAAACCGCAACCTTGTGCGCGGCTTCAGCCTCTACCTTGACGTGGAAACCCAGCGCCACACGCTGGCGTGGCGCTACGGACTCACCAACGCACTGGAGTTTTCGCTGCGGATGCCCGTGCTGACCTTTGGCGGGGGCTTCATGGACCCCTACATCGAGAAGGTGCATGACATGATCGGCGTTTCCAACTCCTCCCTCGGAGGCGCGTGGCGCTCCTACTCCCCCCGGAATTCCTACGCCTTTTATGTGGTCAAGGACGGGGAATTCCTGTACGCAAGCGAGGAGGCTTTCACAAATGTCGCCGGAGAGCCATCTGCCGGATTGAAGTGGAACCTCACCAAAGGGGGAGAGTTGATTCCTGCGATCAGCTTCAAGCTGGAATACAAGGCGGGCAACACGGATCGCTCGGGGGTCAAGCAACTGGTCCGCAGCGGCGGAGATGATTGGGGGCACTACCTGCTCTTTTCCAAGGGCTTCGGCGGTTGGCTGGCGTACTTTGGGGACGGCACCACCCGCTTTGGCAAAAACAACGAGCTCGCCAGTTTCCTCCGTCACCGCTTCATGGCCTTGGAGCATCGCTGGAGCGAGGGCCTTTCGCTGATTTATCAGCAGATGTCGCAAACCAGCATCTTCCCCAAGACGAGCGCAACCCTGCGCGTGCGGGAAGCGAACGTCGTTGGGGCGCAGGAGCAGCGCAACTTCGCGCTCACGATCCCGACCAGCGTGATTGCGATTGGAGCGAAAACGCGCTGGGGCAGCCAACTGCATTGGGATGTGGGCTTCATTCAGGACTACAGCAACTTCCAGAATGAGACCGACTTTGTCCTCTTCACCGAATTGGGGTGGCAATGGTGAGGCGCATCGGCATGAAATTGGTGGCCCTTGCCGTGCTGTGCGGGCTGGCCTTGGGCGCGGCACCTTCGGCGTGGGCGATCAAGCAGACCTTCATGTATTTCTCGGCGGCTTCCGGAATTCAGGACACCGGAAAAAAAGCACCGGGCATTGGCAACGGTGAAAGCTACCTCAGCACCATCGCGGCCCGCAACGGAACCATGTCGGGGAGCCGTCAGGTGAAGCCCCTGAAAGTCCGCTTCGACTTCTATCGCATCATGAACGGCTGGGCGGCAGGTTTCGGGGTCGGCCTGTCCACCTACGCCAACAAGCTGACCTTTGCCGATGGCTCCGAGGTGAGCATCAGTTCCCGTGCGCTCTACTACGGACTCACCTACCACCTGCGCATGGGTGGCCTCTACCCCTATTTTGGGTTTGGCACCGGCAGTCACTACGCCCGTGTGGAGGAACTGGTCAAGGTCAACAACGTCTGGTACGCCAGCACCTTCTTTGGGCAGACCGCCAGCCCTGCGTACTACAACCTTGGGGTGCGCATCCCCTTCGGTTCGTGGGGCGTTTTCCTGAACCAGCAGTCAATCTCCGCCCCGCTCCGCGCCCCCACGGAGGAACGGGATCTCGAGCTTGGCGGTGTCTCCAACCTGCTTGGGGTGTATTGGGGATTCTGAACTACGTTCCGGTGCTGCCGAAGCCTCCGGAGCCGCGTTCGGTGTCTTCCAGGCTTTCGACGATTTCCACGGTGCAGGGTTCCAGCTGCCGCACGAGCAGTTGGGCGATGCGCTGCCCCAGCAGTTGCTCGGCGGCTTCGGTGCCGTTTCCTGCGCCAAGGTAGCGGAAGGGCACGAAGATGCGGCCCCGGTAGTCCGGGTCAATCACGCCGATGCTGTTGGCGAGCAGGAAGTCGGTTTTGATGATGCTGGAACGCGGCACCACCTCGGTGTAGAATCCTGCACTCACCTGCACCGAAATCCCGGTGTCGAAGAAGAACACATCGTGGGATTTCTGCTTCACCGCCATCGCGGTGAGGTCCAGCCCCGCGTCGGAGGCGTGTCCGCGCTGCGGGGTGGGCATTCCGGGGTAGTGGCACTGAATTTTGAGAACGGCAGACATTTTGTGAGCAAAAGTGGAATTGTGATGAGGGTTGCAGTTGCGTTCGTCCTGAGCTTGTCGAAGGACTCAGCACGAACGGGAGGGAGGTGTGAACCAGTTTTACGTTTCCCAAGACCTTCACGCACCCTAGCGGGTTTTGAGCAAACTGCAAGCAACCATGCCCCAAATGATCGCTGAAACGGCCTTGGCGCTGGAGGCGGCGGGACGGCCTCAACTGGTCAAAATCCTGCGACAGCACGGGAACGTCGCACTGGCCGACTACGCCAAATCCCTCTGGTTGCCGCCCGGTCCACTTCCTGAAATTGAACCGGAATTGCTCGCCGCCCTGACCTCGGAGTTCCGCCGTTTGGAGGCCGGAGATGTGCAAATTCAAGGCTGGCTGGCCTCCTTGCAGCGTACCCGGATTCTGCAAGCCGCCACGCATCTCACGGCTTCGGAAGGCCCCACCTTCTTGGCATTGCACCGCCTCGCACTTTCCGGGCTGCCGCAGGGGGAGAGCTACTTGGTCGGCACGTATTCGGGGGTTCCTTTTGCCAACGCCGCATGGTCAGGATGTCTCAATCTGGATGGGCACTTTCCCTTGGAGAGAGTGGTTTCCCCGCAAGCTCCGGGATTTGCCGAACTGCGTCGGGCCGATGCCGACCGCGCCCGCGACGGCGGCGAACGGCGGCTCTCCTTGATTCCCGGAAGCTGGCGGGAGGCGCGGGTGGGAGATTCCCAAATTCCGCAAAAGCTCGCCGCGCTCTGGCCTCACGTTGCCGAAGTCTTGCGCGACTTGGCTCCAGAACCCGTGGAGGGTGCTTCATTTTCGGCATGGGCGAATCGCTTTGCGGCGGCACAACTCCGCACCCTGCATTCGGGAGCGAATCTGGTGTACTTCGATCTCAACGAGGTCATCCGCGACTACCTGCTGGCCGTGTTGCCCAACCTGGACCACGCCCTGCACCGCCTGCACTTTGACCCAGAGTGTCGGACGCGAGCAGAAGCGGCGTTTCCAGAGGCTCCGTGGTACACGATTCCTGCCGAGCATAAAGGCCGCAAACGCATGGAGGTGTTGCGTTGCGAGCAGGGGGAGTTGCGAGGGCGAACCGTAGCGCAGCCCCTGACGCTCACTGCGGTGCTGGAAGGCTTGCGGACAAAATCGCTGAGTCCGGCACTGCTTCCCGTGTTCACCGCACTCGTTCCGTGCAACGGACTCACCTGCCTCGGCAGCTTTGAGCAAGTCGAGTACCTTGCCGAATACCGCAAGGGCTGGGCCGCGCTGGGGCTGTTTGATCCAGAACGGCTCGCCACGCTCCGCACCAACGCTCTGGCCTGTGGGCGTTGTCTCGACACCTCCGGCACTCCGGTGCATCCGCTGGATTTGCTGCTCGACCCAAGCCTCGAACTGGCCACGCCTCGCACTTTGCTGGAACTCATCACCCCGCTCCTGCCCCGGCTGGGGGTGGGCTGAGGAAACAGGTTTCGCTATGGTTGAGACGATTCTTTCAAAAAACCAAGTGCCCGTTCGCCTAACCGATGAAAGGTGGACCCACATCACGGAAGAACACTGTGAGTTGGCAGGGATGCGTCTGGAAATTCTGGAAACGCTGGCCAGTCTATCCCGAATTCTAGCGGGCAAGGGTGAGGAGCAATTGGCAGTTCGAGAAGTCGCGAAAGACAAATACCTGATTGTGGTGTATCGTGAAATGAGTGACGATGGCTTTATGATCACGGCGTTTTTGACACGGAAACTCCGTTCTCTCAACAAAAGGAAGCAGCTATGGCCGAGTTAAGCCGTTCAAGATTACTTAAACCTGATTCCAACGGTGAGGTTTGCTCCGCAGGGATACCTGTGGTCGTCCTATGACGCGGAGGCCGACGTGCTGTACGTCAATTTCAAAAAGCCGAGCCATGCGACCGATAGCGAACTCACCGATGACGACATCATCGTCCGTTACGAAGGAACGTCCGTCGTGGGGCTGACGATTCTCCACGCCAGCCAACGATAGACGCTTTGCCGACTCAACAACGACAGCACAATGACCAACGAGACAACCAAGGGGCCGGACTGGGTGTTCCGGCTGGATGACGAGGCGCAGGGGCTTGCCCGTGTGCTGGGGCCGGGCATCACCACCCGGATTTTCGCGGGCGAGCAGGCCATGCTCTCGGTGGTGCGCGTGGAGCCGAACTCGCAGGGGAGCATCCACCAGCATCCGGAGGAGCAGTGGGGCGTGCTACTGGAGGGCGAGTGCATCCGCATTCAGGGCGGCGAGGAGGTGCGCATGAAAAAGGGGGATTTCTGGCATTCTCCCGGAGGTGTGTTGCATGGAGTCCGCACCGAGGAGGTCGGCGCGACGATCCTCGATGTCTTCAGCCCACCGCGAGAAGAATACCGCAAAGCCGGCAGTGGATTCGGCACAGTGGAGCAGTAGTAAATGTTGACATTAGACCTATTTGCGAAATTTCCGTTCGTCCTGAGCTTGTCGAAGGACTCAGCACGAACGGGGAGTGCCCGGTCACAGCGTCAGCAAGATAACCATTACCGAGCTTTGCCATGACCAACGAGCACCACGGCGGCTGCCTTTGCGGTGCCGTGCGCTTCATGGTTTCCGGAGCCCTGCGGGGCGTGATCCACTGCCACTGCGGGCAATGCCTGAAAACGCACGGCCATGCGGCGGCCTACACCAACGCACCCCGCGAAGCCCTGCGCTTCAGCCGTGAGGACGGCCTGCGCTGGTTCAACTCCTCCGAGCGGGCACGGCGCGGCTTCTGTGCGGAGTGCGGCGCGAGCCTGTTTTACGAACCGCACGGCTCCGGAACCCTGAGCATTGCGGCAGGAATGTTCGACCAACCGAGCGGCCTGCGCTCCATCGGACACATTTATGTGGATCACAAATCCGACTACTACGAAATCGCCGACGGGCTTCCACAGTTCCCGGACTCGTCCGAGGGGAAACTGGATGGAGACTTTTCCTGAACAGGACTGATGCTGCAACTGACTTAACGTTGCATCTCCAACCTATAGAGTACACAGAGATCACAGGGGAAAAAGGCAAACAAAAACAATCCTCTGTGTCCTTTGTGTTCTCTGCGGATCATCGCAAGCAGAAGTGAAGTACCACTTCCACGCCTGAGCCGCAAAGCGTTTCCGGACACAAGATGGATTGACTTTTCTGCCGAATTTGACGATGGTGTAGTGCCGTTTGTGGCACTGATGAACCTTTCATTCAACAAGGAGAGACATGCGAACTCTAACGAAATTGATGATGGTCGCGCTGGCAGCGTCGCTGATTCCAGCGGCGGCCTCGGCGCAAACCATCAAAATGGGAGTGATCCTCGGATTCACCGGGCCGATCGAATCCCTGACTCCTCCGATGGCCGATTCTGCCGAACTGGCCTTCCGGGAAGCCTCCGATTCCGGCCAACTGCTGGGCGGACGCCAGATCGAGTCGGTGCGGGCCGATTCCACCTGCGTGGACTCTGCCGCTGCCGTGGCGGCAGCCGAGCGTTTGGTGACTTCCGACAAGGTGGTGGGCATCATGGGAGCGGACTGCTCCGGGGTCACGGGGGCGATTGCCAAGACCGTCGGCATTCCCAACGGGGTGACGATGATCTCGCCTTCGGCCACGTCTCCGGGCTTAAGCACGATTGACGACAACGGCTACTTCTTCCGCACCGCGCCGTCGGATGCCCGTCAGGGGCAGGTGCTGGCCGAAGTCACCCTGGGCCGTGGGTTCAAGGAAGTCGCCGTGACCTACGTCAACAACGATTACGGCAAGGGTTTGTCGAGTGCCTTCAACGCCGCGTTTGAGGCGATGGGGGGCAAGATCACCGCCAACGTGCCGCACGAGGGTGGCAAGGCGGA
>CAZQXS010000106.1:5160-13055 GCA_964597275.1 uncultured Pseudomonadota bacterium | reverse complement strand
CTTGAAGAGGGCGCTCAACGGAAAGCACGGGGGATCAAAGACCATTGGGCTCGGACCATCCTTGGTTCATCGATCCATCCTTGGATACATGGCCAGTGACCGCCCCGTGCTAAATTCTCGCTATGTTCGGAAAGCAAGTCGTGAACCAAGTTTCCACGACTCCCGCACTCTCCGGCTAACCCACTGATATTCAGGGCATCCGGAAACTTGCCTCGGCGGGTGAGCCGCGCCTTGGTTCGGCGACTCCTTGCCGATCAGCAGGTTTTTCCCTACCGACCGTCCAGAAACGCATCGAACACGTCCATGAAGTGCTGCATCTCTGGCAGGGTGCGCACGCTCATCCGGAAGGTGTTCTCAAGCGGTGGACCTTGCGGGCGCACCATGAGGTGGTGGCGGTGCAGGTGGTCCACCAGTTCCGCCTTGCGGTCGGAGGCGACCAGCATGAAGTGCGCCTTGCTGGGAAAATACGTCACCCCGCGCTTTTGAAAGTACGCCTCCAGCGCGGGCTTGGATTCGTCCATCAGGTGCCGCACGCGCCGCTGCATTTCCTCCTGCTCGTCCAAGACCGCCTCCGCCGCGACCACGGCCAGCATGTTCACATCGAACGGCCCCTGAATCTTGCGTAGTTCGAGGATAAACCCCGGATCGGCGGCGATGTAGCCGATGCGCAGGCTGGTCAGCGCAAACGCTTTCGAGAAGGTGCGCATCACGATCAGGTTCGGGTGTTCGGACAGCAGCCCCGCGCAGGTCTCGCCCGTGAATTCGTAATACGCCTCGTCCACCAAAACCGGGTGGTCCGGAAATCTGCGGAGGATTTCCTGAATCTGCTCCTGGGTGACTGCCGACCCGGTGGGGTTGTTCGGGTTGATGATGATGATGAGCTTGGTGTCGGGCCGCACACTGGCCACGAACTCGTCGAATGGAAAGCGGAAGTCCTCTGGCGGAAAGCTTGGCCCCCGGACCTCGGCCCCAATCGCGGTCGCCACTTGCTCGAACATGGCAAAGCCCGGCTTCGCCAGCACGCAGTGGTCGCCCGGTTCGAGAAACGCCCGCAGGATCAGCTCGATGCCCTGATCGGAGCCGTTGGTGAGCAGCAGGTTGCTGCGGGCGGTCCCGACGTAGTCCGCGAGCTTGTCGTACAGCGGCCCGTATTGCGGATAGAGGTTCAGTTGACCAGAACGGACGAAGGCGATCAGCCGCTCGGCCACGGATTCTGGAGGCACCAGCGGCACCTCGTTGAACTCCATGAGCGTCTGCCGCTCCGGATCGCGGGCGTACTGCGGCGGAACATAAGGGGACATCCGTGCAACGGTGTCCCGGACTCGTAGGGTCAAGGGTGGTCTCTAGTTGCCGAGGGAGAACATGTGTTCAAGATCGTGCCGCGAGTAGGTGTGGAACGCGATCAGCGTTTCCGTTCCGGTGATGCCCTTCAAATCGGCGAACTTCCCGGTGATTGTGCTGGCGATCTCCTCGTTGGTCTTCACCCGGACAATCGCCACCAAGTCGTAGCGTCCGGCGACCGAATAGACCTCCGAGACCTCCGACATGTCCACCAGGCCCTGCGCCACGCTGGAAATGTGCGGACGGTCAATGTTCAACATGACAAGTGCGGTAACCATTTTTTTACCTCGTGAAAAGGGTGGAGCCATGAAGGGGCAAGCATAGCAAAGCTGGCCTCGGTGAGAAAGCGGGAAATGCACGGAGGCGCACTTTTTTTGGAAAATCCCCGATTTCAGCAGGGTTTGGGCGACATCCTCTTGATCTCTCCGGGAGAACACGAAATAATCTCGGTTCCCGATTCTGTCAGAATTTGCCATTCTCAGAATCCTGCCACTCCGTTCGTCCTGAGCGTGTCGAAGGGCGAACCCCGCTCATGCTTCGACAGGCTCAGCACGAACGGGGATTGTGATGCCTGATGTTCGGTGGGGTCACAACGGTCATTGTAAAAGCCCTGCTGATTGCTGAAAATTCAATGGACCTGATTGTTCGCAACGCCAACCTCACAGACGGACGCACGGGGGTGGACCTCGGCATCCGTGACGGCAAGTTCGCTGCCGTCGAAGCCAACCTGCGGGCCTCCGCGCCTGCCGAACTGGATGCTTCCGGCAGCCTCGTCTCACCGCCGTTCGTGGACGCGCATTTCCACATGGACGCGACCCTGAGCGTGGGGCAGCCGCGCTTCAACGAATCCGGGACGCTGCTGGAGGGCATCGCGCTCTGGGGGGAGTTGAAGCCCGACCTGACGGTGGAGGCGATCCGGGACCGCGCCCTGCGCTTTTGCAAGCTCGCGGTGGCACGGGGCCTGCTGGCGATCCGGACGCATGTGGACGTTTGCGACCCCCGGCTGTTGGCAGTGGAAGCCCTGCTGGAGGTCCGCAAGGCGGTTGCACCGCTGATTGATTTGCAGCTTGTCGCGTTTCCACAAGATGGCTACCTGCGGCACCCCAAGGGGGTGGAACTGCTGGAAACCGCGCTCGACAAAGGTGTGGACGTGGTGGGCGGCATCCCGCACTTTGAGCGCACGATGGCAGACGGCAAGGAATCGGTGGAGCGGCTCTGCCGGATTGCGGCGGAGCGCGGCCTGCGCGTGGACCTGCACTGCGACGAAAGCGACGACCCGCACTCGCGGCATGTGGAAACGCTGGCGGCGGAAACCGTGCGGCACGGCTTGCAGGGGCGCGTGACGGGATCGCACCTCACCTCGATGCACTCGATGGACAACTACTTTGTCAGCAAACTGCTGGGGCTGATGGCCGAGGCGCAGCTGCATGTTGTTGCCAATCCGCTCATCAACATCACGCTGCAAGGACGACACGACACCTATCCGAAGCGGCGCGGCATGACCCGTGTTCCGGAGCAGATGGCGGCGGGCCTGAACGTGGCCTTTGGGCACGATTGCGTGATGGACCCGTGGTATCCGCTGGGGTCGGCAGACCTGCTGGAAGTCGCGCACATGGGCCTGCACGTTGCGCAGATGACCAGCCGCGAGGGCATGCGCCAGTGCTTTGAGGCCGTCACCACCAACCCCGCCCGCGTTCTCGGACTGGAGGGCTATGGAATCGCTCCCGGACATTTCGCCGATTTTGTGATCCTGCAAGCCACCGATCCGATCGAGGCCATCCGCCTGCGGGCCAATCGGCTTTGGGTCGTCCGGCGCGGCAAGGTCATCGCCCAAGCCCCCCGCTTGGAGTCCGAGGTTGACTGGCTCGGAGCGTCCCACACCGAAAATTTTCTTTTCACTCCGGGAAGCCCGGCTTGACCGCCCACCGCCGGGGCGTTACTGTGAAGCCTCGGCACGTTCCGAGTTTGCCCCATCCCTGATCCACAAAGGCTCCATGCGCTACCTCTGGCTGCTCATCTTCGTCGGCTTCCTCTTCTTCAGCATTGATTTCGCCACGCAGAACACGGCGGAGGTCACGTTGCTCTACACCCTCGACTGGCTCAACTTCACCTTCCGCTCCACGCGCCCGGTCTTTGTCCCACTTTTTTTCACGCTGGCGTGGGGCATCCTCTTCTGCGTGGTCTATTTCTTCCTGCACCACTCCGTGCTGCTCGGCCAGCTCCGGATGCAGAGCGCGGAAATCCGCCGACTCAAGCGGCTCGTGCTGCTGGAGCGCGACAAGGTGAGCAATCTCGAACTCCGCAACGAGGAGCTTCAGCAGATCACCGAGCGCGTGCAGCTCCAACTGGAATCCCAAACCACCCTGCTGCCCTCGCCGGAATCCCGGCCCGTGGCGGACTGAACTTCAGACACAACCCTTCATTCAACAAAGGACACATGGAATTATTGCAACGATTGGGACTGGAAGACGGACAATCCGGGGTGGCGGTCGGCCCCCGCTGGCTGGAGGGTCGTGGCGGGGAACTCGCCTCGGATTCTCCGGTGGACGGCAGCACCTTGGGACGGGTGCGCATGGCAAGCCCTGACGAGTACAACGAAGTGGTCCGGCAGGCACAGGCGGCGTTTCTGGAGTGGCGGCAGACTCCGGCTCCTAAGCGCGGGGACATCGTGCGGCAGATTGGCGATGCCGTTCGTGCCGCGAAGGGCGATTTGGGTCGCCTGATCTCGTGGGAGGTCGGCAAGATCGTGCAGGAGGGCGAGGGCGAAGTGCAGGAGATGATTGACATCTGCGACTTCGCGGTGGGATTGTCCCGGCAGCTTTACGGACTGACGATGGCCTCGGAGCGTCCGGGACACCGCATGTACGAGCAGTGGCATCCGCTGGGGCCGGTGGGCGTGATCACCGCATTCAACTTTCCGTGCGCCGTCTGGTCGTGGAACGCGATGATCGCGGCGGTTTGCGGGGATGTCGTGATCTGGAAGCCGAGTCCGAAAACCCCGCTGATCTCGATGGCGCTGCACCGCATCGCCGCCGATGTGCTGAAGGACAACGGCTGTTCGGAGGGCGTGTTCAATCTTGTGATCGGCAGCAACGAAGCCATCGCCGAACCGCTGGTGGACGACGCGCGGCTCCCCCTGATTTCCGCAACCGGCTCCACGCGCATGGGCCGCACGGTCGCCCAGCGGGTGGCGGCTCGGCTGGGCAAGTTCATCCTCGAACTCGGCGGCAACAACGCGATCATCGTCACGCCGAGCGCGGACCTGAAGCTGTCGATTCCGGGAATCGTCTTCGGCTCGGTGGGCACCTGCGGACAGCGTTGCACCACCACTCGGCGGCTCATTGTTCACGCATCCATCTATGACGAAGTGCGCGATCAGCTTGTGAACGCCTACCGCCAGCTTGACGCGAAGATCGGCAGTCCCTTGGAGTCCGAAACCCTGATTGGGCCGATGATTGACGAAAGTGCCGTGGCGAGCTTTCAGGCCGCGCTGGCCACGATCCGCGAGCAGGGCGGCATCGTGCATGGCGGGGAACGCGCCGAGGGACAGCCCTCCGGACGCTACGTGCGCCCGGCCCTCGCCGAAGTTCCGGGCGACCTGCCCATGATGCAGGAGGAAACCTTTGGGCCGCTGCTCTACCTCACGAGCTATCGGGAGTTGGACGAGGCGCTCGCGCTCCAGAATGGCGTTCCGCAGGGCTTGTCCTCGGCAATTTTCACCACCGATCTCCGGGAATCCGAAGCCTTCTTGGGACACGCGGGGTCGGATTGCGGCATCGCCAACGTCAACATTGGCACGTCCGGGGCCGAAATCGGCGGGGCGTTCGGCGGAGAGAAGGAGACGGGCGGCGGGCGCGAATCCGGATCAGATGCGTGGAAAGCCTACATGCGGCGGCAGACCAACACGATCAACTACTCCGCCGAACTCCCGCTCGCACAGGGCATTCGCTTCGAGCTGGACTGACCCAAGGGGCTAGTCGCCTCCGGCTTGGGCAAAAGCCGCCGTTCGGCTCAGGTCCAAGGGCCTCGGCGGCTGATAATGCCGCTCCAGCAGTTGGATGAGGATGGAGGTCTTGGGGATGTTGCGCAGCACCGCTTCATCCTCCAAGGCGCGGTAGAGTGGCTTGGGGATGTTGGCGCTGATGGTTTGCAGGTCTCGCTTGCGTCGGGGCATGATCCTTCATGGGTCAGGGGTTCTCGAACGGTCCGTGTCCGGAACGCGCCACCTTGGTGGTGGCACATGATTCCCCCTCTGCAAAAAACGTGACACGGATAACGCATATACGTTTTCCATAAAACACCCCCGAAACGGCACACCGAGTGCATTGCTCCCCTGCGTCAGATCATCGTAGCCAGGGCTGCGGCTCAGCATCGGACGCGCTCCGGGGGAAGGCGCTACGGCGTGTTCCCGACCATGGAGGACACTCGGAGGTCGCAACGGCCAAGAGCGCATGGATGCGTAGGTGGTTTGAGTGCGTGCTTGTCACGCGGTGCGGGCATGGATGCCCGAACACCTTCCTTTTTTTGCCTGTCTCTGTCGGGGGAGTGGGATGGCGGATCCTGCTCCCCCTTACGGGTTCCATCTCCACCCAAATCCTGCGGAGATGACATGCGCGACTTGCAATCTCAGCCAAGCGTCTTCAAGCAAATCCTGCTCTCCGGCGTGTGTTCATTCGCACTGATCGCCTCCGTCCAACTTCACGCGGCGGGGCTTCCCAATCTGAAGCTGCTACTCAGCAACGAGTTCCGGGATCCCAAACTCACCGGAAAGCAGCGGGACATCCTCAAGCAGGGCATCCTCAACGGCTGGTACGCCAACCCGAACGACTGTCAGGCGCTGTTGAGCGCGGCCTACTCCCCGCAGCACAAGCACTACTGGTTTGTCTGCGAGGACAAGGTGGGGCGCATGCACGAGGTGCAGTTCCGTCCCAGCGACCTCTCGCGCAGCTTCGCCTTCTCCACCAAGCACTGCGACAAGCACTACTGCTACCATCACATCTGGCTGAAGGGCCAGGCTGCCAAGAAGCCGAAGCCGTCTGCTGTGCCGGAGTCCTTGCTGAAGAGCAAGTGCGAGCCGATCATCAAATCCTACCTGCGCTCGCCGATGCGGTACGAGCCGGACTACCTGACGATGGACGTTGCCCGCAAGGACGACACCGAGAATTGGGTGTCGTGGGTGTTCAAGACGACCAACGAGTACGGGGTGCCCGTGCGCCAACGGGCGGTGTGTGTGGTGCAGCAGGGGCGCATCCTGCGCAAGGCGTGGATTGAGGAAATCCGGGACTAATCCGGCACAATCCCCATGCTTTCGCGGAAGCGGTGCTTGAGGTAGGTGGGGCTTTTCGGAGGGCGTCCGGGGGAGCGGGTGCCGTTGGTCTGGGCTGAGATGAACCACGGCCCCGGTTCGCGGAACGCCCGCAGGAAGGCTTCCTCGAATTCGGCTTGGGATTCCACCGACTCGCAACGTTCGATGCCCGCCCCACGTGCGACCTCCGCAAGGTTGGTCCGGAAGGCTGTGGCGGTGGGCTGGCCTCCGGTGAGTTCGTGCTGACGGTTGTTCCAGACGATGTGGATCAGGTTTTCCGGAGAGCGCACCGCCGAAGTCGCCAGCGCGTTGAGGTTCATCAGCAGGGAGCCGTCGCCGTCCACGACGATCACCTTTTGCTGCGGACGCGCCATCGCCACGCCCAGCCCCACCGAGATCGCCAGCCCCATTGCATTCCAGAGGTAGAAGTTCTGCGGACGGTCCCCCGACAGGAAGAGGTCGTACTTTGCGTTGCCCAGCGAGGCGACGATCGGCTCGTCGGTGACTCGGGAAGCAATGAAACGGGTGGCGTCCAAGCTGTTGATCATGGTTCTCACTTCTCCTTCCATCCGGCCAGTTCCGTGGAGACCAACACCGCCACGGGCTGCTCCAGCGCAAAGGCCAGTTTGAGCGCCCCGCTCACCCGCACCTCCACCTCTTCGGGGCGGGAGAGGATGAAGTGCGGGATGTTGAGGCTTTTTAGAATCGGCACGAGCGCTTGACCCATTGGCACCTGCGCGGCGTTGAACTCCCCCAGCGCCCCGCGCCAGCCAATGAAAACCGGCATTGGAATCTGGTACGGAATCGCCAGCGAGGCGAAGGCGTTGATCGAGTTGCCCACCCCGGAGGTCGGCATCAGGATCGCCCCGCGCTCCCCCGCGAGGTACTGCCCCGTGACCACGCCCACCCCCTCCTCCTCACGGGCCAGCGGCAGGATGTCGAAAAACGCATCCTCCCGCGCCGCCCGCAAAATGTGCTCGCCGCAGGCGTCCGGGACGTAGCTGAGGAAGCGAACGTTGTGCGCTTTCAGTTGCTCAATGATGAGTTGGGGCCAAGCCGTCATCTTGCCGAGTCATGCAGGGTTGTGAAAGGTGAATCCGGGCGGGGGCGCGACAACCCCACCACTTGAGGAAAACAGACCTGTCCCAAATTGCACGGTTTTTCTGAGCAACGGCCTTGACTGCGGATTGCGTGGATGGCTCTGATTGGCCACGGATTGCGCGGATGGGCTTGATTCGTGGGGGGCGGT
>CAZQXS010000106.1:0-5060 GCA_964597275.1 uncultured Pseudomonadota bacterium | reverse complement strand
ACCGTCCACCTGCTCAACGACGAGAACTTTCAGCCCCGGCACTGGTAGGGCCGGACGGTTCCCACAGCCACTCAAGCAGCAGGCTGAAGTCCTCGGAGGTGTTGTAGATCGTGTCCTCCGTGATCCCGAAGCGCCAGCTTCCCGGAGCCGTGCGGTACTCGAAGCCGAGCATCATGATGAACTGCGGGGTGCCGATGGCCTGCACGGGCGGGTTCGGGGTGCGGTACCGTGCTGACGCGAACTGGAACTGCCCCAGCCACGCCCAGTCGTCCTCGCAGGAGTGCGAGAGTCCCAGCGTTCCATTCAGGAACAGCTTGTTCTGGGGATACGCACGGTGTCGGGTGGTTCCGGGAGCAACGCCGCCAAGGTTCACCAGCCAATCCGTGGGGCAGTCCCAAAATGTTCCTGCGCCTTCCAGCATCAGTCCTGCGCCAAAATCCCGTGCCCCGGAACTGATCGTCGGCAAGTCCTTGCGCGATGGCTCCTTCCACACCAGCCGACCCGCCCAGCGCATGCCGGAGTTTTGGTGCGGCAGCGCGTAGCGGAGCGTGGTGATCCAGTCGGCCCAGCCGCGCTGCTCGGCGGACAGGTCAATGACGCGACCGTTGGCGACATCCTCCGCCGTGCAGCCGACGCTAGGATCGGAGGGGTTGCACTGCCAGTAGCGGTACTCTCCATCAGGACGGATCTTGCGGGAATTGTAGGGCAGTCCGGTTATCTCATGAAAATCGCGCATGAACGGATCCCAGCGCCCAGAACTTTCGTTGGTGTAGCGTCCCAGCACTCCCAAGTCGAACCCCGCGCCCAGCCCCAGCCGCACCTGCACGGTTTGCTCCCAGCGTTCGTGGTCAATCAGGTAGCGGGCGCTGTACTCGCCCTTGTTCTTGAAGAGGACGGTGGTGTTGCTGCCCTGCCAGCCCAGCCGCACCTCGGGCACCCCTCCTTCCAGTGCACAGGCCGAATCCGGCGGCAACTCCAGCAGGATTGCGGCAGGAGGCATCTGGTTGCGGTGCAGGATCGGCTTAAAGCAGGCGGCAGCCGCCGCTTCCAGAAACAACAGGCTCAGGACGGTGCCAAAGAGGGCGAGCCGCAGGGCCGGGAAAACGCTTGGGACGTAGTGCATGACGACCCGCAGGCTACCAGAGCGGCCCCGGAGCAAAAAGCCAAATCCGGTTTTGTTGCACGAAGCGGGGGGTGTGTTACGATCAATTTGGGGGCTGGTGGCTGGAAAGCCCAGTAACCAAGCACCCGAAACCAATCCACAGATTTCGCCGATGCGCACAGTCCGTTGAATCTGCGCAGTCTGCGGACCAAGCCTGCAACCCACAACCCGCAACCCAACATGACGCTTCGCGAAGTCACGCTTGAGGACAAGTACACCTTGGAATCCGGATATGCCTTCATGACTGGGATTCAGGCACTCGTGCGCCTGCCGATGGTGCAGCGCCGCCGCGACCTTGCCACCGGACACAACACCGCCGGATTCGTGACGGGCTACCGAGGCTCGCCGCTGGGGGTGCTGGACCAGCAGATGAAACGCGCTCAGGGCTTGTTGCAGGAACACCATGTGAAGTTCCACACCGCCGTCAACGAAGACCTTGCGGCCACCTCGCTTTGGGGCACGCAGCAGGCCAACCTGCATGGCGAGGGCAAGTACGACGGCGTGTTCGGCATGTGGTACGGCAAGGGGCCGGGAGTGGACCGCTCCGGGGATGCGCTGCGCCATGCCAACCTTGCGGGCACGATGCCGCTTGGCGGGGTGCTGGCCTTGCTGGGCGACGACCACACCTGCGAATCCTCGACGACCTGCCACCAGAGCGAGTTCGCCATGATGGACGCGATGATCCCCGTCCTCAACCCTTCCGGTGTGCAGGAAATCCTCGATTACGGACTGATCGGCTGGGCGCTTTCGCGCTATGCCGGAACCTGGGCCGCGCTCAAGTGCATTCACGACACGGTGGAGTCCACCGCCTCCGTGGAGGTGGATTCCAGCCGCCTCAACATCCTCACGCCCGAGGATTTCGTGCTTCCGGAAGGCGGGTTGCAGATCCGCTTGCCGGACATTCCCCAAGCGCAGGAGCGTCGGCTGCACGAGTTCAAGCTGCCCGCCGTCCTCGCCTTCGCCCGACTCAATCGGCTCAACCGCACGGTGTGGGACACTCCGGACGCAAAGCTGGGCATCGTCTCCACTGGAAAGTCGTACATGGACGTGCGGCTTGCACTTGAGGAACTGGGAATTGACGAAGCCGCCGCGCAACGGCTGGGGGTGCGGCTCTTCAAGGTCGCCATGTCGTGGCCGCTCGATCCGGAAGGACTGCGAGAGTTTGCGCAAGGGCTGGACCGCATCATCGTCGTTGAGGAAAAGCGCGGCCTCATCGAACCGCAGCTCAAGGACGCGCTTTACGGAATGCCGGACGCACCGAGGATCGTGGGCAAGCACGACGAATCCGGGGCCACCCTCTTCCCCTCTGCAATGGCACTCGACCCCAACCACATCGCGGTGGAACTCGGCCAGCGCATTCTGGAACACGCCAACGACGAAAACCTGCAAAAGCGCATCGCCTTCATCCAGAAGTTGATGCAGCCCGATCTGGAACCGCAAGCTCTGGAGCGGCTGCCGTACTTTTGCGCGGGATGCCCGCACAATTCCTCCACCCTCGTGCCGGAGGGCAGCCGCGCCTTGTCCGGCATCGGCTGTCACTTCATGGCGCAGTGGATGGACCGCCGCACCGCCGGGTACACGCAGATGGGCGGAGAGGGATCAAGCTGGGTCGGCGAGGCCCATTTCACCAAGCGCGAACACGTCTTCCAGAACGTGGGCGACGGCACCTATTTCCACTCCGGGTTCCTTGCGTTGCGGGCCGCCGTGGCCGCCGAGGTCAACGTCACCTTCAAGATCCTCTTCAACGACGCGGTCGCCATGACGGGGGGCCAGCGCGTGGACGGCCCGCTCACGGTTCCGCGCATCACGCAGCAGGTGATGGCCGAGGGCGCGAAGCGCGTGGCCGTGGTCACGGACGAACCGGAGAAGTACAAGCAGGAAACTGGATTGGCCCCAGACACTCAGGTGTACCACCGCAAGCAACTGGACGAGGTTTCCCGCGAATTCCGCGAGATTCCGGGCACCTCCGTGATCGTCTATGACCAAACCTGCGCCGCCGAAAAACGCCGCCGCCGCAAGCGCGGAGAGTTCCCGGACCCCCAGCGGCGGATCCTCATCAACGAGGCGGTTTGCGAGGGCTGCGGAGACTGCGGCGTGAAGTCGAACTGCGTGGCCGTGCTGCCGCTGGAAACTGAACTTGGGCGTAAGCGCACCATTGACCAGTCCGCCTGCAACAAGGACTACTCCTGCGCCAACGGCCTCTGCCCCAGCTTCGTGAGCGTGTACGGCGGACGGCTCCGCAAATCCAAGCCTGCCGCCACGGGCACGGAAGCCTTTGGCGACTTGCCCACTCCGGAACGGCCTTCAATCAACGGCACCTACAACATCGTCGTCACTGGCGTGGGCGGCACGGGTGTGATCACCGTGGGCGCACTGCTTGGCATGGCCGCGCACATCGAGGGCAAGGGCATCGGCATCATTGACATGATCGGACTCGCGCAAAAAGGCGGAGCGGTCCTCAGTCACCTGCGCATCGCCGAACGTCCGGAGGATGTCCACGTTCCACGGGTCGCCTCTGGCGGCGCGGACGCGATCATCGGCGGCGATTTGGTGGTCACGGGCGGACACAAGGCGCTCGCCACCGTGCGCAAGGGCCACACGCGCCTCGTTGTCAACAGCTACGAGATGATCACCGGGGACTTCACGAAAAACGCCGACTGGCTGTTCCCAAATCTGGAATTGAAACAGGGCATCGAACACGCCGCCGGGGCCGAAGGCACCGAGTTTCTGGACGCCACCCGGCTGGCCACCGCCCTGCTGGGCGACGCGATTGCGGGGAACCTCTTCCTGCTCGGATTCGCGTTTCAGCGCGGTTTGATCCCGTTGAGCGGGGAATCGCTGGAACAGGCCATCGAACTGAACGGGGTTGCGGTGGAAATGAACCAAACCGCCTTCCTCTGGGGACGTCGCGCCGCGCACGACTTGGGACGGGTGCGCAAAATGGCGTTCGCCGACACGGTGATCCCGGACGAGCCGATGGCTCCCAAATCGCTCGAGGACCTCATCGCTCACCGCAGCGGGTTGCTGGTGGAGTACCAAAACGAAACCTACGCAGCCCGCTACCGCGACCTTGTGGAGCGAGTCCGCCAAGCAGAATCGGCACTTGGCTCAAAGATTTCCGGGGATTCAACCGTGCGGGCTGAGCCTGTCGAAGCCCAACGCAGTCCGCCCTTCGACAAGCTCAGGACGAACGACAGCTTACCGCTCACAGAGGCAATCGCTCGGTACTACTTCAAGCTGCTCGCCTACAAGGACGAGTACGAGGTCGCCCGGCTTTACACGAACGGGGAGTTTCTCAAGAAGGTGGAGGCAACCTTTGAAGGCGATTATGCCCTCCAACTGCACCTTGCCCCCCCGCTGTGGTCGAAGCGGGATGCAATCAGCGGCGAGCCAACCAAACAGACTTACGGCCCGTGGATGCTCAAGGCGATGGGGCTGCTCGCCAAGTTCAAGTTTTTGCGCGGCACGGCCTTCGACCTTTTTGGAAAGACAGAGGAGCGGAAGCTGGAGCGGCAACTGATCGCGGATTACGAAACCTTGCTCACCGAAATCCTGCATCGTCTTTCGTCCGGGAACCACGCAACAGCAGTGGAACTGGCCTCGCTCCCGGAACACATCCGAGGCTACGATTTGGTCAAACAGCGCAGTGTGGAGGAAGTCCGCGCCCGTCAGCAGGAGTTGCTGCAGCAACTCCGCACGGGGTCAAGGCAGTCCCAAACGGCTGAGATGGTGGAAGCTTCCGAGCCAGCCGTTTCTTAGAGCAATTTCGGTTTATTTGTACCCACCCGCGCAGGCGGGAATCCAGACACACGGCCGTTTGCTCTGGACTCCGGGTCTGCGCTCCGCTCCACCCGGAATGACGATCTTGAATCCGTAATCCCCGAAAATGCTCTAGGAA
>CAZQXS010000105.1:0-13083 GCA_964597275.1 uncultured Pseudomonadota bacterium | reverse complement strand
TGGCGGTCGGTAGCAGGCGTTGGGGTTTGCCAAGTCTTCCTCGTTCGTCCTGAGCTTGTCGAAGGGCGAACCCCGTTCATGCTTCGACAGGCTCAGCACGAACGGGAGGTACACGGGCCTTGATGAATGGGAAGCTGTAGTTTTATCTGAGTCAGTGTCCCGCGCCAATCCAGTTGGCCGCAACTAGCACGATGAGGGCGATTTCCACAACCACCATGCCCCACTGCCTCCACTTGCGCTCTCCAAGAAAACGCACGAACAAGAGCAGGTAGCCCGCCAGTGTCACTCCGCCCAGCAGCGCAATGCCGAGCAGGGCGAGCGTGTCCCCGCGTTCCAAGTGCTGGAGCCAGCCCCAGCCCGTGGAGGATTGGGTCTGAGCGAGGAACTCCGGCAACGGCAGCGACCAGACCTCCAGCAAGGTGTCTGGAGGAATCCACGCTGGAAAAAAACCTCCGAGGTAGCCGACGAAGCCGACCAGCATGACCAGCACTCCAAGGCGGTTGCCCCACGCCACCACCTGCGCGTAGCCGATCTGCTCCGGGTCCACCCGGAGGTCACCGTTTTCGGATTGCGTGTCGTTCACCATCCCAACGCCTTCAGCACAGAACGCGCTCCCGCCAGCATCAAGACTCCAATCACGAGCCGCCGGATCATGAACGCCGGAACATGCGGCAGAATCCGCGAACCGAGCATCGCCCCCAGCATCACCCCGGTCAGCGACGGCACCACCAGCGCGGGCAGCACCGCGCCTCGGTTGAGGTACACCCACGCCGCCGTCGTGTCCGTGATCGAGAGCGAAAAACTGCTGGTCGCCACCGCGATTTTCAGAGGTGCCCCCATCACGATGTTGAGCAGGGGAACGTTCGCCCAGCCCGCACCCAGTCCAAACATTCCGGCCAACAGTCCGACCAGCACGAATCCGGACAGCCCCACTGCCGCCCGATGCACCGTCCAGTTCACACGCTCCCCCGTGGTTTCTTCCACAAACCAGCCGTGCAGTCCCAGCCACTTGGCCACCGGATCGTTGCCGGAAACCACGGGAAAGGCGCTGCTCGGCGTTCGTAGCATGATCACCGCAATGCCCAAAATCACGACACCCAGCGCCCCTTGGATGTAAGCCGGGTTGAGTCCAGAAAGCCACAAGCCCAACTGCGCCCCGACGATGGAGAAGGCCGAGGCGATCAGGGCGACCGGCATCGCCAAGCGCAGGCTGGCCAGATTCTGCCGCAACAGGTAGGGGGCCGCCGCCAGCGAACTGCCGAGCGCAATGAAAAGCCCGGCCCCGCGCACGAAGTCGATGTGAAAGGGAAAGAAGCCGCTCACCAGTGGAACGAAGAGCACGCCCCCGCCAATCCCGGCCATCACGCCAAACACGCCGATCACAAACGTGGTGGCAAACAAGAGGGCCATCCACACCCACGCAGGCCATGTTTCGGAAGGAGAATCCGCCGCCAGTGCCGTTTGGGGCAGAACCAACAGCAGGCTCGTGCCCACGGGGTGGAGCCGGAGGGTTGCTTGCAACAAGCGGGTTGGCGTGAAAAACGGACGGATGGCGGGATTCAGGAGCAGTAGGTGTTTTTGATCAGGTCAAACATCTGCACGATGGTGTCATCCGCGATGTGGTACACCGAGTAGTTGGCCTCGCGCCGCACCCGCACCAGCCCCTTGCTGCGCAACAGGGCCAGGTGCTGCGAGAGCGTGGTCTGCAACAGCCCGGTGTAGCCCTGAAGGTTCTGCACGGTCTGCTCCCCAGAGCGCAGGCAGCAGAGGATGCGCAGACGCTGGGGATGCGCCATCACCTTGAGGCTTTCGGCGGCGATCTCGATGTTCTGCCCCTGTTCTCCGAACATTTGGGACAGGTTTTGCTCAAGTTCGATACTGTACGGAACCGGGGAATCCACAGGTGGCCTGATTGTAAGGTTCAAATATCACGAATGTTAAATATACCCGGAAGCGACCAAAAAGGCAAATGCGTTTGGTTGCGGCTGGAGGATCACTCCGGGACGGCTTACAATTGATTGGAATCAGGCCGAAGTGACCAAGGAGCCTCATGCGGCATCATGACCAACGCAATAGAATCCTTCAGACGAATGCTCAACCAAATTCTAGCCTCCTCGTTTGCCAGAGCGATTGCCTTGATGATGCTGGCGATTCTCCTGTTCGACCTCATGGGGGCGATCATCAAGCATTTGGGACAGCACTATCCGCCCCAGCAACTCTCCTTGTTCCGCAATATTTTTGGCACGGTTCCCAGCCTCGTGGCCCTGTCTTTGTCCCGAAGCTGGCACGAGTCCGGCAGGCCCATCCGCATCCGGCAGTGGAAGCTCGCGTTGGTGCGGGGACTGTTCATCACTGTGGCTCAGTTCTGCTTCTATTTGGCGTTGGCCCGCTTGGAATTTGCCACGGCAACCACCCTCATGTTTTCAGGTCCGTTGTTGATCACCCTGTTGTCCATTCCGGTGCATGGCCACAAAGTGGGGTTTTCCCGCTGGTTGGCCGTGCTGGTTGGTTTTGCCGGGGTCATGCTGGTGATGCGCCCCGGAAGCGAGGTGTTCAGTTGGGTTGCCCTGCTTCCCCTCGGAGCGGCATTTTGCTACGCTTGCACCAGCGTGACCGCCAAGCTGTTTGATGACTCCGTGCCCACTGCCCTGATCAATCTGTTCACGGTTGTCGGTGCCTTGGCGGGTTCCACCACGGTGGTCTTGGTGACGGGAGGCTATGTCCGTGTGGGGGCGGTGGAGGATTGGCTGTGGCTTTTGGGCATGGGCACCGCCGGGGGGACCGCGGTGTTCTGCTTGATCTCCGCCTACCGGATGACCGCCCCCAGCAATCTGTCTCCCTTCGAGTACTTCGGCATTCCCATCGCCTTCACCATTGGTTGGTTCTTCTTTGCGGAAGCTCCTTTCGGACGCCTGTTTCCGGGAGTCCTGCTGATCATCGGCGGGGGCTTGCTGATCGTCTGGCACGAACTGCGGAAAAGCCAACCGTCCGGACCTTGAATCCCAAACTCATCCAAACTTCGGTGGAGGCCCCTTGTTCAATGATCTTCCTCGTCTTTGTTGTCATTCCCGCGCAGGCGGGAATCCAGCCCCACGGCCGTTTGCTCTGCATTCCAGGTCTGCGCTGCGCCCGGAATGACGGTAGAGGGAAGCCATCATTTATACAGGACCACCACCCAAACTCTTTTTCTGAAGGAACATCATGCACCTGAGCGACGAACAGCAAGCCGCCTTTGAGGATCAGGGCTTTCTGATCCTGCCCGACCTGTTTTCCGCCCAAGAGGTTGGGATCATCCGGCAGGCCATGACGGAGGTTTTTGCGGAGGAGCATCCGGGGAACATCCGGGAAAGCGGAGGCCAGGTGGTGCGCACCGCAATGGGGCTGCACCTGCGGCATCCGGTGTTTGAACGCTTGGTCCGGCACCCCAAGCTCGTCAATCCGGCCCGGCAACTCCGGGGGAGCGAGCTGTACGTTCAGCAGGTGAAGATCAACGTCAAGGCCGCCTTTGATGGCGACCAGTGGCAGTGGCACTATGACTTTGCCACGCATCGGGGGGACGATGGCGTTCCGGAGCCACTGCCGCTCAACCTCCACATTTTTCTGGATGACGTGACCCCCTTCAACGGGCCGCTCTACTTCCTGCCGGGATCGCACAAGGACGGTCCTGCTCCGGCATGGCACGACACCACCTCAACGAGCTACCCGCTTTGGGTGGTCGAGCGGGACACCGTGGCCCGCCACGCAGAAGCACGGGGCATCGTTTCCGCCACGGGAGCGGCAGGCACGGGATTGATTTTCGGGGATTTGCTGGTGCATGGCTCACCGCCCAACATGTCGCCGTGGGATCGGGCGATCTTTTCGCTGATCCTCAATCCAGTCGCCAATGCGTACACGCGGGAGGAACGCCCGGACTACAAGCACCACCGTGATTTGACACCGGTCCTGCCGCTCGCAGAAACGTGTCTGCTTGAGGTGGGGTGAGTCGCACCAGTGGGTTGGCACCCCACTGAACGAAACACGATTAGAGCAATTTCGGTTTATTTGTCCCCACTTGTCATTCCCGCGTAGGCGGGAATCCAGTCCACACGGCCGTTTGCTCTGGATTCCGGGTCTGCGCTCCGCTCCTCCCGGAATGACGATCTTGAATCCGTCACCCTGAAAAGATGCTCTAGGCCGTCTGGGTCAAGGCGGGCGGCAATTCGGCGGCTTCGTGGAAGGCCCGCAGTTCGCGGGAGGCGAACATTCCAGCCAAGTGGTAGGGGTCGGCATCGAGGAAGGCCCATGCGGCGGTTTCGTCCGGAGCTTCAAACATCAGGAAGGTGCCGCCCATTTCGCCGTCCTCGCCTTTCAGCGGCCCCCCGGCCATGAGCTGCACCGGGCCATCCTTGCTGCGCACATGGGCGCGGTGGCTGGCGCGGGTGGCCTTGCGGGTTTCCAGCACTCCGGGCTGATCGGTTCCGATGAAGATGAAATACATTTGCGTCGTCCTCTCGTTGCGGATGTTGGCTTTTGGGGCTACTTCCCGGCCTTGTCCTGCTTGGGGTCAAGGTAGAAGAGCGAGGTTTCCGGCTTGAGGGGGCGCTTGAGCCAGAGCGGACGGCGCAGGTTATCCGGGCCGGGCGCGGGGCGTGTTTTTTCCAGCCACTTGCGATAGACCTCCATGGACTTGTTGGTGTCCACGAAGACATCGCCGTACTGGTCGTCCGGCTGTGCTTTTTCGAGGCGCACCTTCTGGTGCCAGCAGTGCATGCCGCTCTGCGGGTCCGGATGCACGGGGAAGGTGATGTTCTGATGCACCCCTGCGTCTTCCCAGAAGATGCGGCTGGTGTCCGGGTCGTTGGATTGCGTGGTTTTCACGCCTTCCTTCTTGCGCATCCGCCACTGGCCGGGAGCCTCTTCGTTGATGTCCACGAGGTTGGTGCCCCAGCGGTTGGCGAGCGGATCCTGCGGACGACGCCAGCGTCCCAAGTGGTGGGAGCAGGCGAGGGTTCCGGGGCGCACCGCCTCGGTTGCCCAAACCCGCACAACGAAGTAGCCGATCTCGGTGTTGACGCGGGTGAGGTCTCCCGTCTTGTAGCCCAGCCGCTGGGCATCGGAGGTGTGCATCCAGAGCGGGTTGCGGTTGGCGATTTCCATCAGCCACTTGGCGTTGGCCGAGCGCGAGTGGATCAGCGTCGGCAGGCGGTAGGTCGGCACGAGCGGAAAATCCCCGGCGTTGCGGTCCATGTCCTCCTCGTGAACGTGGCTCTTGATGTACGCCGGAAGCGCGTACTCCGGCCACTTCCAGTCCACCATCGTCTTTGAGTAAATCTCCTGCTTGCGGGACGGGGTGGGGAAGCCGACGCGCTTGGCGGATTCGGCTTCCACGCCCACGACTTTTCCGTCCTTCTTGACCAATTCCGAACCTGCGGATTTTCTGCCGCTGACTTCGGCGAGGTAGCGCTTGTAATTGTCGCGCTCGACCTCAAACGCGCCGTGCCGCTGCATGTACTCCAGTTCGGAAATGCTCTCCTGTTTCGCTGCTTCGGGAAGCCCCGGAACGCGCTCGAAGATGTACTGGTAGTACTCGTCAATCGCCATTTTCTCGCCGGGGCGGTACGGCGATTCAAAATACTTGCGGATGCCGAGTGAGCCGTCCGGGTCAATGCGCCACGAAAGCTCGATCCAGAATTCGTCCTCCTCCCAAACCTCGCCGGGGTTGGCCTCGTAGGTGAAGGTGACGGGCTTGCCCTGCCGCCGTCGGAATTCGCGGTGAACGGGTTGCCGGAAGCCGATCCAAAGCCCGGAGTGCGTTTCGTAGCTCACCAAATCGTGGCGCTCGGAAGCGTGACCGACGGGAAGGACGTAATCGGCGAAAAACGCGGTTTCGTTCCACGTTGGCGTGAGCGCGGCGTGAAGTCCGATCCACTTGGATTCGCGCAAGGCCTCGATCCAACTGAAGCCGTCCGGATAGGTCCACACCGGATTGAAGACGCGGGTGAAATACACCGAGAGCTTGCCGCGCCCCTCCTTGAGGAAGTGCGGGAGCAAGAAGCTCATCTCGTAGTGGGAGAGCGGATACTCGTCCGGAAAGTGCAGTTCGTTCCATGTCTTGTGCGGCGGCGCGGGGTTGGGCACGCTCGGATGGAACTTGCCCCACGAATTGGGCAGTGTGCCGCCAAAGGTGCCGACGCTTCCGGAAAGCACGTTGAGGAAGTGCAGGCAGCGGGAGACCTGCCAGCCGCCCAGGTTGCCGCTGGCCGCGCTGCGCCAGACGTGCGCCGCAAACTGCGGCCCCGCCGCGCCGATGCGCCGGGCGACCTCGACCACCGTCTGGGCGGGCACTCCCGATTCCGCCTCGGCAAATTCCGGGGTGTACTCCGCGTAGTGTTCGCGCAGTTTCTCGATGAATTGCCCAAAGGTCGGCTCGACATCCGGATGGTCGGCCTTGAGCCAGTCCTGCCAGTTGGTCCATTCCTTGAGGAAGGTCTTGTTGTAAATCCCCTCGTCCAGCATCACCTTGGCCACGGCGAGCAACACGGCGGCTTCGGTTCCGGGGCGGGTGGGCATCCAGTAGTCGGCGCGGCTGGCGGTGTTGGAAAGCCGGATGTCCATGACCGCAACCTTCGCACCCTCGTTCTTCGCCTCGATGATGCGCTGGGCGTGGGGGTTGAAGTAGTGCCCGGCTTCCAAGTGCGAGCTGATCAGCAGGATGAATTTCGCGTTCGCATAGTCGGGAGCGGGACGGTCGGCCCCGTGCCAGATCGCATAACCGAGCCGCGCTCCTGCCGAGCAGATGTTGGTGTGGCTGTTGTGGCCGTCCACGCCCCAGGCGTTCAGCACCCGCTCGATGTAGCCCTCGTGTCCGGGACGTCCAACGTGGTACACCACCTCGTCCTTGCGCTCGTCCTGAATCGTCTTCCGAATTTCTGCGGCAATCTCGTCCAGCACCTGATCCCAGCCGATGCGCTCCCACTGCCCGTCGCCGCGCTCGCCCTTGCGCTTGAGCGGGTGGAGGATGCGGTCGGTGTCGTTAATCTGGTTGATCGTGGCTGGGCCTTTCGCGCAGTTGCGGCCCCGGCTTCCGGGATGGTGGGGGTTGCCCTCAAACTTGCGGACCTCGCCCGTTTCCTTGTCCATGTACGCGAGCAGCCCGCAGCCCGCTTCGCAATTGAAGCAGACGGTCGGCACCAGCGAATACTTCCGGGTTTTACCGTCCGCCCAGCCCTTGGCTTCGTACTCGGCCCAGTCGTCCCAATCCTCGTAGGCCGGGAAATTCGAGAGGTCCGGGGATTCCGATTCAATGGGTTTCAGGTCGTGCTGGGGCTGTTTTTCCGCAAGCTTGGGGAGAATTCCCAAGCTCTCAGCAGTGGCTTCGATCCAAGAGGGTTTGAAGAAGTGGGACATGGCTTAACTCAGCGAAAGCAGTTGCGGCACTTGCACCCACAAACGGATCAGGTACCAAAGGCCAATCAGGGACAGCAGGGAGGCTCCCGCCAGCGCGAACGGCGAGGCTGCAAGGAAGAGCAACAGGAGCGGCAAAAGGGAACCCAGCACCACACCGGATCCCCAGAAAATCGTCTTGAACGGACCCTTCGTGATCAGTTCCACCACGCGGTGCGCGTCTTCGGTGGGATGCGGGGTCACGAGTTCGGCGACCAAGATCACCAGTTGTGCGACCAAGCCCCACGCCAACACCGTGGCCATTGTTCCGGAAAGCGCGGCCATTGCATCCACCCCCAAGCTGAGGATCAGCCAAACGGCGGGTCCGGCAATCACGGCGTGGATGACCATGTGCAGCGCCAGCAGTGGGCTTTGCCAAAAATCCCGGCCCTTCGCCTGTGCGAACAGGAAAGCCGTGTACACCGAGGTCAGCACGGCAAAGATGATCAGCAAGCCGCTCAGGCCACTGCTCAACGCTCCGAGATTGTCATAGCCCGTCAATCCCAGCACGAGTTGCAATGTCAGCAAGCCGCCGAATCCGGTGATGATGTACGCGCCTTTCACCAGCCACGAGGTCCAGTGCGGTCGGAGCAAGACGTAGAGGAAGCGTGTCGGCTGGTCCAAGTCCTTGACGAGCAAGGCTCCGGTCAGGCCCAAAAAGATCAGGCCCATCAACACCGAGGCGGTCAGGGTTTCCGTCCCCATGTAATCCCAGCCCATGAGTAGGGAGAGGAAGGGGAAGATCACTGCTCCGGCGGCCACCGCTTTGGTGAGGATGTAGGCGGCGACTTCCCAGCCCCACTGCACGCCCTTGGATGGGGCGTCGTACACGCGCCGAGATTTGGGAACTGTGTTGGCGGGAGTCAGGGTGTCGTGCTTGAGCCGCTCCTTGATGGAGTCCAGGGCTGCCGAGGCTTCTCCCAAAATGTCCGCAAAGGGACTTACCTCCGAATCGTTGCCGGACGCATGGTGGCCCACGCCGCGAGATTGCGTACTCCAGAGGTAGGCGTTTTCCTGTTCGGCGTGTCCGGGAGTCAGTGAGGCTTCGTCGCCCTCGACGTAAAACAGATTCGGGCGGGTGCCCTTTTCCGGCTTGCGAACCGTCACCTGCTGGCGGGCGACCACGTTGGCGATGTTGGAGTTGGGGTCTTCGAGGTCTCCGGAAATGATTGCCTGCGTGGGACAGACGTTGACACAGGCCGGCTCCAGTCCTATTTCCACGCGGTGTGCGCAGTAGTTGCACTTGGCGGCGGTGTGGGTTTCCGGATCAATGTAAAGCGCGTCATACGGACACGCCTGCGTGCAGGCCTTGCAGGCGATGCAGCGGCGGTTGTCAAAATCAACAATCCCGTCCTGCCGCGTGTGCAACGCCTCGGTCGGGCAGATTTCCACGCAGGGGGCGTTTTCGCAGTGGTTGCAGCGCATCACCGAGAAAATCCGGCGCGTGTTGGGGAATGCGCCTTTCTCGATGTACTTCACCCATGTCCGGTTGACTCCGACGGGAACGTCATGCTCGGATTTGCAGGCGACGGTGCAGGCGTGGCAGCCGATGCAGCGGCGGTTGTCAATGACGAAGCCAAAATTCATGGGCGAGTGTTTTGTTTGATTACGGACTTGCGTAATGTTGTGAATCTCTCTCTTCCGTTCGACCTGAGCGTGTCCAAGGGCAAACCCCGTTCATGCTTCGACAAGCTCAGCACGAACGGGGACACCGGATCGAAGGTACGCCCTACAGCAATGAAGAAAGCGGACGGTACTCGTAGCCCAGCGAAGCCGCAACACCCTCGCAGGTGACTTGCTCCGCGTGGGTGTTCATGCCCAGCGCCAACGCCGGATCGGTCGAACACGCCTCGCGCCAGCCCTTGTTGGCGAGTTGAATCGCATAGGGCAGGGTGACGTTGGTGAGTGCGAGCGTGGACGTGCGCGGAACCGCTCCGGGCATGTTGCCCACGGAGTAGTGTACCACGCCGTGCCGCTCGTAGGTCGGGTTGTCGTGGTAGGTCACGCGGTCAATCGTCTCAATGCAGCCGCCTTGGTCAATGGCAACGTCCACGATCACCGTGCCGGGCTGCATTGTCTTCACCATGTCCTCGGTGACGAGGTGCGGCGCCTTGGCTCCGGGGATCAGCACGCCGCCGACGAAGAGGTCGGCGTGGCGCACGGCGTGGGCGATGTTGTGGGCGTTCGACATCAGCGTCTTGACGCGCCCCATGAAAACATCGTCCAAGTAGCGCAGGCGGGAGGCGCTGGTGTCGAGAATCGTCACCGACGCACCCATGCCCACGGCCATCTTTGCAGAGTTGATGCCCACGATGCCGCCGCCAAGAATGGAAACCCGTGCGGGGGCCACTCCGGGAACGCCGCCCAGCAGCACCCCGCGTCCGCCCTGCGGCTTTTCCAGAAAACGTGCGCCCACCTGCACGGCCATGCGTCCGGCGACTTCGCTCATCGGGGTCAGCAGCGGCAGGCTGCCATCGGCCAACTGCACCGTTTCGTAGGCGATTGCCGTCACCTTGGTGTCCACGAGCGCCTTGGTCAGCGGACCTTCGGCGGCAAGGTGCAGGTAGGTGTAGAGCAGCAGGTCTTCCCGGAAGTGGGCGAACTCCGGCTCCAGCGGCTCCTTGACCTTGATGACCATTTCATTGGACCAGGCCTCGGCGGCGGTGGCCACAATCTCGGCTCCGGCGTTGCGGTACTCCTCGTCGGCAAAGCCGCTGCCGTCTCCGGCGCTGGCTTCGACTTGGACGGTGTGGCCGTGGCGGACCAGGTCTGAAACGCCTCCCGGAGTCATGCCGACTCGGTTCTCCATCACCTTGATTTCCTTTGGTACTCCAATGCGCATTCTGTTTTCTCCGAAATGAATGTGTCTCTGCTTTCTTCAGTTTGGTTTCGGGCAAACAGCTCAGTCAGGGGTCACTCCCGCACAGCAGCAGTGACGTTTGCTTCGGCCAAGCGAATTCGGCTTGGGTTGTGTTTTTTGGAAAATGAACGGGAGGGGTGCGACCCGCGCCGCACCCCGTTGGTTCAGTTGAGTGCTTGGTTGAGCGCGTTCCTCATCGCGTCCACTATGCGGTCTGCATCGGCTGGCTGAAGCACCAAGGGCGGGGCCATGATCAGCACGTTGCAGCGTCCGGGAACGGTGTTCCCGTTGCGTCCGATAATGACGCCGTTTTGTTGGCAGTGCGCCACTACACCGCCCACCTTGGCGTTCTCCAGCGGTTCCTTGGTTTCCCGGTCAGAAACCAGCTCCACGCCCACCAGCAGACCCTTGCCCCGGATCTCTCCAACCCAGGGGTGGTCGCCGATGGACTCCCGGAGTTGCCCAATCAGGTACTCGCCCATCTTGCGAGCGTTTTCGTCCAGCTTTTCGCCTTCGATGATTTCAATGTTCTTGAGGCCAACCGCCGTGGCCACCGGATGACCGCCGTAGGTGTTGATCTGGCGGAAGTGGTTCAGCGTGGAGGCGTCTCCGTAGAATTTCTCGAAGACATGCTCCTGCACCATCGTGGCGGCCAGCGGGACGTAGCCACTGGAGATACCCTTGGCGAAGGAGAAGATGTCCGCGTAAGTGTTCCAGTTCTGGTGCCCGAACATGCGTCCGGTGCGTCCGAATCCGGAGACCACCTCGTCAAAGATCAGCAGCACGCCGTAGCGGTCGCAGACTTCGCGGACGAGCGGCAGGTAGTTGTCGGGGGGCACGAGAATGCCGCCTCCGGAAATCATCGGCTCCATGATGAAGGCCGCGACGGTTTCCTTGCCCTCGTGGATGATGGTCTCCTCCAGCATGCGGGCGCATTCCTCGCCATGCTCCTCGGCGGTGAGCTTCGGATTGGCGCGGTAGGGGTAGGGCGGCATGATGTGCAGGAAGCCCGGAGGCATCGGATCGTAGCCCATCTTGCGCTCGGCCTGTCCGGTTGCGGCCATTGCGGCCATCGTGTTGCCGTGGTAGGCGCGGTGCCGGGAAATGATCTTGTAGCGCCGCTCACCTCCGGGCTGTCCGGACTGCAAGTGATACTGGCGGGCGATCTTGAAAGCCGTCTCATTGGCCTCGGAGCCGCTGCTCGTGAAGTAAACGTGGCCCTCCAGCCCCAGCATGTTCTGAAGCTTGTCGGCCAAGTCCACCGCCGGGCCGTGCGTCATCACCGGGGCAAGGTAGCCGAGGCTGCCCATTTGCTCCTTGGCGACTTCCCCCAACTCGGTGCGGCCATAGCCAATGTTCACGCACCAGAGCCCGGCGGTGCCGTCCAAGAGTGTGTTGCCGTCCTGATCGGTGATGTAGCAGCCCTCGCCCTTCACCATGCGCTTGGGAGGATTGCTCCGCAACGGCTGATGCTGGGTCATCGGACGCCAAACGCGATCCATTTGCTCTGATGCCATCGTTGTCATATTTCGCCCTTTTTGAGTGTTTTTGAGAAAAATAGTCTCACTGAGTGAGATTTTATGAGAATCCTGCGGGAGTTCCAAGCTAATTCTTTATCCCGTCCCCCTTCCCAAAACAGGCCGCAGACCGTCTTAAAAATAGGTCTCGTAACTGCGTTTCACAGGCTCCGGCACCACCGCCTCACTGCCTCCCAAGGGTTGCAGCGCAGGGGTGTCCCACGGAAGATTGTGGGTGGAGACATACACCACGCCAAGGATCAGCAGGGCGATGAACACCAGAATCGCCTTTTTCTCCTTGGGGTCAAAATTATCAAGCATGGTTGTCGGCGGCCAATTCGGGTTGCGGAACTCAGCAATTGTGACAGACTCACGAGAGGGTTGCAATTCCGGGAAATCCCGGACATGATTCGGGGGTGAAGAAACTGGTAGTGGTTATCCTGTAAATGCTATGGACTTACACTCCCCGTTCGTGCTGAGCCTGTCGAAGCATGGACGGGGTTCGCCCTTCGACAAGCTCAGGACGAACGGAGATCCTGCATACAGCTAATGCCAGCATTTATTCTGTGCGACTACCTGAACAGCAGCAATCACTCAAACCAACGAGGACCACATGGCATGGATCACCACCCTTGGGCTGGAGGACGCAACCGGGCGGCTTAAGGAACATTATGACGCGGCAATGCAGCGGGCGGGGCGCATCTGGAACATCGTGCGCATCATGAGTCTGAACCCTCCGGTGCTGGACGCTTCCATGAAGCTGTACCGTCAGGCGATGTTCGGCAAATCTCCCCTCACGCGGGCACATCGGGAAATGCTGGCGGTGGTGGTGTCCGCCGTCAACCGTTGCACCTATTGAGTCAGGGCGCACGCCCACGACCTCCGGGCTGAGGTCGCACAGGATTTTGGCATCACGGATGACGCGGACGCGGATCGGCTGGTGTCGCAAATTGCACAGGACTGGCGCAAGGCCGATCTGCCTGCGCCGGATCGTGCGCTTTGCGAGTATGCAGATCGGCTGACCCTCACACCGCAGGCGATGTCAGAAAATGAGGTTCAGGAACTCCGGAGCCACGGCTGGTCGGACACCGCGATTCACGACGCCACGCAGGTGATCTCCTACTTCAACTACATCAACCGCATTGCCGATGGCCTCGGCGTGGACTTGGAAAAGGACATCCGCCGCTGGGAGGAGGGATGAGTTTGTTGAAGTCAGGCTTTCGCAAGAGTTTCGGGAGTGTTACCCCGTTCGTGCTGAGCCTGTCGAAGCATGGACGGGGTTCG
>CAZQXS010000104.1:0-13179 GCA_964597275.1 uncultured Pseudomonadota bacterium | reverse complement strand
GTTTTCAGCGCACTCCCATCCCGGAAATGTCGAATTCCGGGGTACGCCCGCTCACCACATCCGCTGTGATGCGGGCGGCTCCGCAGGACATCGTCCAGCCCATGTGGCCGTGTCCCGTGTTGTAAATCAAATTCTGGTGACGGCCCTTGCCGATGATCGGCGTGCCTTCCGGGGTCATGGGCCGTAGCCCCGCCCAATACTGCGGCTGGTCGTACTCGCATGCCTCCGGAAACAGCGTTTTCGCCTTTTCGATCATCGGGGCAAAATCATCGGGAGCATGACTGCGGTCGTAGCCTGCAAACTCCGCGATCGAAGTCAGCCGCATCCGGTTGCCCATCGGCGCGTAGGCCAGCAGGTGGTCCTCGTCCACCCCGCCGATTTTGGGTGCAAGTCCACCCTTTTTCAGAGGCAGCGTAACCGAATAACCCTTCACCGGATAGACGGAGAGATGAACACCAAGGGTGCGGGCGACCAACGGACTCCAGCAGCCGAGGCAGAGCAGGTAGAGGTCGGCGGTGTGGTCGCCTTGGTTCGTGACCACGCGCTCCACGCGGTCTCCGTTCGCTTCGATTCGCTGAATCTCCGGACCAATCACAAACTCGCCTCCGAGCGACTGGCACACCGACACCAGCTTTTCGGTGAAAATCCGCGAGTCGCCTGACTCGTCCGCCGGAATGTAAATGCCCCCGGCAAAGCGATCCCGAACGGGTTTGAGCGCGGGGTCAATCTCGGCGGCGCGGTCGGGATCCACCACCTCCACGGCCTGCCCGTCTTCCTCCAGAATGCGCATGTTGCCCGCCCCGGCCTTGAGCGTTTCCGGACTGCGGTGCAGGTAGAGCAATCCTCCGGTTTTGCGGTCGTAGGCGATTCCGGTCTCCTGCACCACCTCGTGCAACACTTGCTGGGAGTAGGCACAGAGTTGGTGCTTCACGAGCGTGTTGCGTCGCGCCGCCGCCGTGGTGCATTGTCCCAGAAACTGCAAGCCCCAGCGCAGCAACCGTGCATCCGGAGGAAACTTCATCCGGAAGGCTTGATCGTCACGGTAGAGCGATTTGAACAGCGTCCTCACCGCTTTCGGCGAGGCCCACGCGAAGGAGTGCCCCGGCGCGATCAGTCCGGCGTTGCCGAAGCTCGCCCCACCCTGCGCCGGAGGCTCGCGGTCCAGCACCGTGACCTCGTGTCCGTCCCGTAGCAGATGCCACGCGGTGGTTGTGCCCACCACCCCGCAACCAAGGATCAAAACCTTCATCTATGAAAATCTCGATTTGGGATTGGCTGGCCGATCAGCGGGCGGCGATCACTCCAATTTCCACTGTGAACTGCGGGGCCGCCAGCTTGGACTCCACACAGGCACGGCACGGTGTGTTCCCCGGAGCAACCCATGCATCCCAAACAGCATTCATCTCGTTAAAGTCGTTAATGTCCGAAAGCCAAATGTTCGCCGAAATCAGCTTCGACTTGTCGGTTCCGGCCTCGGCCAGCAGGCCGTCAATTTGGGAGAGAATCGCCTCGGTTTGTTGAGTGACGGACGCTCCGGGAGCCGACTGGGCAACCTGTCCGGCGGTGTACACGGTGTCTCCGTGAACCACGGCCTGACTCATGCGGGGGCCGACTTGAATTCGCTTGATCTCTGGCATGTTCGCTCCTTTTGGAATGTGCGCATTTGGGTTAAAGCTTGAGCCGTGCAAGGTCAGCTCAACAAAGAATTCAGCATAGCGAGGATTTGTGCAGGTGCCAACCCTATTCCTGAAAATCCAAATAGTATTGGGGGGGCGCAAGCAGGGGTATCTAACTCGTCAAGGGCTTCCGGTTTAGCAATAACAAGCCACTCGCCACCACCACTGCCGACCCTACCACTGTGTTTATGGAGGGAATTTCCCCTAAGATCAGAAACGCGCTGACTGCGCCGAAAAGGACTATTGAGTAGCGTCCGGGTGAGGTCACGGAAAGTGGCGCGAGTCGGATGGAAAGAACGGACATGACATGTGCAATGGCCAGCATCAAAGACGCTCCGACAATGGGTAGTATGGCATCCCAGCCCAGATTCACCCAATAAGGAAGGGACGCCAAACCCGCTGCAACGGTAATAATTAGTCCGGTGATCAGCACGACTTCCATTCCGGAATAATGCCTTGGAATGCGCTTGGTGTAGATTTCCCGGTAAACCAGCAGAAATGTCGCCAGAATAGGCAGGGCATATTCCGTTTGCCACCCCAGATTATCCGGCCACACCACCACCATCACTCCTGCAAATCCCAGTAGCACTGCCGCCCAACCCCGCCAGGATACTTGTTCCTTGAAGAGCAAGGCGCCGCTCGTGGTGATCAGCAGGGGAGCCGTGAGCAGGATGGTGTAAACGTCGGTGAGCGGGAGTAGTAGTACCCCGGAGAAAAAGAAGATTGTCATCCCAGCCTCGATCACCCCCCGCCCGTGTAACAAGGAGGGTTTCAGCAGGGTATGGAGCCGCAGTCGGTCTTGTGTGGCCAACACGGTCGCCAGCAGTGCGGACATCAGTAGGCCACGTAGAAACACCACCATAAAAATGCTGGTGGCTTCAGGTTGGCCTAGCACCACCCGCTTCACGAGCGCATCGTTGACGGAAAAGCAGAACGAGCCCGCCAACATCGCCAAGATTCCCGGAAGGTGGGAGGAGTTCACCTAGGTCGAATATACAAGCAAGGATGTGTTGGAAAGCGGTACAAGAGGAGCAACCGCAACTTAAGGCTTGCCCTCTCGACAGGTAAGGGTTGAACTTTCACAGGAGTAACTACAGTCCAAACACAAGCGTCCTGAACGTAGTGGTTTTGGTGCAGGATTAAGTTTGGGCAGCTGTCCAATCACACACTGCAACTCATATCATTACCACAACACATGGGGCTCTTGATCATACCATGACCATCAGGGCACTTGGACACTCCTACGGTGGTGCCGTCGTCCTTGGAAAGATGGTCGTGGACTAACTCCTGACCACACTTGGCACACTGAATTCCAGTTACTCCCATGCCACATTTCTCACAAACGTAATCCGCCATTTGTTTTCTCCTTTGATTGGTCGTATTTCATTGCTGGAGCCTGAATTATCTCAAGTAATCAAAAATATAGCGTGTTTTCCTCCAAATAACAATGGTTTTCTCCAGACGGAATGCTCGCCCTCCGAGGCTCGCTCACCACAGCGTTACGGTCAGAAGTGAGTCTTGCCTTTCCAGCTTGAAGGGCCACAATGCTGGAAATCATTGCCCCTCGCCTCCGGAAAGTGAGGGTCGAGCGAGCTCAACCCACAAAGCTGAAATCCATGAAATTCATGAGTCTGCTTCCCAATTTGATGACCTCCAGAGTCTCCGTCATCTTGGCGTTTTTGCTGATCTCCCTCGGTTGCACCACACCCCCTGCTCCTGTCCCGTCCTCAGCAGAGGCAAGCTCAACGCGGGTCGAAGCCCATCAAACCCATTCCGGGGTGGACGAGCAGGAAACAAGCTCCTTGGGATCGCAAATCCGGGGTTTGAGCAGTCCGGCGGTTGGACCGGGCTGACCCGAAGCAGTTCAAGATCGCTGAAGCCCTACGATGCCGAACTGTACGCCCCACCCGAAGGGAACGCCTTTGCAGTCCTGCGCGAAGGGGCGCGTCCGACCACCCAAACCCTGCCCCACCGAATTGAAGCGGGCAAGACCTACACCCTGAAGGTGTGGGCGCGCAGCGTGAATCCTCAATGCACCGAGCCGGATTGTGCCGTTCCAGAAACCCTAGCGTCCTTGGCGTTGACTGCGGATGGCGATCCACTTTCCAAGGGTCGGTTGCAAGTCGCCCTCAACCCTCCTCTCAAGCTTGAAGGGGCCGCAGGAGAATACACCAATGATGACGGGGCCAACGTCTGGTTCGATGGGAAGTACCGCATGCAGGCCGGAGAGTTCATCTTTTATCAAGAAAGGCATCTGGATCCCATTGAAGACCCCTGGAGCGCTGGCCAAGAACTCCCGTCTCCTGCCAATTACGCACCGGGGCAAATCACCACCCCCGAGGGGCTACGCGCACTCTACACCACCACGGGGCCAGTTGATGATGAGAAAAACCCCAAGAATTCGTGCCTGTTGTACTGCGACTGCTGCAAGCCGACGCGCTCCTTTGGAGAACCCTGCGAAATGGAAGCCGATGAAGACCCGGAAGACCCCGATGCCCAAACCGTGTTCTTTTCTGCCCCCCCAAGGGGTGCGAATGCATGGATAACATTGCACCAGTTTTCCTGAAGGGCACACCTCCCGACCGCTATCGGTTCCAGTTGGGAGCGCCCATCCTCAGTGTGAAAAACCGGGATTTTCCGGCACCCGGCGACGCCCATGTGTACTACGATGATTCGGTTCGCCCCGGAAGGCTCTGGATGACGTGGGGCGGATGGACCATGTTCATCAGCGAACTGGACCCGGCCACCGGAGGCTTGATTGCCGCACCCCGCACCTCCGACATTGACCAGCATCCGCCCGGCACCCATGTGCCGATTCTCTCCTAGGCACCCGGCGGCGGAGAGTTTGGTGGGGGTACGCCTCCAGAGGACTGGGAGGGCGACCAATGGTCGAGAGAGGCTTACATGGAAGGTCCGGCCCTCTATAGGCACGATGGCATCTGGTATGCCTTTGGGTCGTATGGTGCGCTGCACCGCGACTACACCATCCGCGTCTGTCGGCGGATGGACGATGACCCCATGGGGCCTTACCTGGACAAGGAGGGGCTGGATTGCACCCGGTTTCATCCGGAACGGGGGCGCTATGGTGCCTCAATGCTGCTGGGGTACGAAGGCAATCACACCGTCCCCGGCCATCCCAACATTTGGGAAGAAAACGGGACGCACTACCTTGGGTATGACTATCGGCTCTCTCCCTCAGAACACGAGGATTGGATGGGAATCCGCAAACTCCATTGGGTGGACGGCTGGCCAACCGTCTGGCAACCGCTGGACATCAGCGTGAGCTTTCCCGCAGGGCATGAGGCCGTTGGCAAGCATCTGGGAGTTCAGATGGAAAATATCGGCGAGCCCCGCTCCAGAATCGGAGTGGACCGTGTGCAAGTGAGCGTTTCTCCCTAGCGAGCGCCGCCGCCTCGTTTCGCAAGACCCACCCCGGAAAGTGTCGAAAAATGCGCTTGTCCGCTCACGCTCCCAGCTTGGGAATGCGGTGGTCGCCGAGGGCGAGGCAGATGTTCTTCTGCTCCATGTAGAACTCAAAGGAGTAGTCTCCGCCATCGCGCCCAATGCCGCTGGCCTTCATGCCGCCAAAGGGGGTGGGGAGGTGCCGCACGTTTTCGGAGTTGACCCAGATCATGCCCGCCTCCAGCCCGTGGGCCATGCGCAGGGCGCGTCCGGAATCGCGGGTCCAGACGTAGCCCGTCAGGCCATAGCTCACGTCGTTGGCAATGGCCAGTGCGTCCACCTCGTCCTCAAACGGAATCGCGGTCAGCACCGGACCAAAGACCTCCTCCTGTGCAACCCGCATCTGCTGGTTCGCGTCTGCAAACAGCGTCGCCTCCACGAAGTTTCCGGAGAGGTCAATTTCCGCCTTTTGTCCGCCAGCGGCGATACGCACGCCCTCGGATTTCGCCACCTCGAAGTAGGAGCAGACCTTGTCAAAATGCCGGGGATGGATGAGCGGGCCGAGTTCGGTGGAACTGTCGAGCGGGTGTCCGGGCCGAATCTTCGAGGCGCGTTCCGCCAGTCGCTCCACGAACTCATCGTAAATCCCGCGCTGGATCAGCACTCGGCTGGACGAGGTGCAACGCTCCCCGTTGAGAGAGTAGATCATGAAAACGGCGGCGTCCAGCGCACGCTCCAAGTCTGCGTCCTCAAAGACCACCACCGGATTCTTGCCGCCCAACTCAAAGTGAACACGCTTGAGGGTCGGGGCGCCCTGCACCATGATCTTGGAACCGGTCGCGGATTCCCCGACAAAGGCGATGGCCTTGATGTGCGGATGCTCGGTGAGCACCACTCCGGCCTCTTCGCCCATGCCATGCACGAGGTTGTTGACCCCGGGGGGCAGTCCGGCGGACTCCATGATCTCGGCGAGCAGGGTGGCCGTCACGGGCGACCATTCGGCGGGCTTGTGGACCACCGTGCAGCCTGCGGCCAGCGCCGGGGCGATCTTCCACGTCGAGAGCATGAAGGGCGTGTTCCACGGCGTGATCACTCCCACTGGACCAATGGGCTGGCGCACCGTGTAGTTGACATGCGTGTCAGTCGGCAGCGAAAGCCCGTTGGCCGCTTCCGGAGCCTTGTCCGCGAAAAAGCGGAAATTCTCCGCGCCTCGCACCGCCGCCTTCTTCATGAAGCGCAACGCCTGCCCCGTGTCGTAGGATTCGAGCAGGGCAATCTCATCGGCCCGTGCCACAATCGCATCGGCGATGGCGTGCAGGATTTTGCGGCGTTCGGCCCCGCTGGTGTTGCGCCAGCTTTTGAAGGCTTCATGCGAGGCCTGCGCCGCCCGGTCAATTTCTGCCGCCCCGCCTCGTGCGGCCTGGGCAAACGGTGCGTTGTCAATCGGCGTGGCGACCTCGAAGGTCTTTCCGTCCGCAGACGCGCACACCTCCCCACCGATGCGGTGCGGAATGCCTTCGTTCCGGAAACGCTGAAGGTGGCCTGCCAGCCGCTCAAGGTTGCTTTGTAAATCGCTCATGGCTGTTCCTTGCTGAGATAGTTGCGCAGGTTGTTTTTTTTCCAAGTGCTGATCTCGACAAATTCCATCGAGATGGCAAGTCGTCGGCTGGAATAGAGGGGATCAAGAAATTCGGTCAAGGCGGCAAAAATGTGATCGCCCGCCGCCTGCAACTCTGCCTCGCTGCGCCCCCGGCCCACACGGGCGATGAGGTGAACGAAGGCGTTCTCCGGATTCCCGTCCGCCACACGATAGCACTCCTGCCGCACCGCTCGTGTTCGCGCTCCGGCTCGCGGAAACAGCCCGGATTCGATGGCGGCTTCGTGAACCGTTTCCACCATGCGCTGCGGCTCAAGCGTGTCGTCCAGATTCGCACTGTATTCAAGAATGAGATGTGGCATGGGCACCTGTTGGAATCATGGGTTGAGGTTGCTGCTTGCCATGCGGCGCACTCCGAACTATATTTAACATGTTAAGTTTATTCGAGCAACCCAGAAGAAAAAACCACCCATGCCTGCATTTTCTCTAGACCGCATCAAAGGGTCCATCCCGCCGCTGATCACGCCGTTTCGCAACGGGGCCGTGGACCACGACGCCTACGCCGATCTCGTGCAGTTCCAACTGGACCAAGGCACCCACGGCATCCTCGTCAACGGCACCACCTCGGAGCCGTCCTCGCTCACGGTCGCAGAGCGCAACCGTCAGGTGGACGTGACGATGCGCGTGGCCGGGGGCAAGGCTCCGGTGGTCGCGGCAACGGGTTCGCAGTCGCTGGCCGAGACTCAGGAACTCACGCAATACGCGGTCAACGCCGGAGCGGACGCGCTGCTGATCGTCACGCCCTACTACTGCAAGCCTCCGCAGCGCGGCCTGATCGAATATTACCTGAAAGTGATGGACGGGCTGGACACACCGTGGATGATCTACCACATCCCCGGACGAGCGGCGGTCAGCGTGACGCTGGACACACTCAAGGAACTCAAGGAGCGCTCCCCGAATTTTGTGGGCATGAAGCACGCGGTCAACGACCTCGGCTTTGTGTCGTCGTGTTTGGGGGAATTCGGCTCGGAGTTTCGGATTTTCGTGGGGCTGGAGGAGCTTTCGTTTCCGATGATGGCGGTCGGTGCGGCGGGACTGATGAACGCAGTCGGCAACCTGCGGCCCGCCATCCTTGCTGAAATGTGCGAGGCGGTCTGGGACAACGATTTGCTCAAGGGGCGGGCGCTCCACCAGCAACTGCTCGAAATCAACCAAGCCGTGTTTTACGACACCAATCCGATTCCAATGAAGTACATGATGAAGCGGCTGGGGATCATCCCGGACAACGAGCATCGCCTGCCGATGTCTCCGGCGACCCCGGAGTTGGAGCGGCGGATGGATGGCGTGTTGGAACGCGCCGGGCTGGTTTGAGGGGGAACGATGCGCTACATCAGCTTTGAAATCGAGGGTCAGGCGAGCTACGGATTGACGGACAGCGAGGGGGTCATTGACCTCGGCAGGCAACTTGGTTCAGAATTCCCGGACCTGCGCTCGCTCATCGCCTCCCAACAATCCAGCAAAGCCCAAAGCCTTTCCGGAAGCCCCGCCGACTACGCGCTTGGCGATGTGCGGTTGCAGATTCCGGTTCCCAATGCAGGAAAAATCTTCTGCGTGGGCGTCAACTACCCGGATCGCAACGCCGAGTACAAGGACAGCAGCCAGCAGCCCAAGTACCCCTCACTCTTCATGCGCACCCCACAAACGCTGGTGGGGCACGAGCAGCCGCTGATGCTCCCCCCGGAATCGGAGCAGTTCGACTACGAGGGCGAGATTGTCTTGGTCATTGGCAAGAGCGGTCGCCGCATTCCGCAGGAAACCGCGCTGGAGCACATCTTCGGACTGACACTGGCGAACGAAGGCTCGGTGCGGGACTGGCTGCGGCACGCGAAATTCAACGTCACGCAGGGCAAGAACTTCGACCAGTCCGGCGCGATGGGACCGTGGCTCGTCCCGGTGGAAGAGGCGGGGGATTTGCGGAAACTGGACCTCGCCACTCACGTCAACGGCGAACTGCGCCAGCAGGACGTGACGGGCAACATGATGTTCTTCTTCGACTACCTGATCTCCTACATCTCCACCTTCAGCACCCTGCATCCCGGTGACGCGATCATCACCGGAACGCCTACAGGCGCGGGTGCCCGCTTCGATCCGCCCAAGTGGCTGGTATCCGGAGATCGCGTGGAGGTGAGTTGCCCCGCGCTCGGCACCCTCGGCAACACGGTTCAGGCAGAATCTCCGGCTTGAGGGTCGAAACCCCCCGCTTCAGATCACGCCCCGGCGGATTTGGTCGAGTTCGATGGACTCGAAGAGCGCCTGAAAGTTGCCCTCGCCGAAGCCCTCGTTGCCCTTGCGCTGGATGATCTCGTAGAAGATCGGGCCGATGACGGTGGTGGTGAAGATTTGCAGCAGCAGTCCCTCGTCCTTCACGGGGGCACCGTCAATCAAAACGCGCAATTCGCGGAGCTGCTCGATGTCTTCCCCGTGGTTGGGCACCCGTTCGTCCACCCGTTCGTAGTAGGTGTCCGGCGTGTTTTGGAACTCCACCCCACGTCCTCGCAGTTCCCGGACGGCCCAGCAGATGTCTCCGGTCCCGAAGGCGATGTGCTGGATGCCCTCACCCTTGTACTCGCGCAGATACTCCTCAATCTGGCTCTTGTCGTCGCTGGACTCGTTGATCGGGATGCGAATTTTCCCGCACGGGCTGGTCATCGCCTTGGATTTGAGTCCGGTGAGCTTGCCCTCGATGTCGAAGGAGCGCAGTTCCTTGAAGTTGAACAGCCGCTCATAGAAATCCGACCAGACCTCCATCTGCCCGCGCCGCACGTTGTGGGTGAGGTGGTCAATATGGGTCAGCAGCGGTTGCGCCTCCACAGCCTGTGCTTCCGGAAGCGGCAGGAAATCCACATCGTAGATGCTCTGCTGGCCGTAGCGGTCCACGAGGTAGATCAGCGAACCACCAATGCCCTCGATGGCCGGGATGTTGAGTTCCATCGGCCCCACCTTGCTTTCCACGCCTTTCGCCCCCAGCGAGAGTGCCCGGCGGTACGCATGGGCAGCATCCTGCACCCGGAAGGCAGTGGCGTTCACGCTGGGGCCGTGTTCGTCAGAAAACTGCTCGGCCTGACTCTGCGGCTCGGCGTTGAGGATGAAATGGATATCGCCCTGACGGAACAGGAACACCTCCTTGCTACGGTGTTTGCCGACTTTCCGGAAGCCCAACTCGACAAAGAGCCGTTCCAGTGCTTCGGGATTCGGGGAAGCGTACTCGACGAACTCGAAGCCGTCGGTGCCCATCGGGTTTTCGGGGCTGATCTCGGACGTGAATTGGTGTGGCATCTTGAGTTTCTTGGTTCGTGTGAGTTAAGGCCGAGCGCCTTGGGCAACGGTTGGTTCGAGAAATGTTGAAATTTCTCGCAGTTCCTTGCGGCCAATGTCTGGGACTTTCGTCCCTGCTGCGGGATGCCCGGTCACGAGCAGAACGAAAGGGCGCTCGTTGTCAGGACGCCCCAGGATTTTGTTGAGAAAGCGCATCGGGCTGGGCGTGTGGGTGAGGGTGGCCAGACGGCAACGGTGCAGGGCGGTGATCAGCATCCCCGTCGCAATCCCCACCGATTCCTGCACATAGTAGTGCCGGATGCGCTTCCCTTGTTCGTCAAGGCCGTAGGTCCGGGCGAAAACCACCACCAGCCACGGCGCGTCCTCCAGAAACGGCTTCTCCGCATCGGTGCCCAAAGGAGCCAAGGCCTGCAGCCACTCGTCGGGAGCACGGCGCTCGTAGAAATCGCGCTCTTCCTCTTCGGCGGCTTCTCGAATCTGCCGCTTGATCTCCGGGTCCGACACGGCAACGAAGTGCCACGGGTGCTGGTTTGCCCCGCTCGGCGCGGTGTCCGCCGTCCGGATGGCCCACTCGATCACCGCTTTCGGAACCGGCTCTGAGGCAAAATCCCGGATCGTGCGTCGCCGATTCATTTCTTGAAAGGTGGCTTCGGCCTCCGTCTGCATCTCTGCATCCGAAAGCATGGGTTGCGCCTTGAAGGGAACAAACGGGTTTTTCATGCGCCTCCAGTGGAAAGGGATTATCAACCTGCTGACTACCAGCTTACCAGCATCCGCAGGAAAGGTGCTTGCGTTCTGCACCGGGTTTTGGCATGTTGATGCAAGAACATTGCGTAACTTCAGAAATAAACAGTTTATCCTGCCACACAAACTGCGTTTCGCGTAAAATGAACGATGACCAAACGTCAAGAAAATACCGTGATTCCCGTTCGGAAGATTGAGCAAAATATCCTGCTGCTTCGTGACGAGAAGGTAATGCTCGATTCAGCACTCGCTGATTTGTACGGTGTTGAAACTGGTTACCTCATCCGAGCGGTCAAGCGCAACATAGATCGATTCCCAAGTGACTTCATGTTCCAACTATCGGATGAAGAGTGGAATTCTTTGAGATGCCAATTTGGCACCTCAAACGTTGGCCGGGGTGGTCGGCGGTATCTTCCCTATGCCTTCACCGAGCAAGGAGTCGCCATGCTCTCCAGCGTCTTGCGGAGCCAACAGGCCGTGGAGGTGAACGTTGAGATCATGCGAACCTTCGTGCGGTTGCGACGCATGCTCATCGAGCATGAAGAACTGTCCCAAAAACTGGCGGACCTCGAAGAAAAATACGACGCGCAATTCAAGACGGTGTTTGAGGCCATCCACCAACTGATGGTCCCTCCGGAACCCCAGAAGAAACGTCCCATCGGGTTTGTGCGCAAGGAGCAGGAATGATGCAAACGAAGACCGAACTGGACGAAATTGACCTGCGCATCCTGGAGGTGTTGCAGCAAGAGGGGCGGCTTTCGAACCGGGAGTTGTCGGAGCGCGTGTTCCTGTCCGCCTCCCAATGCCTGCGGCGCACCAAGCGACTGGAGCAATCCGGAGTGATCCGGGGCTACGCCGCGCTGCTGAATCCGGGCAGGATCGGCTTGGGGGTGCGGGCGTTTGTGAACGTGAGCCTGGAGAAGCACGGGCAGGATCCCGCCGCCGCCTTTTCAGAAGCAATCCAGTCGTGGGAGGAGGTGTTGGAGTGTTGGGCGGTGACGGGCGAGGGCGACTACCTGCTGCGGGTCGCCGCCCCGACCTTGGAGGAGTTTTCAAACCTGCTGATGCGCCGACTGCTGGCCCTGCCGATGGTCGCCAGTGTGCGCTCCAGCCTCTTGCTTCAGGAGTGCAAGCACACCACCGCGCTTCCGCTCGGCCACCTTCAGTCGCCGCGCTGACTCAGAGAAAGGACTCGTCCAGCGGATAGGGCGACAGCACCTCGTTTCCGGAATCCGTCACCAGCACCTGCTGTTCGAGCTTCACGCCCTCGCGTCCTCCGACGCGCCCCACATAGGATTCGAGGCAGATCGTCATGCCGGGTTCAAACAAACCCTCGTACCCCACGGCCTCCAAATCCGACGCATAGACAATGGCGGGATACTCGTCGCACAGCCCCACGCCATGCGCCACCACCGAGTAGCGGTTCGGAATGCAGTCCTCCGGAAGTTCGTAGCTTTGCTCGGAAAACTCATTGAAGGTCATGCCGGGCTTGAGCAGGCACTGGTTGAAGTCGAGCTGCTTCGTGGCGGTCTCGAAAAGCTGCCGCTGCTCGTCGTTGGGCTTGCCGTCCCCGCAGTACCAACTTCGGGAGACATCTGCGCAGTAGCCATAGGGACCAATCAGGTCAGAATCGAGACAGACCAAATCCCCGTTCTCGATCACATGGTTGCTGCACTCCTGAAACCACGGGTTGGTGCGTGACCCAGCGGCGAGCAGGCGCGTTTCGATCCACTCCCCGCCGAGTTCGATGTTGGCCTGATGCAGCACCGACCAGACGGCGTTTTCGGTGAGTCCGGGCCGCATCATGTGTTCCATGCGCCGGAAGCCCTCGTCGTTGACCGCAATTGCAATGCGCATCGCCTTGATTTCCTCCGGAGACTTGATGCGCCGCGCCAGTTCCGTGACCTCCTGCCCATTGAAGATTTCCACGCCCTCCGCTTGTAGTGCGGCAATTCCTTCTGGTTCGCACTTGTCCACGGCGAGTCGGCGGTTGCCCCCGCCGTGCGCACGCACGAGGTCGGCGATTTCCGCTGCCCACTGCTTGGCCTTCTCCTGCACTCGCGAACCGGCTCCGAAGTAGAACCAGCCAATCGCCGAGCGCACCTCCTGCAACGTGTCGAAGCCTTCGGCCAAGTGGTCGCATCCGTGAAACTCGAAGAGCGTGACCGGACCCTCGGTGGGGATGAAGCAGTAGCGCACGGCGTTGTGCGTACACCACACCTGCATGTTCGAGGTGTCGGTCGCGTAGCGGATGTTGAGCGGGTCGTAGAGCAGGATTCCCGCATAGTCGCGCTGCTTCAATTCCGCCCGGATGCGGTTGAGGCGATACTGCCGCATCGTTGAGAGTTCGGAATCGGTGAGGGTCGGAAAATCGGCCAGCGTGGCCGGCTTGAAGTTGGTGGTCATACGTCTCCTTGAGTTTGA
>CAZQXS010000103.1:0-13227 GCA_964597275.1 uncultured Pseudomonadota bacterium | reverse complement strand
GTTCGATCCCTGCCACCCCAGCCACTTTCCGAGGTTCCGCCCACCGCTGACATGGCGGACGAAACTCCCACGATCAAATTCAGCCAGTGGCGCCCCATCGGGGTGTGCGACGACGGCCCGCCGAACCAGCGCAAGGCGCAGTTGTTCAGCAAGCCGGACTTTGCCATAGTCACGGCTCCCGGCGTCACTCGCGAGAATTGGCGGCAGCACCCGGAAGTGCTGAAGGTGATCCGGCGATACGCGCAGGACGTGGCCAAACTCTCCGCAACCGCGCAGGCGATGAAGCGTCCGGAGATCGACACCCTCCACCTCGTCGGCACGATTTTGGGCCACACGCGCACTCCCACGGCCAATGCGGAATCCACCGAGGGGCGCGTGCAGTTGTTCGAGGTGAAGTTCAAGGACGCCGGAGCGGAGAAGCCCGTCCGAAAACGCCGATGGCCCCTTTGGCTGGCAGGTGCTGTGACGGCGATGTTGCTGTTGGCGTGGGGGCTTGTGCAACTCGAACTCCCTGCAAAACGGGGAGCCGTCCAAAAGCCGACGGCGGACGTGCAACAAGTTTGCACTCCGGGGCAGGGCGGCACCTATGCCGAATTGCTGGAACTGCGCCGTCCGGTGCTGCGCTTCCTGCAAACTTTGCCGAACTGGAGTTCGCTTTCGCAAACCCGCGAAGTCTGTGGCTCCGGCTTCCGGAGCGTAAAGGATCAGCAGCAGCGCACGGTGCGCTGCGCGGTGGCGGTCAACCGCGAGGTGCCGGAACTGAGCCGTTCTGGAAAAGCCGGATTTGCCCAACTGCGCAACTGCGCGAGCAAACTTTGCCAATCCGCGTCTGCCGGACTCGGCCCCTACTGCGCCCAGCTTGGGCGGTAGTCGGTCACTCCGGGGAGTGCATGTCGCGGGGTTGTCCGGTGGAGAAGAGGACGAGTCGCCAGAAGTCGCTGTTGGGGTCGATGCGCTTTTGGTGCTGGGCGACGAGGTTCAGCGGAACGTGCGTGAAGTGCCCATTCCAGTAGCCGATCATGAGGTCGGTTTTTCCCGACATTGCCGCATGAGCCGCATGGTCGGCAAGGTAATAGCAGAAGATCGCGTCGTGCGCGTTGGCGGGCAGAGAACGGATCAGGTAGCTGGGTTCGATGAGCTTGACGTTGACCGGATCGCGCTCCGCAAAGTGCGCCTTGATCTCGCCCTTGAGGAATTCGCCGATGTCGCGGTAGCGCACGTTTCCAGAGGCGTCGCGCTCTTCCCCGGTGTTACCCATCAAGTCCTGCCCCACGCCCTCGGCAACCACAATCACGGAATGCGGGTGGCGGCCCTCCGAACGTTTTTTTCCCAAGGTCCGCTCCAGCGATTTGAGCAGTCCGCGCTCGCCGCCCAGGGTGAAGGGCACCTCCGGGACCAGCACGAAGTTGACATCGGGGCAGGCCAGCGAGGTGTTGGCGGCGATGAACCCGGAATCGCGCCCCATCAGCTTGATGATGACGATGCCGTTGTGGTTGCCGTAGGCTTCGGAATGTGCGGACTGCACGGCTTCCATCGCCTTGGAAAATGCGGTCTCGAAGCCGAAGGTCTTCACGCAGAAGGGAATGTCGTTGTCAATCGTCTTGGGAATGCCGACCACAGCGATTTTGAGTCCACGCGCCTCGACCTCCTGAGCAATGCCGTGCGCCCCGCGCAGGGTGCCGTCGCCGCCGATCACGAAGAGGATGCGGATGCTGTTGCGGTCGAGGCAGTCCACGATTTCGGACACGTCCTGCGGCCCCCGCGAACTGGAGAGGATGCTGCCGCCGAGGTAGTGGATGTTCTTGACGGACTCCGGGGTGAGCTGGCGCACCTCGTGGCCGTACTTGGGGATGAAGCCCTGAAAGCCGTAGCGGAAACCGTGGATGTTGCGCACCCCGTAGTTGTGGGTGAGCTGCATCACCAGCGTGCGGATCACGTTGTTGATGCCCGGACACAATCCGCCACAGGTGACGATGCCCACATGCACCTTGGGTGGGTCAAAGTAGATGTCCGCGCATGGTCCGGCCATCTCGAACGACAGGGACGGTTCCGCCTCTCCCATCGGCGCACGCACACTGTGCAGCACGGCGCTGCCCTCCTCCACAAAGCGGAAATCCCGCGCCTTCGGATCACGGTTGAGCGGCAAGGGCGAGGGCACCCGGCAGGGGCCGAGGGTCTTGATGGGGTGAGTCGCAGTCATCTGGATTGGGCAGCGGGAAGCCGAAAACTTCAGCATAGCACATCCGGAGACGTGGACAACAGATTAGGAGTTTGGGCGGCAGGGTGGTAGGCTGTAGCCCACGAACTCATCAACTCCCAACTCAAGGAGCCGCATGATTCCAGTGTTGTCCATGATCCTCGCGGGTGGAGAGGGCACCCGCCTTGCGCCGCTCACGCACCAGCGCGCCAAGCCCTCCGTGCCCTACGGCGGCAACTACCGGATTGCCGACTTTGTGTTGAGCAACTTCGTCAATTCGGGACTGCACCGCATTTTCGTCCTCACGCAGTTCATGTCGCATTCGCTGATGCAGCACCTGCGGCAGGGCTGGCGGGTGTCCGGGGTGCTGGATCACTTCGTGGACCCCATCCCGGCGCAGATGCGCACGGGCAAGCGCTGGTACGAGGGCACCGCCGACGCGATTTTCCAGAACATGAACCTCATCGAAGACCTCGCTCCGGAGCAGGTCTGCGTGTTTGGTGGCGACCACATTTACCGCATGGACATCCGCCAGATGCTCAGTTTCCACAACCGCAACAACGCCCAGCTCACCGTCGCGGCGATTCCGGTGCCTGTCGAGGAGGCGGACCAGTTCGGTGTGATCGAGGTGGACGACGACTGGCGCATGGTGGGCTTTGTCGAAAAGCCGAAGGCGGACCCGCCCACGATTCCGGGGAATCCGAAAAAGGTGCTGGCCTCGATGGGCAACTACATTTTCCAGTGCGACACGCTGGTGCGCGAGCTGCGGGAAGATGCCGCCCGCGAGGACAGCAAGCACGATTTTGGGCACGACATCCTCCCGAAGCTGTACCCGGACGGCAAGGTCTTCGTCTATGACTTCGCCCGCAACCACATTCCGGGCGTGCGCCAGCACGAAAAGGGCTACTGGCGGGACGTGGGCACCATTGACGCCTATTGGGAGTCGAGCATGGATTTGGTCGGCATCGAGCCGGAGTTCAACCTCTATAACGCCCACTGGCCCGTGTACACCTACCACCCGCCGCTGCCGCCCGCGAAGTTCGTCCACTTCAGCGACCTGCGCACCGGGCACGCGATCAACTCCATCGTCAGTTCCGGGAGCATCATCAGCGGCTCGCTGGTGGAGCAGTCCGTGATCGGCTACAGCGTCCACGTCCACAGCTTCTGCCACATTCAGGAATCCGTGATCATGGACCGCGCCGACATTGGACGCGGCGCGAAAATCCGGCGGGCGATCCTCGACAAGAACGTGCGCATCGGCCCCGGCGTGGAAATCGGCTTTGACCCCGAAAAGGACCGGAAGCGCTTCCACGTTTCCGAAGACGGGATCGTCGTGATTCCTAAAGGAGCGGTCGTTGAGTAAGCCGTTGCGCGTGGCCTTCGTGTGCAGCGAGGTCGCGGGTTTCTCAAAAACAGGCGGACTCGCCGATGTCTGCCACGCCCTGCCGCTTGCACTCGCCGCACTTGGGCACGAGGTCCGCATCCTCACCCCGCTCTACGCCTCCGTTCCCGGACAAGACCAGTTCCGTGTGATCCTGCCCACGCTGGATGTTTTGCTCGGCGGACAATCCCTTGGCGGCAAAGTCTGGGGAGCCTCGCTCACTTCCGGGAACTCCGAAACCAGCAGGCGGACACCGGAAGCGTCCGGTAAAGAAACTCCGTCTGATGCCAGCGTGGCCCTGCACTTTCTGGAGCATCAGGATTTTTTTGGACGTGCCGGACTATACGACGAACACGGCAGCCCCTACTCCGACAACGCCCTCCGCTTCGGCTTTCTCGCCAAGGCGGGGCTGGCGTGGTGCGAGGCGCAGGACTGGATTCCCGACATCCTCCACCTGCACGACTGGCACGTTGCCATCGGAGCGCTTTACCTGCGGCACCTGCGCGAATCCGATGCTCGTTGGCAACACACCCACAGCGTCCTCACCCTTCACAATGCGGGCTATCAGGGGCAGACCCCGATGCCGCAGGCCGATTTACTGGGTATTCCCGCAGAACTGCGCAATCAGGAATGTTTTGAGGATCACGGACAGCTCAACCTGCTCAAGGGCGGGATCGCGCTTGCCGACAAGCTCAACGCGGTGAGTCCGGGCTACGCCGAGGAACTGCTCACGCCCTTGGGCGGACACGGCCTGCACGTCCACTTTCAAAGACGGTCGGAGGATTTGGCGGGCATCCTCAACGGGGTGGAAGAATCGAGTTGGAATCCGGCGACTGACCCGCACCTGCCCGCGAACTACTCACTGAAGGACCGCTCCGGAAAACGAAAATGCAAAGCCGCTCTGCAACGACGCTTCGGGCTTGCGGAAAATCCGGAAGTGCCACTCTTTGGCATGGTCAGCCGACTCACGGAGCAGAAGGGCTTTGGCTTTTTGATTCCGGCCTTGGAGCAATGGCTGGGGGCGGGACTTGCGGAGTTTCAGGTGGTGATGCTGGGAAGCGGCGACGAACACCTCCGGCAGGCACTGGATCGGCTGGCGGCAACCCATCCCGGAACGCTCGGCTGGATGCACGGCTACAGCGATCCGCTCGCGCACCTCATCGAGGGCGGGTCCGACTTCTTCCTCATGCCCTCGCTTTACGAACCGTGCGGCCTCAACCAGATTTACAGCCTGCGCTACGGCACCCTGCCCATCGTGCGGGCGGTGGGCGGCCTCAAGGACACGGTGGCCAACTACGATCCCGAAACCGGAGGCGGCACCGGATTCGTCTTCCACGACCCCACACCGGAGGCTCTGCGGGGGACGCTGAACTGGGTGCTGGAAACATGGCAACACCAACGCACCGCCCTCCGGGCCGTGCAACGCCGCGCCATGCGCAAACGCTTTTCGTGGGAGAAGTCTGCCCAGCAGTACGTCAAGCTCTACCGCACTGCCTTGAGGAGAGATACCGCATGACCCTGCTACTGGCCGGAGTCACAGGAGGACTCGCCGTATTCGCTGGAGCGGGGTGGTGGTGGGAGCGGCAACGAGTTCGCAGACTCCGAATCAATGCTGAACGGCTGGAAACTCTTCTGAAAAACCTGCCCGGCATGGCCTACCTTTGCCTACACAAGAAGGACTGGCCGATGGAGTTTGTCAGCGAGGGATGCCACGCCCTTTGCGGCTACGAGCGCAGTGACATTGAGGAGCAGCGCGTCTTGTGGGGATCGTTTACCCATCCGGAAGACCTTGAGGCCGTGGAAGCCAGCGTGGATGAAGCCGTGGAGCGCAATGAACCGTTTGAGATCGAGTACCGGATCATCGCCCGCAGCGGAGAGGAAAAGTGGGTTTGGGAGCGCGGACGAGCGGTCGGGACACGTGACGACGAAATTCTGCTGGAAGGCTTGATCACGGACATCACCGACCGTAAGCTGGCTGAACAGGCGCTGGTTCATGCCGAGTCCTACGCCAAGGCGGTGGTGGACACGGCGGTGGAAAGCGTGATCACGATTGACGAGGACGGGCGCATCGAAACCTGCAACCGATCCGCCCAAACCATGTTCGGCTACCGTCCGGAGACGCTGGAGGGCGAGAACCTCCGCAAGCTGATTGCCGAGGATTACCTGGAGCAGTACCGACAGTACATCGCCGATTACCAACAGCGGAACCCCACCGTCCTCAGAGCCGGATGCGAGGTGATGGGGTGTCGTCGAGACGGGGGCACCTTCCCCATCCACCTCGTCTTCAGCGAGGTGTTGGGGCAGCCGGAACGCAAGTATGTGGGATTGATCCGGGATTTGACCTCACAGAAAGAGGCCGAGCGTGAGGTCCGCGAACACCGGGAACAGCTGGCGCATGTGGACCGTCTCAACACGCTGGGAGAGATGGCCAGTGCGATAGCCCATGAGATCAACCAGCCGCTGACGGCGATTTCCATGTACGCCGAATCTGGAATGCGTCTGCTTGACAAGGATCCCCCCAGGCCGCAACGCCTCCGGGACGCACTGGAAAAACTCAGCACCCAAACCCACCGGGCCGGAGCCGTCATTGAACACGTCCAGCAGTTCGCCAAACCCCAGGAAGGCCACAACACGGAGGTGGATTGCAATGCACTCCTTCGTGAGGTGCATCGGCTGGCCGAGGTGGAGGCGCTGATCCGGGACATCGTGATCACGCTCAGTCCCGCCCGACCGCTGCCGATGATCGTCTGCGACCCCATCCAGATTCAGCAGGTGGTCCTGAACCTGCTGCGCAACGGCATGGAGTCCATGAAGGAGGTCGGCTGCCAAAATGGCAATCGCATCGTGTTGCAAACCGCCCGGATGGTCAGCGGCGTGAAAATATCCGTCATCGACAGGGGGGGCGGGCTTTCCGAGGAAGTCCTCAACCAGCTATACCGTCCGTTCTCCAGCACCAAGGGCGCAGGCATGGGCATGGGCCTGTCCATCAGCCGTTCGATTGTCCGGGCACACGGCGGACGGCTGGAGTTCACCAACAACACCGACTCCGGAGCGACCTTCTACTTCACCCTGCCCTACACACAGAGAAGCCATGACTGAACCATTTCCGCAGGTTTACATCATCGATGACGACGATGCCGTCCGTGACGCCCTGAGTCTGCTCCTAGAGACGGCGGACTTGCCACACCGCAGCTTTGGTTCGGCAGTGGAGTTTCTCGACCACTGCGACGGCACGGAACGGGGCTGCCTCGTCTTGGATATCCGGATGCCCGGCATGAGCGGACTGGAGCTTCAGGAGCGGTTGAATGAGCGTTCGCTCACGCTGCCCATCATCTTCATGACCGGACACGGGGATGTCCCAATGGCGGTGGAGGCCATGCGCAAGGGGGCACTCGACTTTCTGCGCAAGCCCATCCGCGAGCAGGACTTGCTGGACCGCATTCAGGAGGCGCTGGAGCAGGAGGCCGGGTTACGCAGCGCCCAGTTCGACCACGAGCAGCTACTGGTGCGACGGGACTCCCTCACTCCCCGCGAATTTGAAGTTTTCGAACGGGTCGCACAGGGACACGCGAACAAAGTCATCGGCTTCGACCTCGGCATTTCCGAGCGTACCGTGGAGGTGCATCGTGCCCACGTGATGCAAAAGCTCGATGCCGAAACCCTCGCTGACCTGGTCCGTTTCCAAGTCGCCCTGAAAAAGTCGGATTAGCTCAGGCCTCATCCCACAACAACTCGCAATCCCGCAATTGCGCCCCCCATTTTCCCCGAACTCACTACGGGGAACCCCTAATACCACCCATTTCCTCGCTTTGATAGGATACGTCCCACTTGGGTTGGTGTCAGCAAAATCGCGAGCCGATTTGTGAGTCACCGTGTTTTACAACCATCAGCAAGAGAATAAGAATGGCCAAGCGAGTTGCCGTGATCGGCGCGGGCCCCAGCGGGTTGGCGCAGTTGAGAGCCTTTCAATCCGCCAAACAAAAAGGCACGGACATCCCCGAAATCGTCTGTTTCGAGAAGCAGCGCGACTGGGGCGGGCTGTGGAACTACACCTGGCGCACCGGTATGGACGAAAATGGGGAGCCGGTCCACGGGGGCATGTACCGCTACCTCTGGTCGAACGGCCCCAAGGAGGGCTTGGAGTTCGCCGACTACACCTTCGAGGAGCACTTCGGATACCCTATCGCCTCGTACCCCCCACGGGCGGTGCTGTGGGACTACATCAAGGGCCGCGTGGAAAAGGCCGGAATCCGGGACTGGATCCGCTTCAACACAGCGGTGCGTCGTGTGACCTACGACGATGCCTCCGCAACCTTCTCCATCACCGTGGAGGACTACGACAAGGAAGCCGAGTACACCGAGGAGTTTGATTATGTGGTGGTCGGCTCCGGGCATTTCTCGATCCCCAACGTGCCCCAATTCGAGGGCTTTGAGACCTTCAACGGGCGCATCCTGCACGCCCACGACTTCCGGGATGCGCTGGAGTTCAAAGGCAAGGACATCCTCATCATCGGCACCAGCTACTCCGCCGAGGACATCGGCTCGCAGTGCTGGAAGTACGGCTGCAAGTCCGTCACGGTCTCGCACCGCACGGCGGCGATGGGCTACCACTGGCCGGACAACTGGCAGGAGGTGCCACTACTGAGCAAGGCGGAGAAGAACACCTGCACCTTTCAGGACGGCTCGAAGAAGGACGTGGATGCCATCATCCTCTGCACAGGCTACCTGCACCACTTCCCGTTCATGGAAGAGGCACTCAAGCTGCGCACCAACAACCGCCTCTACCCCGTCAACCTCTACAACGGGGTGGTTTGGGTCGCCAATCCCAAGTGCATGTACCTCGGCATGCAGGACCAATGGTACACCTTCAACATGTTCGACGCGCAGGCGTGGTATGCGCGGGATCTGATCCTCGGATGGCTCAGCCTGCCCTCGCAGGAAGAGATGTTGGCTGACATCGACAAGTGGCGCACGGAGGAGGATGCGATTCCGGACGACTACGGGGCCATCGACTTCCAAGGGGCTTACGTCCAGCATCTCATCGACAAGACGGACTACCCCAGCTTCGACATTCCGGGAGCCAACAAAGCCTTCCACCAGTGGAAGAAGCACAAGAAGCAGAACATCATGACCTTCCGGGACAACGGCTATCAGTCGGTGATGACCGGAACCGTGGCCCCGGCGCACCACACCCCGTGGGTGGAGGCGCTGGACGACTCGATGGAGAACTACCTGCAAACCGAGCCGGAAGCCTCCTCTAAGGCTGCCTGAAACTAAGAGGCTGTATGGTTAAAGATCGGCTCTAGCAAGCATGATGCGGATCATGGCGAGGCGGACCATGTTCTCCCCGGAGCGTGTGGTGATCTCGAAGTCCTTGGAGAGTCTCCGGGCGCCCTGAAGCCAGGCGAAGGTCCTCTCGACGATCCAGCGTTTCTTGAGGACGACCCACTGGCCCTTGACCCCCTTGGCGATGTCGAGCCTGCGCTTGAGGGTGCTGGTGGAGCAAAACGCCGAATTGGCCCTGGAACTAGCCCGGCATGGTTATGTGCTGGAAACAGGAACCATCGCACTGGAAGGAGAGGCCCGCGAGTTGATGAACAATGAGCATGTCCGGAAGGCCTACCTCGGCATTTGGCAGAAGTTTCTCACCTTCACCTTCCACAGCAATGTTTTCTCGAAGAGACGCTCCTTACGACTCCGCTCTCAGGTTTCTGGAAATCAACACCACCTCCGAGCAAGCGGTGTCATGACCTATTCCGCTCCAGAGGCGGACTGCATACGCCGGGCGACATCGGCGCGGCGGGTGTAGGCATCGCGGGCGACCTGCACGTCCTCAAGGAAATACGGCAGTTCCTCCATGCGCAGCGCCTGCGGGCCGTCCACCAAGGCTTCATCCGGCTTGGGATGGAAGTCCACCAGCACCATGTTGGCTCCGGCGACGATGCCCTGCGCGGTGGCGTGGAAGACATCGAGGATGCCGTCCGGAGAGGCTTCGCGGGTTCCCACCGAATGGGAGGGGTCAATGCAGACGGGCATGCGCGTGAGGCGCTTGACCACCGGAACATGCGGGAAGTCCACCATGTTGCGGTGCGGTGCGCCAAATCCGGTCTTCATGCCGCGCAGGCAGAAGATGATGTTCGTGTTGCCCTCGCTGGCCAAGTACTCCGCCGCATTGAGCGATTCCGTGAGCGAGATGCCGAAGCCCCGCTTGAGCAGGGCGGGGTAGGTGCGCTGCCGCCCGATGGCTTTCAGCAGCTCGAAATTCTGCGTGTTGCGCGTGCCGATTTGCAGCATCACCCCCGTCGGTCGTCCCAGCTTTTCCAGCACCGAGTCAATCTCCTCGATGTGGCTGTCGTGCGTGACCTCCATCGCCACGACCTTGATTCCGTACTTCCCCGCCAGCTCAAAAACGTAGGGCAGGCAGTCCTGTCCGTGCCCCTGAAACGCATAGGGATTGGTGCGCGGCTTGTACGCCCCCATGCGCGTGCAGACCTGCCCGTGTTCCTGCAAGGCTCGCATCATGCGCTCGACGTTCTTGGGGTGGTCCACCGCGCAAAGCCCGGCAAACAGGTGGAACTCGCTCTGGTTGAAGTGCACCCCGTTGTACTCGAAATCGAGCGAAGGCGCATCCTCAGTGTGCCGCCCCAGCACCCGGAATTCGTGAGAGATCCGAATGACCTTCTCGACGGAGGGCAGGGCTTCGACTTCCTCCAAGCTGACCGCCGCCGTGTTTCCGATCAGGTAGATTTCCGTAAGCCGCTGCTCGCGGCCCTGAACGTGATGCGTCCGGAGCCGCACGTTGGGCAGGTGCTTGAGGTGGCTGAGGGTCTGCTTGAACTCCTCGGAGGATTCGTCGGTGTCGGGGTGCAGGATGACTAACATTGCAAGCGTGTGCGTGTGAAGTGGGTTGTGTGTCGTGGAGAATCACCCTACCATGCTGGCTTGAACAAACCAGCGACAAAGGGGATCGGCAACAGGGTCAACGCCTGTTCCTGACACTTTTACTGGATTCCCGCCTGCGCGGGAATGACCATGAACCACGACCTCAAGGAGAATTTGTGACTGACCACGCCAAGGGGCTGCTGATCGGAGTCGGCGGCATCCTCGTGCTGACTCCGGACGCGCTCATCATCCGCATGATCCACGGCGATGCCTGGACCGTGACCTTTTGGCGCGGGGTGTTGGTGGGCGGGGCGCTACTGGGATTCTTCTTCATCCGGGAGCGCGGAGGCTTGGGCCGCATGCTGCGCGGCATGGGCTGGTACGGGGTCGTGATGACCCTGCTCTACGCCTTCGGATCGTGGAGCTTCAACCTTGCGATCAAGTCGGCGGTGACGGCCAACGTGCTGCTCATCATCAGCTCGCTGCCGCTGCTCGCGGCCCTGCTGAGCTTGCTCGTGTTGCGCGAAACCGTGCCCTTGCGGACCTGGCTGGCGATTGCCATTGCCGGAACCGGAATTGCCGTGATTTTCGCGGAAGGCATTGCGGGCGGGAGTTGGTTCGGGGAGTTCTTCGCGTTCCTGACCGCGCTGACGCTGGCCGTTCAGTTCGTGCTGATCCGCAAGGCCAAGGCGATCAACTTTGTCCCAACCATCGGCTTGGGAGGCCTGCTCGCAGCGGCGGTGATGCTTTTCGTCACCGACCCCTTCGAGGTGCCCGTTTCGGACTACTGGCTGCTCGCCTTGATGGGACTGGTGATCCAGCCCATCTCCTTTGCCGCGATCAACCTCGCCCCGCGCTACCTCCCGGCCCCGGAGGTCGGCCTCATCATGCTGCTCGAAACCGTGCTGGGGCCAATGTGGGTCTGGGTGTTCCTCAACGAGGTGCCCTCACAACTCACCTTCGTTGGCGGCGGCTTGGTGCTGGCCGCGTTGGTGTTCAACGCCGTCCTCACCCTGCGGGCTTCCACCCGCCCAACCTATAGTAATTCCAATTAAGAATTGTACACGTTTCTGTCTCATCCAAGCTCGAAGCATCGTAGGAGCGGGCCATGCCCGCGAATCGCGTCCAGAGGACGCTCCTACAACGGAGTGTCTCGTTCTTATTCGGAATTACTATAGATTTCCGGCAGTCCCTTCCGCCCTACGAACCTGCACTGGCGGCGACGGCATTGAGCAGCACGTCGGCTCCGGCGGCGACCTGCTCCGGAGTCGTGTTCTCCGCCTCGTTGTGGCTGAGTCCGTTTTCGCACGGAATGAAGATCATCCCGGTCGGGGCGATGTGGGTGACGTGGCAGGCGTCGTGCCCAGCCCCGGAAACGATGTCGCGGTGGGAGTAGCCCAGCCCCTGCGCGGCGTTCCGGACCTTGGAAATGCACTCGTCGTGGAAGTTCACTGTGGGTGCCCGCCAGATGTTGTTGAAGTCCACCGACAGCCCCTCTTCTGCGCAAACGGAATCCACCAAGCCGCGCAACTCGTCGTGGACGCCGTCCAGCGTGGGATCGTCGGGGTGTCGGATGTCCACCGTGAAGAAGACCTCGCCCGGAACCGTGTTGATCGAGGCCGGGAGCGTTTCCAAGCGTCCGACTGTGCAGACCGAGCCGGACTGCTGGCGGATGATTTCGCGGAGTCCGGTGATGATGCGGGACGCGCCCATCAGCGCATCCTTGCGGTAGGACATCGGGGTGGTGCCTGCGTGGGAGTCCTGCCCGCGCAGAGTGACGTGCGTCCAGTACAAGCCCTGTCCGCCCATGACCACGCCAATCGTGGTGTCCTCGGCTTCCAGCACCGGACCCTGCTCGATGTGCAGTTCGTAGTACGCCTTGATCGGGAAGGGCTGGCAGGGGATTTCACCCAACTCTCCGGTGCGGCGCAGCTCGGACTCGACCGTGATGCCGTCCGGGTCGGTTTGGGAGTAGATTTCCGCTTGGTCGAGAATGCCTGCGAACACGCCCGACCCCATCATCGCCGGAGGGAAGCGCGCCCCCTCCTCGTTGGTCCAGACCACCACCTCGAACGGGGCTTCGGTCTCCACCCCGTGGTCGTTGAGCGAGCGCACCACCTCCAGCGCCCCCAGCACACCGAGGATGCCGTCAAAGCGCCCTCCAGAGGGCTGAGTGTCCAAGTGGCTCCCGGACATCACCGGGGCGGCATCGGGATTCCTGCCCGCTCGTCGGGCGAAGAGGTTGCCCATCGTGTCCAGCCGGAAGGTACAGCCTGCCTCGCTGGCCCACTGCCGGAAGAGGTTGCGCCCGGCCACGTCCTCGTCGGAAAGGGCGAGCCGCCGACTGCCCCCGTGGTCGCCGGGGCCGATTTTCGCCATCTCCATCAAAGAATCCCAAAGGCGGTTTCCGTTTGCTTTCAAAGTCATGATTTTTTCCTTAAGGTTCAGTTTTATGAAAAACAACTACTTGGTGAAACTAATGATGCTCATTACGGGTCATTCCCACGAAGGTGGGAATCCAGAAAGCTGGAGGAAGCGACACTGGACTCCCGCCTGCGCGGGAGTGACGCCAAGGAGCCTCATCAAATCTCAGTGGACTCCACGCAGCGCATTTTCCCCGTGACGAAGCCCCGGCGGTTGCGGATGATCGGCTCACGCAATTCGTCCCATGCGGCAGTGTCGTCCGGGGTCATGCCGATTTTGGACAGCACCTCCACGAGCGCGACTTCGGCGGCGCGGCCTGTGCCGTCTTCCGTCTTGAGCGCGA
>CAZQXS010000102.1:0-13288 GCA_964597275.1 uncultured Pseudomonadota bacterium | reverse complement strand
TCGAGCAACAAGGCTTGGAGCGTTACGGATTTGGATGGGTGGGCAGGCATGGTGGCTCCTTGGTGCGGGTTTTCGCAGTTGCGGCCAAGCTACCGGAAAACTCCGGTTCATGCAACGGGAATCGTTGAGTTTCGCCGGGCGGGATGCTACCGTTGCAGAAAGCCCCTTCGCTCCCCGCAAGCGGTTGGGCGCAAGCGCAAACGAGCGAGTGAAGTCTCAATTTGGAATCCTGCGAAAGCGACAACATGCACCAAGACCCCATGTTTCCTGATCCTGAAGAAGCGGTGGACTGGCTGGCCGTGCTGGGAATCTTGCGCTATGCGAATCCGGGGCAGCTCACGCATGTTCCGGTGGCGCTCACGCCCTATGGCGCTCCGGAATCCCTGCTGGAGGAGGCCGAGGCGCTGACCGCCGTTTCGCAGACGCTGATGCACCGCGTGGCGGACGACGGGGCGTTTCTGGAGGACACGCTGGGGTCCGTGACCCAACACGACGATTTCCTGAAACTGCTGTTCAGCTTCCGGGGGGCCGAAACGCCCCAGCCGTGGCGGCTGCTGATTTCGCGCAACGACTTTTTTGCTGTTCCAGAAGGTGGAGGGCAGGGGTGGCGTCAGGTGGAGTTCAACTCCATTTCCGCAAGCTTCCCGCATCTTGCCGGGCGGCTGTACCGCTTTCACCAACTGCTCTGCCGCAGCCAGCCCGACGTCCTCGGTCGCCTGCTCCCCAACGATCCGCTGACCCCGATCACTGCCGGAATCGCGGAAGGCGTGCAGGTGCATGGGGCGTCCAACGGGGTGGTGCTGATGATCGTGCAGCCGCAGGAATCGAATCGGCTGGACCAGCGCGGCATCGAGCAGCGGCTCTTGCAGCAGTTTGGCCTCAGCACCGTGCGGGCCACCCTTGCAGAAGTGGCGGAGCGGGGTAAGTTGCGGCAGGGCACCCTGCGCTTTGCAGGCGAACCCGTTGCGCTGGTGTACTACCGTGCGGGCTACACCCCCAAGGACTTCACGCATCCAGACGCAGTGGCCGGGCGGCGACTGCTGGAAGCCTCGGACGCGATTCAGGTGCCGGACTTGGCAATGCAGTTGGCGGGCATGAAAAAGGTGCAGCAGCGGCTCACGAATCCGGAGGTGTTAGGGCGGTTTGTCTCAGACTCGGAGGCGAAGCCCCTGCTGGAGGTCTGCGCCGAAATGCACAGCCTCGATGACGATTCTGACGAGGTGGAGTTCGTGCTGAACGAAGCCGCCGAACATCCGGAGCGCTTCGTCCTCAAACCCCAGCGCGAAGGCGGGGGGCACAACGTGTATGGCGCGGAAATCGTGAAAAAACTGGCAAAACTGTCTCCGGGCGAACGCTCAAGCTGGGTGCTGATGGAACGGCTGCATCCGGTTGCCCACGAGGCCACCCTGCTGGTGGACCACCATGCCGAGACGCTGCGCTGTGTCAGCGAATTGGGACGCTACGGGGTCTTGCTTGCAAACGGAGCGGAGGTGCGGCTGAACGAGGACGCGGGCTATCTGGTGCGGACCAAGGGGGAAAGCGTGGACGAGGGCGGCGTGAGTGCGGGCTACGCCTGCCTCAACAGCCTCGTCCGGGAGGCGTGAGACTCAGGTTTCCAGTTCGATGCTGGAAAGCAGGTCCAACTCGTCCAGTACCTTCCCGGTGCCTTCCGCGACTGCGGTGAGCGGATCCTCGGCGTGGAAGACGGGCAGGCCCACCTGATGCCGCAGCAGAAAATCCAGCCCCGAAAGCAGCGACCCGCCGCCTGCCAGCACGATGCCCCGGTCCACGATGTCCGCCGCAAGTTCCGGAGGCGTGGACTCCAGCGCGTTGCGCACGGTCTTGACGATCTGGTCGCAAACGTCGGCAAGCGCCTGCATGATCTCCTCCTCGCTGAGGATGAGCGTCTTGGGAATGCCGGTCACGAGGTCGCGGCCCCGGACTTCGTGGGTGCGGGCCTCGCCTTGCAGAAACGCCGAGCCGATGCAGATCTTGATTTCCTCGGCGGTGCGCTCTCCGATGAGCAGGTTGTACTTCTGCTTGACGAACTGGATGATCGTGTCGTCCATGCGGTCGCCGCCCACGCGGGCGGAGTCGCTGTACACGATTCCGGCGAGGGAGATGACCGCGACCTCGGTGGTGCCCCCGCCGATGTCCACGATCATGCTACCGCTCGCCTCCGTCACGGGAAGTCCCGCCCCGACCGCCGCCGCCATTGGCTCCTCGATCAGGAAGACCTCCCGCGCTCCGGCGGATTCGGCGGCTTCCTTGACGGCGCGGCGCTCGACCTGCGTGATCCCGGATGGCACGGCGATGATGATGCGCGGCTTGAAGCGGAAGAACGAAAACCGCCGCTGGCACTGGCGGATGAAGTAGCGCAGCATCTCCTGCGTCACGTCAAAGTCCGAGATCACGCCGTCCTTCATCGGGCGGATCGCCGTGATGGAGCCGGGCGTGCGGCCCAGCATCTGCTTGGCTTCCTCGCCCACGGCCAGCACCTTGTAGTTCCCCCGTGTGTCACGCTGCACGGCCACCACGGACGGCTCCCGGATGACGATGCCGTGGTGCTTCATATAGACCAGAGTGTTTGCAGTGCCCAGGTCAATGGCCATGTCCTGCGCAAAAAAGCTGGAGAACTTGTTTTTCATGGAAGGTCGCTACGGTTGAATCTGAAACCTAAAATGATCAACGATTACAGGAATTCAGCAAGCTATTTCTTGACCCCATCCTGCGGAATGCCCCGATCTCCCTAGCACGGTCGCCCCGCACGGCGGCCTCCCGGACCCTTCGCCCCAAGGATTTGGCAGGCAAGGGAGCAGAAAAAACGGAGTGCAAAACGCAGGTGCGGGAGGTTTGATGCGGGGAGGACTTGCAATTGACCGCCGAGTTCTCATAAGGTTCTTGCCATGTTTCGTTTCTGCGTCACCCAACACAGCCTATGACCAAATCCCAACTCATCCAACTCCTTGCGGAACAAAGCGAGGCCGCGACCCATGATGCCGACAAGGTGGTCCGGATTTTCTTCGACAGCATCAAGGAAGCCCTCAAGAAGGGGGACAAGGTGGAGCTGCGCGGCTTCGGTTCGTTCACGCTCAAGAAGTACGGAAACTACACGGGGCGCAATCCGCGCACGGGCGAGTCCGTCCGCGTGGGCAAAAAGAAGCTCCCCGTCTTCAAGGCCGGCAAGGAACTGCGGGAGCGGATCAACGCCTCGCGGAAGACCGTGGCCATCAAGCCGCGCCTCCGCAAGAACGCAAGGCAGCGCTGAAATCCCGGCGGCGGCCCGTTGCTCATTTGGCGGCTTCCGAGTCGGTCGCGTCCAGAAAACGCTTGGGCGGCTCCTGCACGTCGCTGATCTGCACCGCGATCTTGCCTTTGTACGCCCCCTGCACGCCCCGGAACTTGAGCTTGCCGTTGACCAGGACCGGAAGCGGCTGGTCGTGTTCCTGATCGAGCAGGATGCGGTCGCCGACCTTGAGCTTGAGAAAGTGGCGCAGGGAAACGCGGGCATGCCCCAGCGGCACCTGCACCGTCAGGCTGGATCCCAGCAGGTTTTGGGTCAGGCGCCCCACGTTGACCTGATTCTCTTCCGCATCCGCAATCTGGTAGGTGGTGTCCAGCCGGGAGCCGATGGGGTCGAGCATATAATACGGAATGCCGATGGAGAGCGCCATCGGGACGCGGTTGACCTCGACATCGAAGGTGGTGACCACCATCACTTCGCTTTCCGGGACCACGGCGGCGGACTTCGCGTTGGTTTCGGTGCGCTCAAAGCGTGTGGCGGTGAGGGGGCTGATCGGCTTCCACGCACGGGTGAGGTCTTCAAACCCGGAGTTGACCACCTTCTCGACCATCTTGGCTTCGATTGCGGTGAAGCCCTTGCGGGCATCGCGGGAGTCCACATGGCCGGAGCCGCCGAGCCGGAGGTCAATCAGCGCCCGACCCAACCGCTGCTCAAGGGCAAAGACCGCCACGCCGTGCAGAGGCGGGAGGCTGAAGCGGGTGATCGAGTACGGCTCCTGAAGGGTGTGCAGGTAGTCCTTCATGCTCACCATCTCGGTGGCGCGGCGCAGCATCCCGATGGAGCGGCGCATGTGCTGGGTGAGGGTTTGGGCGAAGATGCGGGCAAAGCGGTCATGCACCGCCTCCAGTCCGGGCATGCGTCCCCGGATGATGCGGTTGTGCTGGGCAAGGTCATACGTTTCCGCCTCCGGGGGAGCCGGGACGGCTTTGGACCTTTTGCGCCCCTGCGGGGCCGAGGCCGCGCCTCGTGGATCCTTGCGGGCTTTGTCTATCACTTGATCGAGCAGTCGGCTCAACGCCTTCGGAGAAGGTTCACTCGGCATTTGCAGGTTGATCGTTGAAACTTGGAGTCTTGGTTTACATTGAGGACGCGGGGCGCGTGCTGATGATCCACCGCGAGAAGGCGGACGAGCATCGGGGCTTGTACCTTGCGCCCGGTGGAAAGCTCGAAGCCAACGAAGCCCCCCTCGAAGCCGCCGTCCGCGAGGCCGAAGAGGAAACCGGACTGCACATCGAAGCCCCGCAGCTCAAGGCGGTGCTGACCTTTCCGGATTTGGGCGACTCGCCGTTTGGCGACGAGTGGCATGTGTACGTCTTCCACGTCGTCCGGTTTTCCGGCAGCCTGCGGGAGGACTGCCCGGAGGGGCAGTTGGAGTGGGTGCCCCGCGACGAACTGCTCGACCTGCCCATGTGGGAGGGCGACCACCTGTTCACGCCAAAGATTTTTGAACCCGGATGCTTCACGGCAAAGTTTCTCTATCGAGGGTCAGACATGCAAGATTACGCATTTTGGGAGTGAGGGCAAGCGGATGTCGGATGTTTTACTAAAACACGCCTCGCGACTCGTCCTCGTGCTGGCACTCGGAATGCTCGTTTTGGGCGGCTGCCGAGTTCAGGTGCAGTATCCCTCTGAAACGCCCTCGGAGCAAGTCATTGTCGAGGAACGCATCTACTGGCTCTGGGGCCTGATCGGCGAAACCTCCTATGAAGCCTATGATCTCTGCACCGAAGGCCGCGTGTACGAACTCAGCCACAACGCCACCTGGCAGCAGGGACTGATCGCGGTCGGCACCTTGGGCATCTACTGCCCGCGCACCATCACCATCACCTGCTCCAGCCGGGGGCGGGATCCCGTCACGCAGCTTGATCCGGACGCCTGAGCCTTGTTGCGTCAGCGCGTTTTCCGGCAAAGCTTCGCAAAGATTTCCTGAAGCAGCACTCCGGCCAATTCCGCCTCAAACTTGAGCCGCAGTTCCATTGCCCCCAACAGCGCATAGGCCTGTGTCAGTTCGGAGAACTTGAACTGCTGCGCCTGAGTGATCGCCTGCTTGCCAATGAATCCGGGCAGGCCCAGCTTCTTGAGGATGTCCGGCTGTGGCTTTCCGGCTTCCTGCATGCTGCGGATCAGCAGCAGCCTGCGAAACTGCTGCACCACGAGCATGTAGAGCCGCACATGCTCGCGGGGGGCTTGCTCCAGTTGCTGGTGCAGCACGTCCAGCGCCTTGCGCAAATCCTGCTGGGCGAGCGCCTCCACCATCGCAAACACCGAAAAATGCCGATGCCCCTGCACGGCTTCCGCAACCATCGCCTCCGTCAGTTCGGAAGCCTCCGGATGCAGGAGCGTCAGCTTTTCCAACTCCTGGTCGAGGTCGCCCACGTCGTTGCCCGCCACGCGAATCAACAGCCCTGCCACCTGCGGAGAAACACGGAGACCCTTTTCCTCGGCGCGGCGGCGCACCCAGTCGCCGGGATGGTCGTTGTCGTAGGCGATGAAGCGCTGCACCTTCCCGGACTGCTTGACCGCCTTCAGCAACGGCTGGCTGAGTTCCGAATCCCTCCCGGCGGCACTGGTCAGCACCAGCCAGAGGTGTTCCGGCGGGGCGGTGATCGTCCGCAGGATCGTCTCGAACAGCGCCACGCCATTGGCTCCGCCTCCTCGTCCGCCGCCCTTCTTGATCTGCTCCGCCTGATCCATTCGGACCACCACCCGCTCGCTGAGCATCGAGGGGCTTTCCAGCGTGTTGCACAGGGCTTCCAGCCGCAGGGACGCCTCTTCGCCATCGCGCACCAACTCTGCCGCAGAAAAACGCTCGTAGCCCAGCGTGCGGTCGGTGTCGCCCAGCACGCGCTGCACGGCGGACTCGGCGGCTTCGTTCACCAGCAGGCTCCGGTTTCCGTAAAAAAGCTGAGTTTTGGGATCAGGCATGCCGAAAGGGGTGCGTGGGGTACCGAAAGGGTGCAGAAACGTCAGGTGGTGAGCTTGCGGGAGGTGCCAATCACACGGCGGATGTGGCGGCGGACCTCGCCTGCCGAATGCATTTCCAAGGCGCGTTCCGCGATTTTCTGCGCCTGCTCCAGCGTGACCTGCGACAGGCGTTCCTTGACCACCGGGATCAGGGGCGGGTTCATGCTCAGTAGCCGCACCCCCAAGCCCACGAGGATCACGCAGCCGTCCGGATCGGACGCCATTTCCCCGCAAATCTCCAAAGGCTTCTCGTGCCGCCGTGCCGAAACCGCCAGCCGCTGGATGAGTTGCAGGACCGAGGGATGCAGGGGGTCGTAGAGGTTGCTGGTCTGCGGATTGTTGCGGTCCACCGCCAGCACATACTGTGTGAGGTCGTTGCTGCCGATCGAGCAAAAGTCCAGTTCGGGCATGAAGTGGTCGCACATCATCACGGCGGCAGGAACCTCGAACATCGCGCCGATGGGCAGTTTGGGCACATCAACTCCTTGCAGTTCCAACTCGCTCCTGCATTTTTCCACCAGCGTCTTCGCCTTCCGGAACTCGTCCAGTTCCGTGAGCATCGGAAACAGCAGGTGGACGTTGTCATGCGTCCTCGCCGCTAGGTAGAGTGCCTTGATCTGCTTCTTCAGCACCTCTGGCTGCCGGAGTTGCCGACGCAGGGCGCGGAAGCCGAGAAACGGATTCTCCTCCTGCTGGAACCCCATGTAGGGCGCGGCCTTATCCGCTCCGATGTCCAGCGTCCGGAAGATCATGCGCTGGTCCTTGGGCACGCGGCTGAGGATGCGCGTGTAGGTTTCCTCCTGCTCCTCCACCTGCGGGTAGCGGTCCAGCGAGAGGAAGTAAATCTCGGTGCGGTACAGTCCCACGCCTTCGGCCCCGTAATGCTCCAGGTGCAGGATGTCGCCTTCCATCGCCACATTCGCAAAAATCCGGACACGCTCGCCATCCTGCGTTTGGCAGGGCAGGTCGCGGTAGCTCTCCAGATACTTTCGGTAGAGCCGCTCCTGCTCCTGGCGTCGGCTGAACTCGCCGATCACTTCCTCGGACGGATGCAGCACCACCAGCCCCACGTCCCCATCCAGCGCAATCCTGTCGCCTTCGTGGATGGACGACAGCTCCTCTTCCGCAATGCAGACCGCCGGGACCAGAATCGAACGCGCCAGGATGGCCGCGTGGGAAACCACTCCTCCGCTGGAGGTCAGAATGCCCTCGATGCAGTCGGGATTGAGGCGGGCGATGTCTCCGGGGAGCAGTTGCTTGGCGACAAGGATGCCCTCTTTTTCCGTGACCGCCGAGCGGCCATGCCCCAGATAGTTGAGCAGGCGGTAGCCCACGTCCTTGAGGTCGGTGCCCTTTTCCCGCAGGTAGGGGTCGTCAATCTCCTCAAAGGCGGTCAGGTACTCCTCGATGGTCTCGTAAATCGCCCACGCAACGGTCGTTCCTTCCTCAATGTGCTGCTGGATCTTCTCCTGAAAGGTGTGGTCCTCCAGAAACATGAGGTGGACGTGAAAAATCGCCGCCTCGTCCGGCCCCACATAGCCGGAAATCTTGTCCACCAGCTTGAGGGTGTCCTCCGTGACGTGATCGAGCGCCGCTTGCAGGTCGGCCAGTTCGTCCTCCGGAGTGCGCTCGCTGACCCTCGTGGGCTCTTCCAGGGAGGTGTCCTGCATCACCACCGCCCGCCCGGTGGCGACTCCGGTGGCGACCGAGTTGCCGGAGATGCGCTGGCTGCCCCGCTCCACCGGAACGGAGGTATGCACCGCCGTTTCGTCCAACTGCTGGATGAGCAGGGTCTTCGAGACCAGGCTGGAAATCTGAGAGGCGATGGTGGTGAGGACCGCGATTTCGTCTTCCGAGAAATCACGGGGTTCGATGGTGTGGACGACCAGGACTCCAAAGGGCTGGCGATGCTCGATCAGCGGAACTCCCAGCAGCGAGGAGAGGGCGTCCTCGTTGGTCTGCGGAAAGGGCTTGAAGCGGGGATGCGCCTGCATCTGGGCCACATGCACGGGCTTCATCTGCTCCAGCACCAGCCCCACCAGTCCTTCCGATGAGCGCATCTGGACCTGCCCCACCGTTTCCTGATTCAGGCCGTGCGTGGCCTTGAGGACGAGCAGGTCTTCTTTGGAGAGGTAGCTGTAGATCGAGCAGCCGTCCACCTGCGTCTGCTCGGCGACCATGCGGACGATCCGCGCAAGGGTTTCGTCCGCGTTGTGCGAGGAGGTGATGATGTGGCTGACCTCCACAAACAGGTCAGTGGGGGCAAGCGGCGCAGGGGAGGTCATTGTCTCTCCCAAGGCTCAAGGGGTTCAGACGGCGTTTTCGCCCTGCTCGCCTGTGCGGATGCGCACCACCTGATCAAGGTCGTACACAAAGATTTTGCCGTCACCGATCTTCCCCGTTTTGGATTTCTCCTGAATCACCCCCAGCACGGATTCGTACTGTTCATCCGACGCTATTACTTCTACTTTGATTTTGGGGAGAAAATCAATCTCATATTCTGCCCCACGGTACAATTCCGTGTGTCCCTTCTGGCGGCCAAACCCCTTCACCTCGGAAATGGTCAGTCCCTGAATCCCTAGGGAGGCCAGCCCCTCCTTCACCTCGTCGAGCTTGAAGGGCTTGATGATCGCCTCTACTTTTTTCATGACACTCCTGTTGCGAAAAAGAAAAAATGGTGTTCAATCCCATTCATTCAGCAAAGGCGGTGCCATCTTGTTTTGTCAATAAATACAGTTAAATAAAAAAGATAACCCCATTTGACTGCTATAGAAACCAGCACTCTTCTCTTGACAAGGGACCACAGTGATGAAAATGTAAGCAACCTGTCTCACATCACCGCGCCAAGCTGCCACGGCGTGAACTCGTTTTCGCCAAAACCCAGCGCCTCGCTTTTGGAGGGTTTTCCGGAAGCGGTGTCGAGAATGAGCCGGAAGATCTGCTCGCCCTTCTCCTGCACCGTGGCCGCCCCTTCGAGGATTTCCCCGCAGTTCACGTCCATGTCGTCGGACATGCGCTGGTACATGGGGGAGTTGGTGGCGAGCTTGAGGCTGGGGGTGGGCTTGCAGCCATAGACGGAGCCGCGTCCGGTGGTAAAGCAGACGATGTTTGCGCCGGAGGCGACCTGTCCTGTGATGGAAACCGGATCGTAGCCCGGAGAGTCCATGAACACAAAGCCGGGGGTGTTGATTTTTTCTGCAAACTTGAAGACGCCGGAAAGGTTCATGGTGCCGCCTTTGGCCACGGCGCCGAGCGATTTTTCCAGAATCGTGGTGAGGCCGCCCGCCTTGTTTCCGGGCGAGGGGTTGTTGTCCATCTCCCCGCCGTTGCGGGTGGTGTAGTCCTCCCACCAGTGGATCAGTTCGATCAGCTTTTCGCCAACCTCGCGGCTGACGGCACGGCGCGTGAGCAGATGCTCGGCCCCGTAGATTTCCGGGGTTTCGCTGAGGATGGCGGTGCCTCCGTTCCGCACCAGCAAGTCCGCTGCCGCCCCAAGCGAGGGATTTGCCGTGATCCCGGAATAGGCATCCGATCCGCCACACTCCAGCCCCAGCGTGAGGTGCGAGGCGGGCACGGTGGAGCGCGTCGCCTTGTTCGCCTCCGGCAGCATTTCCTTGAGCATGGCGATGCCGCGCTCCACAGTCGCCTTGGTGCCACCGGAGTCCTGAATCGTCATCGCCTGCAAGCCCGGACCCGTGGCAAGCCCCTGCGTGTTCATCAAGTCGGCGACCTGATTGACCTCGCAGCCCAGACCCACCAGCACCGCCCCGGAGACATTCGGGTGTGTCGCGTATCCCGCCATGACGCTGCGCAGCAGGGACAGGCCCTCGCCCTTGATGTTCTGTCCGCAACCCGTGCTGTGCGTGAGCGAAACCACGCCGTCCACGTTGGGGAACTCTGCCTTGACGTCCTCATCCCGGAACGAGTCGGCAATGTAGCGGGCCACCGTGGCGGAGCAATTCACCGAGGACAACACCGCAAGGTAGTTGCGGGTGCCCACCCGTCCATCTGCACGAGTAAAGCCCTCAAACGTGGCTGGTGTTGAAACCGGAGCGTCCGGCTTCTTGTCCATCCCAAACGCATAATCCCGCTCGAAAGCACGCATTTCGGTGTTGTGGTCATGGACGTGCGCCCCTGCGGGAATGCCTTGGCTGGCGAAACCGATGATCTGGTTGTACTTGCGGACTGGCTCGCCCTGCGGGATTTCCCGAAGCGTCATCTTGTGCCCTGCGGGAATCCGTTCGATGGCGGAGGTGCCGGACATGGACTGCCCGGCCTCAAAGTCATCCACGGCGATGGCGACGTTGTCCTCCGGGTGGAGTTGGATGTGCTTCGTCATGGCATTCAATACGTTGAACGTCCTCCGCTGAGGTCGAAGGCCGAACCGGTGGTGAACGAGTTTTCTTGGGAACACAGCCAGGCGACCATCGAAGCCGCTTCTTCAACCTTGAGGAAGCGTTCGCGCGGGATCTTGCTGAGCATGTAGTCAATGTGCTGCTGGCTGATCTGGTCGAAGATGCGGGTTTTCGCGGCAGCGGGCGTGATGCAGTTGACGGCGATGTCGTGACCCGCGAGCTCCTTGCCAAGCGACTTGGTGAGCGCGATCACTCCGGCTTTGGCCGCGCTGTAGGCGCAGGCGTTGGGATTGCCGTCCTTGCCTGCGACGGAGGCGACGTTGACGATGCGCCCGTAGCTCTGCGAAATCATGCCCGGAACCACTGCCCTCATGCAGTTGAAGACTCCGGTGAGGTCAATGTCCAGCACCTCCTGCCACGCTTCCGGGGGGTACTCCCAAAGCTTCGTCGTCGGCCCGGCAATCCCGGCGTTGGCAACGAAAATATCAATTCCGCCCATCATCGCGGTGGTCGCGGTTGTGGCGGCTTCCACCTCTGTGAGTTGGGTCACGTCCACGGTGGTGTGATGCACGTTGCCAACTGCAGACAGCGACTCGATGGCTTGCGCGGTCAAGTCGGCATCGCGGTCCCAAAGGCAAACCGTGGCCCCGGATTGCAGCAGACGCTCGGCAATGGCGTAGCCGATGCCCTGTGCCCCGCCTGTGACCACCGCACGGCGGCCCTGAAGATCAATTTGGTTCATGAAGCTTTCTCAAGAAAAAACAAAAGCCCAATTCGCAGTTCCTTCGACCTAGCTCAGAACGCACGAAATGGGGCGCATCCAGCAGAGCGTGACGGCCCTGCACCTGTAACGGGGTCATCCGGGCGGGAGTGCCCGGAACCACCCCAATCCGGAAACGGTTCCTGCACGAGGCTTGTACTCGCAACCCACCCAGCCATCGTAGCCCAATTCGTCCAACACATCGAAGAGAAAGGGATAGTTCAACTCTCCGAAGTCCGGTTCGTGACGTCCGGGGACGTTGGCGATCTGAATGTGGCCGATGCGCGGAAAATGCTCGCGCAGCCCGCGCACCACGTTTCCTTCGGTCATCTGTCGGTGGTAGAGGTCGAACTGGAGTTTCAGGTTTGACTCTCCCACTTCGTCAAGAATGGCCACAGCCTCGTCAATCCGGGAAAGGAAATACCCCGGCATGTCCTGTGGGTTGAGGGGTTCGATCAGCAGGTCCAGCCCGTGTTTTGCAAACACGGGGGCGGCGTTTCGGAGGTTCCGCACAAACGTGTCCCGTGCCGCCGGATGTTCGTCTTTTGCAACCATCCCCGCCATGACGTGCATTCGCCCGGCCCCGGTCGCCTTGGCGTATTCCAAGGTCGCTTCAAGCGAATGTTCAAAATCCGCCTCGTGTCCCGGAAGGGCTGCGATTCCCCGTTCGCCCGCCTGCCAATTTCCGGGGGGCAGGTTGAAGAGCGCCACGGTGAGGTTGTGCTGTTCGATCTGCGCCTGAAGCGCGTCGGGAGGGTGTTCGTAGGGAAAGAGGAACTCAACGCCCCGGAATCCGGCCTCGGCGGCGGCCTGAAAACGCTCCAGAAAGGGGAGTTCCGTGAAGAGCAGAGTCAGGTTGGCGGCGAAGTTGGGCATGGTCCTCCGGCGGCTGGGGGGCCGAGTTGCTTGAAAACGCTCACCTCCCACCAAAGGCGGAAGTGGGGCCAGCCGGGCCGTCCCCACACGGAGCAAGGCTCCGCCCGGCCCGACCGACCCCGTCACTCATCGGCCTCCTGCTGGAGCGATTCCACGTCCCCTACGATTCTTGGCCCAACGATGCTGTCAAAGTCCTTCGTCATGCGGGCGGTGCGCCGCAGCAGGCGATACGTCAGTTGGCGTGCCCGCACGGGCTTGCGGGAGAAGATCGCGTTTGCGATGGACCGATGGCTTCGCAAGTCGAACTTCTGGTCTTCCGACTGAAGTGCGCTGACCTGAAGCCCGATCCTCAAGGCGTGCATGACCGCCGATTCCATTGAGGCGAGCAAGCGGTTGTGGCTCGACAGCATCACGGTTCGATACAGCAGGAGGCAGGCCTTCATGCCCTCCTCCGAAAAGCCCCCCGCTTTCTTCATCACCCGCAAGGCTGCTTTCATCTCCTTGAACTCCTCCGAGCTTCCCCGGTGAGCGGCCAGCCCGGCGGCGGCGGGTGCCGTCATCAGCACCACCTCCCACAGCTCGACAAGAAACGGCTCCAGAGGTTGCACCTCAGTTTGCCACTGGAGCAACTCCTTGTCCAGCAGGTTCCACGAGGCAACCTCCTGCACGGCTCCGCCCGTGCGTTGCTTGAGGGTAATCAGCCCCTTGGCTTGCAGCATCTTGAGCGCCTCGCGCAACACCGTACGGCTGATTCCGAACTCTTTCAGCAAGACGGACTCGCTCGGCAACCGCTCCCCCGGCGCATACTCCCCCCGCAGAATCCGCAGGGCAAGCTGGTGGGTCAACTGGCTGTGCAGGTTGCGCTCAAACCGGACGGCCTCTTTTGTGGGTTGTTCGTGCATCAGGTATTATAGTAATTCCGAATGAGAACGAGACACTCCGTTGTAGGAGCGTCCCCCGGACGCGATTCGCGGGCATGGCCCGCTCCTACAATGCTTCGCGCTTCGATGAGACAGAGACATGTTCAAT
>CAZQXS010000101.1:0-13500 GCA_964597275.1 uncultured Pseudomonadota bacterium | reverse complement strand
GGGCAGTACACCATCCGCGACGTGATCCTCTTCCCCACCATGCGCCCGGAGTAGCGATGGAGGCGGTGACTCCGGACAAGGTGGATTTCGTCAAGCAGGGTGGGCTGGTTCCGGTGATCGCGCAGGACGTAGAGAGCAACGCCGTCCTCATGCTGGCGTATGCGAACGAAGCCGCCCTCCGGAAAACGCAGGAGACCGGATTCGCGCACTACTGGTCGCGATCACGTCAGGCACTCTGGAAAAAAGGGGAGTCGTCCGGACACGTCCAGCAGGTCGAGTCCATCTGGGTGGACTGCGACGCGGACACCCTCATTTACCGAGTCCGCCAGACCGGACCCGCCTGCCACACCGGGCAGCCGACCTGCTTTTTCCGAGAACTGCGCTCAGAGGCTTGAGCGGCTTCGTTTCAGCGAACGCCAGTTTCGGTTCGGCGAGAGGACTCCACCTGATAGGCAAAGCCCACCACCTCCAAGGTGAGGACGAAGGGCAGGAGCAACCAGCCGAGCAGGGGAACGAAGGCGAGTCCCATCGGCAGCCACCCCACGCGGAGTGGCACCCAGCGCCACGCCTTCCGCAACTCGTCCGCCGCATCCGGATCGTCCAAGCCGTCAAGGTAGCCGTTGACCACGTCGCGCCCCAGCCAGTGAGCTTGCACGAGCATGACCAGCGCCACGCCGATGAGGGGAACCAGCCCCAGCACGAGCAGGAGCAGCGGGAACACGCAGGCTTTGAGGGCTTCACGTAACGCCGCCTTCATCGAATCCAACCAAGTAGCCAGCGAAAAGGGCGGTTCCTCGATTTCCCGGAAATGCCGGATCACCCGGATCACCAGGCTTTGGTGCCAGAGCGAGGCAAGTTCAACGGAAAAGCGCAGGGCGGCCATGGCGAACACCGCTGCCGCCGTGAGTTGGATGAGCCACAAGATCACGGTTCCGGTGGCCGCCAGCACGCCCTCGCCGCCGCCAAATGCCCAGCCGATGAACGGCGCGAGTGCGTAGTAGTAGAACAGCCCGTTGAGCACGAGCGCCGCCAGAATGAAAAGGGCGTAGTTGAGCAGGAGACCCTGAAGCATCTGTCCGCGCAATCCGGCGATTTCGGACAAGGCCCGCCGTCCGCATTGCAGGGCAGACCAGGCATGGGCGCCCCGGCCTTGCTCGGTGACGGGTGGCATGGAATTCTGCATGGCGTTCTCTCTTGGAAGTCCGTGGTGGTGTTCCAGTGTACCGCACTTTCTCGTCTGGATCACGGCTCAATCACACCTCCCTGCACTACTGAAGGTTTCTGGAGTCCGACGGGTCTGCTACAATCATCTACTCACGCGGCAGCCTTTGGAATATGCAGTGGCATAAAAAACGGTAAGCGAACATTGTGAGTTTTTTCTGATGTGAGACGAAGATGCTATTCGACACCCAACTCAACGAGGAGGTGGACCTGCTGCGCGAGACGGTGCGGGAGTTCGCCGAAAAGGAAATCGCCCCCATCGCGGACGAGATTGACCGCAGCAACGAGTTCCCGGCGCATCTGTGGCGCAAGTTTGGCGACCTCGGTCTGCTGGGAATGACGATCCCGGAGGACTACGGCGGGTCTGGGATGGGCTACTTGGCGCACATGGTTGCGGTGGAGGAAATCTCGCGGGCCTCGGCCTCGGTGGGTTTGTCCTACGGGGCGCACTCGAATTTGTGCGTCAACCAGATTTTCCGCAACGGCAGCGAGGCCCAGCGCCGCAAGTACCTGCCCAAGCTCTGCTCCGGGGAACACGTCGGGGCGCTGGCGATGTCGGAGCCGGGGGCGGGTTCGGACGTGGTCGGTTCGATGGCGTGTCAGGCGAACAAGGTCGGGAGCCGCTGGGTTGCCAACGGCAGCAAGATGTGGATCACCAATGGTCCGGACGCGGACGCGCTGGTGGTTTACATGCGCACACGCGGCAAGGACCACGGCTCGCGGGCGATGACCACCTTTCTGATCGAGAAGGGCATGCCCGGCTTTTCCACCGCTCAGAAGCTCGACAAGCTGGGGATGCGCGGCTCCAACACCTGCGAACTGGTGTTTGAGGACTGCGAGATTCCGGACGAGAACGTGATGGGCGAGGTGAACGAGGGGGTGCGGGTCTTGATGAGCGGACTCAACTACGAGCGGCTGGTGCTGGCGGGTGGCCCGATTGGGGTGATGCAGGCGGCGATGGACGTGGTGCTGCCCTACGTCCACGACCGCTGGCAGTTCGACCGCCCCATCGGCACCTTCGAGCTGATGCAGGGCAAGATCGCGGACATGTACGTTGCGCTCCAGTCGAGCCGGGCCTTTGCCTATCGGATTGGCGGACAAACCGCCAACCAGTCCATCTCCAGAAGGGACACCGCCGCCTGCCTGCTGTTTGTCTCCGAGAATGCGGTGAAGGTCACGCTGGAGGCGATTCAGGCGTTGGGCGGCAACGGCTACATCAACGACTACCCCACCGGACGCCTACTCCGCGACGCAAAGCTCTTTGACATCGGCGCAGGCACCAACGAAATCCGGCGGATGCTGATTGGCCGCGAGCTTTTTGAAGAAACCCAAGCCGCATGAGCGTTGCCACTTCCCGGACTGCGCTCATCACCGGAGGCTCGAAACGGCTGGGGCGGCTGATGGGCCTCGCCCTCGCGGAGGATGGCTGGGACATCGCCCTGCACTGCCACCGCTCTCAGGCCGAAGCCGAGGCCGTTTGCGAGGAAATCCGCAAGCACGGACGGCGCTGCACCCTCCATACGGCGGACTTGCAGGCCGAGGAAGGCGTGGCCCGGCTCGTCCCGGAAGTCGCGGAGGCGCACCCCAAGCTTGCGCTGCTCGTCAACAACGCCTCGACCTACGATCCGGGAACCATCGCGGCAACCGACTTCGAGTTGTTCCGCAGCCAGTTTGATGTTAACTTCAAGGCTCCTTTTTTTCTGAGCCGGGATTTCCGGAAGCATGTTCAGCAGGGTCAGATTGTCAACCTGCTCGACACCCGCATCACCAGCCACCACAAGCACCAGTACGCCGCCTACACGCTCGCCAAGAAAGCACTTGCCGCGCTGACCACGATGGCCGCCGTGGAGTTTGCTCCGGAAATCCGCGTGAACGGCATCGCGCTTGGTCCCGTCCTTGCTCCGCCAAATGAGATGGACGATTACCTTGAACACGCCGCCCAGCGCACCCCACTCCTGCGTCCGGGAAGCCCGGAACCCGTCATGGACACGTTGCGCTTTTTGTTGGCCAACGCTCACCTCACCGGACAGATCATTTTCTGCGACGGCGGCGAAAACCTGTTCGGCTGATCCGGAAGCGCCATGACCATCGCCGCCTTGCTGTTTTTGAGCAGTGGCCTGTTTTTGGGCTGGTCGCTGGGGGCCAATGACGCTGCCAATGTGTTTGGCACCGCCGTCGGCAGCCGCATGGTGCGCTTCAAAACGGCGGCGATTGTGTGCAGTCTGTTTGTGGTGTTGGGTGCGGTCTTCAGTGGTTCCGGCACCTCGCAGACCTTGCAGGACTTGGGCGCAATCAACGCGCTTCCGGGGGCCTTCATGGTCGCGCTGGCGGCGGCTTTGGCGGTTTATGGAATGCTGCGCACCGGAGTTCCGGTTTCCACCTCGCAGGCGATCATCGGCTCGATTGTCGGCTGGAATTTTTTCAGCAACCATCCCACCGATCTTGCCGTGCTGGTCAAGGTGGTCAGCACCTGGGTGCTGTGCCCGTTGCTGGCCGGAGTGTTTGCTGCCGTGCTGATGGTGGTTGCCAAATTCGTGGTGCGCCACTGGCGTATCGGTCTGATCCGGCTGGACGCCTACACGCGCATCGCCCTCCTGCTGGCCGGAGCGTTCGGTTCGTACAGCCTTGGGGCCAACAACATCGCCAACGTCGTCGGGGTCTTCATCCCCACCCAGCCGTTTCCTCCGCTCACCATCGCAGGCTGGACGCTATCGTCCACGCAGGTGCTGTTCCTCTTGGGGGCGCTCGCGATTGCGCTGGGCGTGTTCACCTACTCCAAGGGCACCATGCAGTTTGTCGGCTCCCGGCTGATTGCGCTCTCGCCGCTGGCCGCATGGGTGAGCGTCACCGCGCACTCGCTCGTGCTGTTCCTGTTTGCGTCTCAGGGCTTGAAGCTGTTCTTGGAAGGCCACCACCTGCCCGCCCTGCCGCTGGTTCCGGTGTCCAGCTCTCAGGCCATCTTGGGGGCGCTGCTGGGCATCGGCCTGCTCCGGGGCGGGCGCGAAGTGCAGTGGGGGAGTGTCGGGCGGATCGCCATCGGCTGGGTGCTGACCCCCATCACCGCAGGCGTGATCTGCTTTCTCGGTCTCTTCTTCCTCCAGAACGTCTTCCGGCAGACCGTGTTCTTGCCGTAAGAAAGCCTCCGTGTTCAATGCGCTCCGCCATCACCCGCAGGGCTAGAGCCTCCGCCTGAGCAATTGCCTCTTCACGAGTGTTGCCATACTGTAGCACCCCCGAAATTTCCGGCATCTCGGCAATCCAGCGTCCATCCACCTCTTGCTCGGTTTCAATCGTAAATTTCATGGATTTGCTTGTAAGTCAGTTATTGAGTGTGGGCATAGTCTGCGTACAGAAGCTCTAGTCTAGCCGTTTCGTGGCAATGAGCAACACGGCATCGGCCACGTCCTCCGCGAGGTCGGAGATGCCGCCGAGGAACTGCACCACGCCCTTGAGTTGGTACTGGCGGGCGAGCTCAAGTTCCGGGTCCGCGAAAATGTCCTCAAGCAGCTTGCGCTCCACCTTGTCGACCTCGCTTTCCTGACGGGCGGTTTCCTCGGCGTGCTGCCGCACCGAGCGCAAGTCGCCGAAGAGCGCGTCCACCGTGCGGTCCAACGCCTGAATGCAGGTGTGGGTTTTCTCCAGCATCCGGAGCAGCGGCTCGTGGAACGGCTCTGGAATCTGCGGGTTTTCCAGCAGGATTTCCTGCAAGGAATGCCGGAAGCGTCCTGGAACGCGGTCGAGCTTGGTGAGTAGCCAAAGGATGTCATCCCGCGAGTCCGGCATCAGATCCTCCCGCAGCAGCAAGAATTGCATCCTGCGCCCCAGGTCGTCCAGTTCCGACTCCAGCCGATCCACCCGCTCAGCGCGTTCCACGCACTCCTGTCGCTGTCCGGAGAGGTAGGCGGTGAGGGCTTCGCGGTAGTGCGAGGCCAGGTCCTCGATGCAGCGCAGCAGGTCTTGGATCAGTTCCTCGACCTGGTGCTGCTTGTTGAAGAAGGGCAGTAGGGAGCGCATGACGAAAGCTTCTGGGCTTAGGAAAATCGGACGGAAGCAAACCAAAACTATAGCATATTTTGGAACGCTCTGGAATTCGATCATTGACGGGCCGCAAGAATCAGCCTAGCCTAAACTCAGACCACCCGGCTCGCATCGCCCCACGTTCACGGGACTCCAAACACCAAAACCACCGCCGTCCTATGCCCAGCTTGCTTGCTTCCGATGCCCTGTCCGGCATCCGTGTGCTCGACCTGACCCGTGTGCGTTCCGGGCCAACCGCCGTCCGGCAACTCGCCGACTGGGGCGCGGACGTGATCAAGATCGAACTGCCCGCCAGCCATGAGGCCGATGGGGCACTGGGTGCGTCCCGGCACTCCTCGGACTTCCAGAACCTCCAGCGCAACAAGCGCAGCCTCACCCTCAATCTGAAAGATCCGGAGGGCTTGGCGGTTTTCAAGAAACTTGCGGAACAGGCGGATGTGGTGATCGAGAATTTCCGCCCGGACGTGAAAGAGCGGCTGGGGATTGGCTACGACAGCCTCAAGGCGCTCAATCCGGGGATCATCCTCGCCAGCATTTCCGGGTTCGGGCAGGACGGCCCTTATGCCAAGCGTCCCGGTTTTGACCAGATCGCGCAGGGCATGGGCGGCTTGATGTCCATCACGGGCGAGCCGGGACGCGGGCCGATGCGCGTGGGCATTCCGGTTGCGGACTTGACGGCGGGGCTGTTTTGTGCAATGGGCGTGCTGGTTGCCCTGCTGGAGCGTCAGAAATCCGGAGAGGGCCAGTGGCTGCACACGTCGCTGTTGCAGGCGCAAATCTTCATGCTGGACTTTCAGGCATCGCGCTGGCTGTGCGAGGGAGAGCTTCCCGGACAGGCGGGCAACAACCACCCCACCAGCATTCCCACCGGAGTGTTCCGCACCGCCGACGGCCAAATGAACCTTGCCGTGGCCGGGAAAACCACCTGGACGCGCTTTGTGGAAGCCCTTGGCAAAACCGAATGGCTGGAGCGGACAAAGTTCAAGGACGGGGAAGCGCGGCTGAAAAACCGGGACCAGCTCAACGCCGAGATCGAGGCGGTGACGCTCACCAAGACCAGTCAGGAGTGGGTGGAGCTGATGACGGAAGCGGGGGTGCCCTGCGGCCCGATCCACAACGTGGAGCAGGTGTTCGCGGACCCGCAGGTGCAGCACTTGGGCATCGCTCAGGACGCGGACACTGTGCCCTTCGGCAAGACTCAACTCGTCGGCCAGCCCGTGGTGCTGACCCGCACCCCCAGCCAAATCGTGCGGCATCCTCCCGAACGCGGCGAACACACCGAAGAGATTCTCGCTGAGTTTGGATACCGTCCCGAAGAGATTGCTGATTTGCAATCTCGGCAGATTGTGTAGGACTCGCCAAATCCGGTGGTCCTGAGCTGGGGCAAGTGAAGCGAAAACTCAACGGATCCGCCCTCACACGCCGGGAACTCCTGCTTCCCGTGCGCGTTCCAGCATGAATTCACGTCCGTCGAGCATGTCCTGTAGCGAGCCGAAGCCGTTCATGTAGTGCCCCTGGAAGCCGCTGGCTTCGATGCGCTGGAACATGTCCCCGAAATCCACGGTTCCAGTGCCGGGAATCATGTGCAGCTCGTACTCTCCGTTGTTGTCGGCCACCCGGACCTCCTCGCACAGGTTCATGTCCATGCTGTCCACAAATCCTGCAATGCCGATGGGGTCAAAATGCGCATGGTTGATGGTGAAGGACCAGCGCAGGTTCGGAGATTGAATCCGGCCAAAGTAATGCTGGAGATCCTCCAGATTGTCCGGCATGTAGTGAACCTCGGCGAGTTCCGGTTCCCCGTTGAGGTTCTCCAGCAGCAGCAGCACGTCTTGCTGCTCGGCGTATTCGACCGCTCGCTTCAGCCGCTCAATGCTCGACTCCATCCTCCGTGCCCGGCAACTGGTGAAGTGATACCCGCCATGAACGACAATCCACTCGGCCTGAATCCGCTTCGCGAGGTCAATGTAGGCACGGAGATAAGCATCGGCTGCGTCCTTGAGGAAGGGGGAGAACTCGGCAATGTTCACTCCGGACAGGGTGTGTAGCCCCAGATGCAGTCCGTGCTTTTCGCAGTCATTGCGAATTCCACGGCAGCGTCCCTCGTCAAAGCTTTCGAGGGAATTGGGTTCAATGTCGGTCTGAACATCAAAGTAGTACACCTCGTTCGCTACGGCCCATTGGACCGCTTCTTCGACAGACACACGGCGGCCAACATCAACTCCGATGCGGTGGCGCAGATTGTTTGCCATGGGGTTCCATTGATTTGATGTTTTGATTTTTCCCCGACCTCCAAAAAGACATGCGCAAGGTCTGTTATGAAGGGGAGCCTTTGGAGTACTTGCTGTACGTGTTCAGTTGGACCTCTTCCGGACCAGCCAGCCATAAATCATGGGTCCGCAGAGTCCGAAGAAGGCCAAGATCAGAAACAGCACCGCGAGGGGCTGTGTGAAAATCAGCCACCATTCGCCCTCAAACATCTTCAGAGAGTTCTGCAAGTTGGTTTCAACCATTTCGCCAAGGATGAGTCCAACGGCGATGGGCGCGACGGCGAAACCATGCCGCCGGGCAAGAAACCCGATCACGCCAAAGATCAGAACAAGCCAGACATCAAGGAGGGAGGAACTCAGGGAGTAGGAGCCCACCACGGCAAATGCGAAGACAACGGGCCAGAGGATCGAGATGGGGACGAGGGAAATTCGGGCAAAAATTCTTGCGGCATAAAGTCCCATGACGAGGAACATGACGTTGGCCAGCATCATCGCCCCGAAGATCTGATAGACCTTGTCCACCTGCTCGGTGAAGAGGTACGGGCCTGGGCGCAAGCCATGCACCATCAGTCCGACAAGGATGATGGCCGTGGTTCCGCTACCCGGAATGCCGAGTACCATGGTTGGCACCATGGCACCGCCAGTGGCGGCATTGTTGGCGGACTCGGCTCCGGCGATGCCTTCAATGGCGCCCTTGCCGAACTCATCCTTGTTCTTCGACCAGCGGCGTGCCTCGGCATACCCAATCATGGACGCCACGGTCGCGCCTTCCGCAGGCAAAATCCCAATAAAGGTGCCGATCCCGCACGAGCGCAGGATCGTCTTCCAGATCTTTTTGTAATCCTCCTTGGTCGGCAGTTTGACGGCTTTCATGCCAATGGCACTGGCGAAGCGGTTGGCACTCTTGGACTGCACGAGCAGTTCGGACATGGCAAACAAGCCGATGAAGACAGGCACAAAAGACAACCCTTCGTACAACTCGTAATTGCCAAACATGAAACGCTCGATGCCGGTCGCTTTCTCTGCGCCAATCGTCGCCACCCACACGCCGAAAACGCCGCCCATGAGATTTTTAACCGCGCCTCCTGAGCTGATGCTGGCCAGCATCGAAAGCCCGAAGAGGGTGAGGGCAAAGTATTCGGGAGGGCGGAACTGGTAGGCGACACGCGCAAGCAAGGGAGCCGCAATGCAGAGAACCAGCACGGAGAAAACGCCACCCACCGTACTTGAGACGACGGCGACCCCCAAAGCCCGTCCGGCCTCACCGCGCTGGGCCAGCGGAAATCCATCAAAGGTGGTGGCCGCCGCCGCCGAGGTTCCCGGTGTGTTGATCAAAATCGCAGTAATCGATCCGGCGAAGGTGGCAGACACATAAATGGTGGCCAACACGGTGATCGCATGCACCGGACTCATGGTGAGTGTGAAGGGCAACAACAAGGCGGCCCCCGTGGTCGCGCCGATTCCGGGAAGCACCCCGATGACCACCCCGATGATTGTGGTGGCAAAGATGAGGAGTAAGAGGTAGGGGTCGAGGACAACGGACCCCATGGCTTGCAGGGCTTCCAACATCTTCGTTCGTATCAGCCGTAGTACCAGTTCAGCAAAACACCACGCGGGAAACGAATCTTGAGCACGGAATCGAAGAGCAGAAAGATCAAAAACGGCGTGAGTAAGGCGGTAGTGAGTGCAACAAGGATGCGCCTTTCGCCCCACAAGAAGCACATCAGAAACATCACCACGGCAATGGCGATGAACATATCCAGCGTCGTGGTGAGTCCGTAGAAGACAATGAACAGGACAATGGAACCCCAAGTCTGGTAGGGTTCGAGCGGGATCGGCGCCGGAGGGGATTTGTAGAGCTGGAAGATGAGAAGAGCCACCAGCCCCAGGTTGATGGCCATCAGGAAGATCGGGAACGCCCGGGGTTGCATGCTTTCACCAACAATCATGGGAGGCGACAGTTCAAGTTGCATGGAGAGATAAATCACGGCAATGGAAAAAACCGTGATGATGCCCGGAACGAGGAGATGCCTGATTTTCATGGAGTCCGGTGCCCCCCGAAGGAGGCACCTTTTTGGTGGTCGAGGAGACTTTAGTTCATCAACCCCATCTCCTTGAGAGCCGGACCGAACTCGCCGACCATGGACTTGATCTGCTCGCCCCACGGACCGGAAGGTTGCGGCGAGGTGGAATCAAGCCCAGAATTCATCAGGTAGGCCTGATACAGCGAGTGCTTCATGGCCTTCATGAGGCCGGCCTCAAGCTCCTTGCGGCGCTCGGCAGAAACCCCGGCGTGGGTGACGAATCCGCGCGTCGTGGAAAGCACCAGGTTGATTCCAAGCTCCTTGGCGGTTCTGGCTTTCGGGATCGGACCCATGCGCTCATCGCCAAGGATGACGAGGGGGCAGATGTCTCCTGCTTCGACTGGAGCAGCCGCCTCGGACAGGTTCAAGGTGGCCACGTCAATTGCACCCGCCACAAGCTGGGTCGCCAGCTCGCCACCCCCCTTGAAGGGAATGTAGGTTGGCATCGGCTTCCCTAACCGCTTTGCCCACAGGAAAACCGTGATGTGGTCAATGGTCCCGGTCTGGGTTCCGCCGAACTTGAGCTTGTCGCCTCCACGCATGCCGGCCACAAACGCTTCCGGGGTCTTGTACGGACTGGTCTTGCAGTTGACCATCAGGATCTGAGGGTCGTTGGTGCCGCGTGCCAGCGGAGCCATGTCCTCAACCTTCATCTTGGTCTTTCCTTTTCCCATCGTGATGGCATGACCGACGGTGAAGGTCATGATGGTGTTGCCGTCTGCGGGACGGGTCGTGAAGTAGTTCATGGCCAAGGCACCGCCGCCCCCACGCTTGTTGACCACCACCATGTCCTGCTTCAGGGCACGGCGGGCGCGGATCATCATCATCCGCGAGTTGACATCCGTTCCACCGCCCGCACCAGCGTGAGTGATCACCTCAATGGCAGGTTTCGCAACGGCCATTATCGGCGCACTTGCGAGCAGGGTGATTCCAATCAGGGCTGTTCCTCCAACTCTGAGGGTCTTTCTGAGTTTTTTCATTTTCTTGCTCCGGTTGGCCTCGCCACTTGCTCCGGCGCGGCTGTTGGCCACCCCCTTGCAGGAGGCGAACCTGTTGGGAAATGCGCACCCAAATGCTTCAGGCACGGTTTGACTTGACGGTCTATTGAATACAATATACAAAATACTGTCAAGAAGTTTTTTTCATCTTTTTCATGTGTTTCATGGATCCGATCCAACGACAGCCTCTGGCCCTGCAAGTCGCCTCCCGAATCCGGGACATGATTGCGACCGATCAATTCCCTCCCGGCACTCCGCTTCGTGAACAAGCACTCTGCGAGCAACTCACCGTCTCCAGAACCCCGTTACGGGAAGCCCTCAAGCAACTGATTGCGGAAGGTTTGGTGGAGCAGATTCCGTATCGAGGAGTGGTGGTGGCCTCCCATGACCTTGACTCGGTTGAACGGATGCTGGAACTTTTGGGCGCACTGGAAGGCTTTGCCGGAGAACTGGCGTGTCAACGGGCCAGCGATGAGGAAATCGCGGCCATCCGCAGGCTGACCGCTCAAATGCACGAGCAGTACGACCAGCAAAACCGCCTTGAGTACTACAAGACCAATCAGGAGATTCATCACCTGCTGATCGAATGTGCGCAGAACGACGAGTTGAAGCGGACTCACGACCAACTGAATGCCCGATTGTATCGCATCCGCTACCTTTCGAATCACCGCACCGACCGCTGGCACACAGCGGTGGAAGAACATGATAGTCTGCTTGAGATGCTTGAAGTGCGCGACGGCACAACGCTCAGCCGCTTGTTGCGAGAGCATCTTGGACACACATGGACCAAAGTCCGCGATCACTACGAATCCTAACCTGAATTCATTCAACCCATGAAAACCCCTGCATTGGGCCTCTTGCTGGGCGATCCCAGCGGAATTGGGCCTGAACTCTGTGCGAAGATGTTAGCCGATGAGGCGATGACTCAAGGCCGCTGCGTGGTGGTGGTGGGGGATCACACGGTCCTTTCCCAAGGGTGTGAGGTGGCAAAAACCGAACTGGAAGTCGCGACTGTGGAAAACCCAAACGCTCTTCCCGATTCGGGGGTGGTTGTCCTGAACCAGCCTCGGGTTGCTGCTGATGCGGTGCAAATCGGGACAGCCACGGCCATGAGCGGAGCTTACACCCTGCAAAGCCTCCGGGATGCTCTTGAGTTGTCTCGGGCCGGGATCCTTGACGGCTTTACCTTTGCCCCCTTCAACAAGGAGTCGCTGCGACTCGGCGGCAACACCCATGAGGACGAGTTGCGCTTTGCTGCCGAGGAGTTGAGTTTTAAGGGCTACTGCGGAGAACTCAATACCACTAGAGGCTTGTGGACCTCACGGGTCACCTCGCACATTCCCCTCAAGGAGGTTGCAGGGCAGATCACTCAGGCTGGGATTGAGAAGGCCGTCGGTTTGGCCCACCGGACTTTGTTAGAAGCTGGAGTGGCCAACCCTCGGATTGGGGTGGCCGCGCTCAATCCCCATGCAGGCGACGGCGGAAATTTTGGCAGAGAGGAAATCGACACCATCGGCCCAGCCGTGGCCTCGTTGCAACAACAAGGATTTCCAGTACAGGGGCCTTTTCCAGCCGACACGGTGTTTGTGCGCACAACACGTGGGGATTTTGACGCAGTGGTGACGATGTACCACGATCAGGGACAGATTGCCATGAAACTGATGGGCTTTGATCGTGGGGTGACCGTGCTGGGCGGACTTCCCATTCCCATCACCACGCCAGCACATGGAACCGCCTTCGACATCGCAGGCCAAGGGGTTGCCAATGTGGATGCCCTCAAGGAAGCTTGGACCCTGCTGACCAACATGGTGACTTCCCGCCTCGTAGCGTAGTCGGACTGATTGCATTGAATTCACTTGAGCAAACCACCATGACAACTGCGGACATCATCCCGCCCTACACCGGGGTCTTCCCCATCGCCCCCACGCCCTTCAACGAGGACGAATCCCTTGACCTGTCCGGACAGCAGCGGGTGCTGGACTGCATGATAGACCAAGGGGTGGACGGCCTCTGCATCCTCGCCAACTACTCCGAGCAATTCCTGCTCACCGACGAGGAACGCAACACCCTGCTGGAGCTTTGCCTGAACCACATTGCCGGCCGGATTCCGGTGATCGTGACGTGCAGCCACTTCAGCACACGGGTGGCTGTGGAACGCGCCCAACGGGCCGAAGCCTCCGGGGCCAGGATGCTGATGCTCATGCCTCCGTATCATGGGGCCGCGCTACGGGCGGACGAGCCGGGCACCTTTGAGCATTTTGCCAAAATCGCCGAGGCCGTTTCCATTCCGATCATGGTGCAGGACGCGCCCTTGAGCGGTGTTGCGCTTTCTGTGAGCTTGCTGGCTCGCATGGCCAAGGAACTGCCGCAGGTGAGCTACTTCAAGGTCGAGATGCCCGGAACGGCGGACAAGCTGCGGGCGCTGATCGCCGCAGGCGGGGAGGCGATTGTCGGCCCGTTTGACGGGGAGGAGTCCATCACCCTGATGGCCGACCTGGACGCTGGTGCCACCGGAACGATGCCGAGCGCCCTGCTCCCGGACTTGATCAAGCCCGTGCTGGAGCATCACCGAGCGGGACGGCGGGACGAAGCAACGGCGCAGTACGCCCGGATTCTGCCGCTGATCAATTACGAAAACCGCCAGTGCGGTCTGCGGGCCACCAAAGCGGCCATGCTGGAAGGCGGCGTGATCCAGTCCGACACGGTGCGGCACCCGCTGCCTCCACTCCATCCGGACACCCGCAAGGGGCTGCTGGAACTGGCGCGTCCGCTCAAGCCGGTGGTCTTGAACTGGGGTCGCTAGTTCGTGCAAAAAACGGTATTGTAATTAATAGGGCTCTAGACTAGCAGATGATCTATGTTAGTCTGGAAAGATGTTCAAGAACAGCA
>CAZQXS010000100.1:0-13553 GCA_964597275.1 uncultured Pseudomonadota bacterium | reverse complement strand
TTGCTCTAGCAAGCAACTTGAAGTTTAGGACAACCGCCCGGATTGTCAAAGCGTATTGTGAGCAATGCGAACGGAATGGACTTGAAGCCCCGGCTTGCACGGCCTATCTTTGATGGTTTGCCAGAACCGAACGCCATGACCGAAACCGCCAACCCTACCCACGAATCTGGAACGCTTGCACCGGAGCGCGTGCGGCGCATCCTCCAGCAAAACGGGCTGGACGTTCCGGACGAACGCTGGGCGCTACTGGAGTGCTGGGCCGAGCTGTTGCGCGACCACAATCAGCGCATCAACCTGATTTCCCGCAAGGAAGAGGGCGTGATTTGGGAAAAGCACGTCCTGCCCTGTCTGGCGTTGTTGTGCCTGCGCGAATTTCCAGAAGCCGCCGAGGTGTGCGACTTTGGCACAGGTGGCGGGCTGCCGGGGGTGCCGATGGCGATTGTTCGGCCTGACGTGCGGGTGACGCTGCTGGATTCTCGGCAAAAGAAGATCGCCTCCGTGCAGCAGATGATTGAACAACTGGGCTTGGAAAACGCCCAGACCGTGCTGGGACGCGGGGAAGACTTGGGCAAGGTGCGTCCGTGGCGGGAACGCTTTCCACTGCTCACCGCCCGTGCGGTGGCTCCGCTGTCCGATCTCTTGCGCTGGACCCGCCTCCTCCGCACTCCCGATGCCGTGCTGCATGTCTTCAAGGGCGGGGAGTTCCGGGACGAGGTCGTGCAGGCTTCCCGCCTCTTTCCCGGATTCAAGCTCAACAAAAGCCTGATGGTTCTCAAGGGCTATTCCGAACTGGCCGAGAACCAGAAGTTCATCGCCACGGTTCATGTGGGCACCATTCTCCCCAAAGCCCTGCGCCGCCACTCCTGAATGCGAATCCTCACCCTCAACTGCAACGGACTGCGCAGTGCAGTCCGCAAGGACTTCCTGAACTGGGTCGAAGCGCAGCAGGCGGACGTGATCTGCCTTCAGGAAACGCGCATTCAGGACGCGCAACTTACGCCGGAAATGCACACGCTGGGAGGATTGAAGAGCGCGTTCCACCATGCGGAGCGTCCCGGATACTCCGGCGTGTCCCTGCACTTCCGCACGCCACCCGACCAGATTCAGCATGGATTCGGCTGGCCGGAGTTGGATGTCGAGGGGAGGTTTCTGCAAGCGGATTGGGGCCAGCTCAGCATCGTCTCGCTCTACCTGCCCTCCGGGAGCAGCGGCGAGGTGCGGCAGGGTTTCAAGTTCGAGGTGCTGGAGCGGCTGGAAGGCTGGTTCCGGGAGCGCAGCGGCGACGGGCGCGAGTACATCGTCTGCGGCGACTGGAACATCGCCCACAAGGAAATTGACCTCAAGAACTGGCGCAGCAACCAGAAGAACTCCGGCTTTCTCCCGGAGGAGCGGGCGTGGCTGACAACGCTCTACGACGAGATTGGTTGGGTGGACGTGTTCCGCCGACTCAACCCGCACCCGGAGCAGTACACCTGGTGGTCCAATCGGGGGCAGGCGTGGTCGAAGAACGTGGGCTGGCGGCTGGATTATCAGGTGGCGACTCCCGGAATCGCCGCGCAGGCGCAACGCGAGGCGGTGTTCCGGGAGGAACGCTTCTCAGATCACGCGCCCCTGACCATTGACTACGATCACACGCTGTGACCGAGGGCGCGTTGGGATCGGCTCACTTGCTGGATTTGGAGCGCTCCTTTTTGGAGTCCGTGGACGGAGCTTCGGGCTGGCCCTCCGTGAAGGGGGGGAGGCTTTTTCTCGCGGCAGACCCGGCGTCGGCCACTTGAAAATTCCCCTCGAACTTGCTGCCCAAGTCCATGCTGAAGCCGCCGGGCGGAGTGATCAGGTTGCCCTTGATGCGGGAGGAACCCAGCAGGCTCGCGCGCTGCTCGACCGTCAAATCCCCCTCCATCTGCCCGCTCATGCGCACCACCTTGGCGGACACCTCCCCCTTCACCTTGGCGGACTCTCCAAAGTCCACCTCCTGATTGCCCGTGACCCGACCGACGCAGGTGCAGTCAATGCGGGCGCTGTCGGTGGTGTGGATGTTGCCCTCGATGAGCAGGTCCGGGGCAAGGTAGCCTTTGATGACTTTCATGGTCAGCCGCTGTAGATGGTTCTGGGAAATGTTGCGGGATTTGGCGTTTCTCCTAAAAATCAGCTAGTATTCTCTAATGGAATGCGAGCGTTTACAAGAGAAGAGTGATGAGTCAAAGTGAACACGCCACCCTTGGAGGAGGGTGCTTCTGGTGCCTTGAGGCGATTTTTGAGCGGCAGGACGGCGTGAGGTCCGTCACGTCGGGCTATGCGGCAGGGATGGTGCCCAACCCCAGTTACGAGGCCGTTTGCACGGGAAACACGGGCCACGCGGAGGTGATTCAGGTCGAGTACGATCCGGAAACGATCACATACCCGGAACTGCTCGATCTCTTCTGGAGTTGCCACGACCCCACCACGCTCAACCGACAGGGGGCGGACGTGGGCACGCAGTACCGCTCCATCATCCTCTACCACGACGAGGAGCAGCAGGTCGAGGCCCTGCGCTCCAAAGCCGAAGCCGCCACCGATTTTGCCGATCCGATGGTCACGGAAATCTCGGCACTCACCGAATTCTACCCTGCCGAAACCTACCATCAGGGCTACTACCAGCGCAACCGCGAAGCCTCCTACTGCCAGATCGTGATCCGCCCCAAGCTCCAGAAGCTGGAGATCGAATAAGCTAACCGGACAGCAGCGTGTGGTGCAGCATGGGCGAGGTGCGCGTGACCCTGCTCTCCAAGGCCGCGCCCACACGCAAAAGCAGCGATTCCTCCCACGGACGCCCCACAAGTTGCAGCCCCACGGGCAAGCCCTGCGGATCGTAGCCGCACGGCACCGAAAGCGCCGGATGCCCCGTGAGGTTGAACGGGGCGACAAAGCGCATCAACTCGTCCTGCACCGTCAGGTCCGACTCTCCCGCCGCCATGACATCCGGAAGAATCGGCGGCGCGGTGCGGGCGGTGGTGGGCGTGACCAGCACATCCACCTCCTCGAACATCCCGGAAAGCGCAGCCATCACCTCGGTGCGAATCCGCTGGGCCTTGACGTAATCCGCCGCGCTGAGGTGTTCGGCGAGCGAGAGGTTCATGCGGATGTCCCGGCCAAAGCGAGACTTGCGGCGAAAGTGCGGGGCGTTCGCGCTCAACATTTCGGAGGCGATGGACACCAAGTGCGCCAAACGGGCCGATTCGAGTCCACGGAATTCCACCTCCTTGCGTTCCAATCCCAACTCCTGCAACATTTCCACGGCTCCAAGGCACACCCGGAACACCTCCGGCTTTGCATGTTCAAACCACGGCACGAACACGCCAACGCGCAATCCGTCGGGAAGCTGAGCCTCTGGACGCGGCAAGCCGACTTCCGGTTGGCGCAAGGTCCACGGATCGTTCTCATCGGCCCCGGCCAGCACACCGTAGGCGAGGGCGAGATCGGAGAGCGTTGCGGCGAGTGGCCCGGCGTGTCCAACGCTCCAGTCGAGCGGCGCCTGCCCAAACATGCTGACCCGGCCCCACGTTCCTTTCAGCCCGGAAATGCCGCAAAGCGCGGCGGGAATGCGGATGGACCCGCCACCGTCCGCCCCCAGCGCCACCGGACACAAGCCCACCGCCACCGCCACGGCTGACCCGCTGGAAGAACCGCCGGGGTAGCGTTCCGGATCGTAGGGATTGCGGGCGGTGCCGTGATGCGGGTTGAAGCCTGTCACGCCCATGCCGATTTCGTGCATGTTGGCTTTGCCGAACAGCAAGGCTCCGGCTTTGCGGAGCCGGGACACCGCCGTGGCATCCTGTGTGGCCGCATTGGTGCCCAGCACTTGGGTGCCGACCCGAGTGGGATGCGGCACCAAATCGAACTCATCCTTGACCGCCACCGGAACCCCGTCAAGCAGCCCGGCGGGACGGCCTTGCTGATAGCGCTCTGCCGATTCCTGTGCCTGTCGCAAAAGGTTCTCGCCATCCCATTCGATGAGCGGACGCAACGGCACCGCACTGGCCTCCAGATTCCGGATCACGTCCAAGAGCCGCTGGGCGACCTTGAGCGGACTGGTGCGCTCCTCCAAATAGGCGCGGTGGAAATCCAAGGCGGATTCGGGCCGAAAGCCCCCTTCTGGTGGCTGGTGGCTGGTGGCTGGTGGCTGGTAAGTTTTCAGGAATTCGGCTTCGTACTCGGCCAACGTACAAGTGGGCACCCGTGCCGCAGGCGGCTCCGGAGGATGCAGCGGCAGGGGCGTGGGGCCAGCCGTCGGGCGGTATTTCCGAAACGCCCGCAGTCCAACCTGCGCAAGCAAAAGCGGACGCAGCCAGCCCCGGATGCCCGGCATTTCCAGCAACACCGTCATCAGCTTGAGGGCGCGTCCGGCTAGCCGAGGCGAGCGGATCGTGCGGAGGTCGTAAACAGGCGGATCCGGACGCTGCCAGCCGGGGATTTTGTTGAGTAGATCAGTCCACATGTCCGGGAATCTCGAAGCAGACGCGGGTGCCCTCGGTGAAATCGAGATCCACCCAAACGCGCCCCTGATGCGCGTTGAGGATGCGTTGCACGGTGGCGAGGCCAATGCCGTTTCCACCCTCGGAGCTTTCGCCCCGTGCAAAGGGCTGGAAGACGCGCTCGTGGTCTTCGGCGGGAATGCCGGGGCCGTTGTCCTGCACCCAAAATCTCAAGTTCGGAGCGGCGGCTTCCCAACCCATTTTGATCTGGATGGGAGTGCGCTCGCCCCGATGCTTGATGGCGTTGGCGATCAGATTTTGCCAGACTTGCGCGATGCGAACTGGATCGCAGGACACCTGAGGAAAATCGTCTGCCCCCTCAATCCCGGCCAGGCCTTCACTGACCGCGTACTCGAAATTTGCGGCCACCATTTGTGTGAGATTTCCCATTGAAATGCGCTCCAGTTCGCCGATCACCTTGCCCGCCTCGGCGTAACCCAGCAGGGTGTCGATGAAGCGCAGCATCTTCTGGAAGGTGGCGGGGATGCGCTCCAGCAGTTCCCGGAAGCCCTCTTCGTTCCAGACCTGCGGATGCTCGTCCTTGAGGCGGTAGAGGAAGAGGTCGTAGAGGCTGGCGGCTCCGGCGATGGGTGATTTGAGGTCGTGGCTGACCATGTGGGTGAAATTGCTGAGTTCCTGCTTTTGCGCCATCAGGTCACGGCTGAGGCGGCTGATTTCGTCAAAGGCGTGCTTGGTCCGCAAAGCCGAGCGCACCCGCGCCGTGAGCGTGACCTGATCCACGGGCTTGAGGATGTAATCCACCGCGCCTGCGTCAAAGGCGTCCCGCAGCGTTTCCGTGTCGTTCTTCGCCGTGACCATCAGCACGGGCACCTGCGAAAGCTCCGGGAGCGCCTTGATGCGCTCCGTGGTCTGCACCCCGCTCAGGCCGGGCATCATCTGGTCCACGATGATCAAATCCGGTCGCCACTCCCCCAGCACCGCCAGTCCGTCTTCCCCGGAATCCACCCCGCGCATCTCGCAACCCAGCCGACGCAGAAAATCCTCGATCACCAGGCGGTTGTTTTCCTGATCGTCAATGATCAGGATGCGGTCACGCTGGGCCATCTTCCGGTGGCTGGTGGTTGGTGGCTGGTGGCTGGTGGCTGGTTCGCGGTACGCTGCCCCGCACTACCGCCCGTTGGTTGTCGGTTCCGAATCACTGGTAACTGTTCACTGAATCAGAGATGGATGGCGCGTTTTCCGGTGGCGTCGAGCGCGGCTTCCTTGACGGCTTCGGCAAAGGTCGGGTGCGCGTGTGACATGCGGGCAAGGTCTTCGGCACTGGCGCGGTATTCGAGCGCGACCACCGCTTCCGCGATGAGATCGGCGATGCGCGCCCCGACCATGTGAATGCCGAGGATTTCGTCGGTGTCCGAGTCCACGATGACCTTGACGAGGCCGTCAGTTTCCATCGCTGCCCGCGCACGGCCCAGCGCCTTGAACGGAAACGTGCCCACGCGGCACGGACGGCCCTGTTCCTGCAACTCGTCCTCCGTCCAACCGACTCCGGCCACCTCCGGCCAAGTGTAGAGCACGCCGGGAATGTTGCGGTAGTTGATGTGCGGTTTTTGTCCCACAATCCGCTCCGCGACGAACACGCCTTCTTCCTCCGCCTTGTGCGCCAGCATCGCCCCACGCACCACATCGCCAATCGCGTAGATGCCCGCAGCCGAAGTTTGTAGGTGGTCGTCCACGGGAATGCGCCCGCGCTCGTCGGTGCTGAGTCCGGCGTTTTCCAACTGGAGTCCGTCCGTGTACGGGCGGCGGCCCACGGCGACGAGGCAGTAGTCTCCAGCGAACGTGACCTCCTCGCCCTTCTTGTTTTTCGCCTGAACCGCAACCTGCTCGTCCTGTACGGTTGCACTTTGCACGGCGTGACTGAGCTTGAACTCGATGCCGAGTTTTTTCAGGCAGCGCTGGATTTCCTTGGCCAGCGTGAAGTCCATGCCCGGAATCAGGCGGTCGAGGTATTCAACCACCTGCACCTTGGTGCCGAGCCGCGCATAGACCGATCCCAATTCCAGCCCGATGATCCCGCCGCCGATGACCACCATCGTCTTGGGGATTTCCGGAAGTTGCAGGGCTTCGGTGGAGGTGATGATGCGCTGCTTGTCAATTTCAACCCCCGGAAGGCTGGAGGGCTTGGAGCCGGTGGCGATGATCGTGTGCGTGGTCTCCAAAACCTCGGTGCTGCCGTCGTCCTTGACGACCTCCACGGTGTTCGCGTCCCGGAAGCGTCCGTGTCCGTGGACCACGGTGATCTGGTTCTTGTCCATCAGGTACTTCACCCCGGCGCAGGTTTGCGACACGACTTCGTCCTTGCGGCTGCGCATCTGCTCCCAGTTGACCCCCAGCCCGGACACCTCGATGCCGTGCTTGGCGAAATCCGCCTGGGCGGTGTGGAAATGCTCGGTGGAGTCGAGCAGCGCCTTGGAGGGGATGCAACCCACGTTGAGGCAGGTGCCGCCGAGCGTGGGATAACGCTCGACCAACGCGGTCTTCAGGCCAAGCTGCGCACAGCGGATCGCGGCGACATAGCCGCCGGGGCCGGAGCCAATTACGGTGACATCGTAGTGGGGCATGGTGCTTAGGACGCTAGGGTTGTTCTGTTCTTGTTCATGGTATTCCTGATTCTATTGTTGATCGTACCTGGACTGGATTTCCTGCAATACGTCTTCGATATTAACTCTATAGCTTGGTCGTATTTCAGTACCATCATGAAGATGATAGGGAAAATTGGCTAAATTCTTATGATGAGGACTGTCGTCCCATCTCATAATGGTTTCTCCTGATTCTTTCTGCCAGTGGTATGAGTATTTTTGGTAATTCTGAGTATGCAATTCATGAATATATAGAAGCGACTCATCCATCAATGTTACTTTTAATTTAAGCAGAGAAATATTGTCTTCATCAATCAAATCAATAATTTCAACTGTTTCAATGATGTTTGAGGATTTAAGAGTAGAGACAATGTTATACATTTAAAAAGGCTTCTTGCTTCACTTCCCATTCCCGGATGGCGAGCAGGTATCCCTCCCAAAGAATCAGGTCATCGTATTTTTCAAAACTTTCAGAATGGTTTTCCACCTCATCTTTAAAGGCATCATAACTCTGATGATACTTCTCCTCAAACAACCTCGTCTTGCTTTGATAGTATTGAATCTTGGTCAATGCCTTGTCCAGCATGTGTGATTTTAGCTCCTTAAGAACCTCTGCTGGAGTCACGATTGATTCAGGCACATTGAATTGTAACTGCATAGCTCTTTGTTGATTAGAGATTCATCAAGTTTTCTTCATTTTCAATAGGGGGGGTGTCCAGCCCAGCTAAACCCCCAACAGCATCCGCGCCGGGTTTTCCAGATACTCCTTCACCCGCACGAGGAAGCTGACGGACTGCTGCCCGTCAATGATGCGATGGTCGTAGGAGAGCGCGAGGTACATGATAGGTCGGATCACGACTTCGCCGCTCACGGCAACCGGACGCTCCACCACGTTGTGCATGCCCAGGATCGCGCTCTGAGGCGGATTGAGGATGGGAGTCGAGAGCATGGAGCCGAAGACTCCGCCGTTGGTGATCGAGAAGGTGCCGCCGTCCATTTCATCGGGCGTGATCGCGTTGTCCCGCGCCCGCTTGGCGAGCCGCCGGATTTCGGATTCGATCTGCGCGAGGGTGAGGCTCTCGGCGTTGCGGATCACGGGAACCATCAGCCCCTTGGGGGCACTGACGGCGATGCCCATGTCCACATAGTCGCGCAAGACCATCTCCTCGCCGTCAATTTGCGCATTGACTGCCGGAAACTCCAGCAGGGCCTCGCAGCAGGCTTTCACAAAGAAACTCATGAAGCCGAGCCGCACCCCGTGCTTTTTCTCGAACGGCTCCTTGTGGGCACTGCGCAAATCGAAGATCGCCCGCATGTCCACCTCGTTGAAGGTGGTGAGCATGGCGGTTTCGTTCTTCACGGAAACCAGCCGTTCCGAGAGCTTGCGGCGCAGGCGGGACATGCGCTCGCGGCGCACCTCGCGGGTTCCAGAAACGGCTGGAACGGCAGGCGAAGCCTGAGCGGCGGCAGGTGCTTCTGCCACCGGAGCCGACGGGGCCGACGGAGTTTCCGGAGCAGGAGCCGCAGGAGTCGCTTGCTCCACCGCGTCCTGCTTGGTGATGCGTCCTCCCGGACCCGTTCCAGAAACCGCTTCGGCGGCAACACCCTGCTCGGCCATCAGCTTTTGGGCCGCAGGCGAAGGGTGCCCGGCGGCGTAGGATTCCGGCTGTGGTGCAGGGGCGGTTGCAGGTTCCGGGGACGAGGGCGGTTCGGCTTTCGCGGGTTCCGGTTCCGCCGTTGGCGCGGAAGCCGCTGCCGGGGCGTCGCTGGGTTCGATGGTGCAAAGCACGTCGCCCACCTGCGCCGTTTCTCCCGTCTGGAGGACGATCTTCAGGATGCCAGAGCTTTCCGCCGGAAGCGGCAGGGTCGCCTTGTCGGTTTCGATCTCGCAAAGCGGCTCGTCCATTTGGACGAAATCGCCATCGGCTTTCAGCCAGTTGCCGATCTCCACCTCGGTGATGGATTCTCCGGGACTTGGAATCTTGATGTCAACAGCCATGAGTTTGTATGGAAGTGAGGTGAAATCAGGGACCGAATGCCTTGTCGATGATGTCTTTCTGCTCAATCGCGTGGAGCTTGGCGAATCCGGTGGCCGGAGAGCTGCTCTCGCGCCGGGCGATCATGTAAAGTGGGAAGGGGATGCGCTTGCTCTTGCGCTTGAGGTAGGCGAGCGGCCCCATGTTTTCCGGCTCCTCCTGCACCCAGATCCAGCGCTCCACGTTCGGGTAGCGCTCCTTGAGTGCGTTCAAGGCGACCTCCGGGAGCGGATAGAGCTGCTCCACCCGGACCACGGCGGTTTCGTTGTGGCCCTGCTCCTCCTTGCGGGCGGCGAGTTCGTAGAAAATCTTGCCGGAGCAAAGCAGCACCTTGGTCACCGCTTCGGGATCGCTCACGGTCTCGTCGTCAATCACCTCCCGGAAGGTGTTGCCCTCCTCGAACTCGCTCAGCGAGCTGACGCATTTCGGATGGCGCAGCAGGCTCTTGGGCGTGAAGATGATCAGCGGCTTGCGGAAATCCCGCTCAAGCTGGCGGCGCAGCACATGGAAGAGGTTGGCGGGCGTGGTGCTGTTCACCACCTGGATGTTGTAATCCGCGCAAAGCTCCAGAAAGCGCTCGATGCGGGCGGAACTGTGTTCCGGCCCCTGGCCTTCCAGCCCGTGAGGCAGCAGCAGGGTCAGGCCGTTCATGCGCTGCCACTTGGTTTCTGCGCAACTGATGAACTGGTCAATGATGATCTGCGCCCCGTTGGCGAAATCCCCGAACTGCGCCTCCCAGATCGTCAGCCCGAAGGAGGTGGCAAAGGCGTAGCCGAACTCAAAGCCCAGCACCCCGTATTCGGAAAGCAGCGAGTTGTACACCGAGAAGGGGGCCTGCTCCTTGGAGAGGTGGTTGAGCGGCGTGTACTTGGTGTCGTCCTCGGCAGCAACCACGGCGTGCCGATGGGAGAAGGTGGCACGGGCGACATCCTGCCCACTGAGCCGCACGGGCTTGCCCTCGTCCAGCATGGTCGCATAGGCAAGGGTTTCGGCCATGCCCCAGTCAATCCTGTCGGTTTCATGCACCATCTTGTGACGATCCGCGTAGAGCTTGCGGATTTTCGGGAAGAGGGGCAGGTCTTCCGGAAGGTCACAAATGCGGTCGGTGAGCCGATGGAGCGTTTCGCGGGTCACGCCCGTTTCGGGGGATTCGTCAAAATCCTCCGGCAGCGCCAGACGGATTCCGGACCACTCGCCTTCGAGGAAGGAGGTGACGTTGGCGTTGGTCTGCTGAAGCGATTCCTCAAAGCGGTCGTTGAGGAACTGCTTGAACTCGGTTTCGACCGACTGCACCTGATCGGCCTGCAAGCGTCCGCTTTCGATGACTTCCTTGCTGTACACCTCTAAGGGGTTGGGGTGGTCGGCGATGGCCTTGTAGAGCGTGGGCTGGGTGAAGCGCGGCTCGTCCGCCTCGTTGTGTCCGTGCCGCCGATAGCCAAGGATGTCCACAAACACGTCCCGCTTGAACTGCTGCCGGAACTCAAGGGCGAGTTGGGTGACGTACACCACGGCCTCGATGTCATCGGCATTGACATGAAACACCGGAGACAGCGTGGTCTTGGCAACGTCGGTGCAGTAGGTGCTGGAGCGTCCGTCAATGTAATCAGTGGTGAAGCCCACCTGATTATTGATGACCAAGTGGACGGTGCCGCCCGTGCCGTAGCCGCGCAGTTGCGACATCTGCAAGACCTCGTAGATGATGCCCTGCCCGGCAATGGAGGCGTCCCCGTGGATGAGGATCGGCACAAGATGGTTCGCGTCCCCATCGTAGCGATGCTCGATCTTGGCGCGGGAGATGCCCTCGACGACGGGATTCACCGCCTCCAGATGCGAAGGGTTCGGCGTGAGGCTGAGGTGAACGCGACGGCCATTGCGGGCCTCCTTGTCGCTGGAGAAGCCGAGGTGGTACTTCACGTCTCCGGAAAAACCGTCAAGGCTGAACGCCTTGCCCTCGAACTCGGTGAAGATGTCGCGGTAGGTCTTGCCCAGGATGCTGGCCAGCACGTTGAGCCGCCCACGGTGTGCCATGCCGATGACAAACTCCTGCACCCCAAGTTCCGCACCCCGCTCAACAATGGTGTCCATCGCCGGAATGATGGACTCGTTGCCCTCCAGCGAAAAGCGTTTCTGCCCCACGAACTTGGTCTGGAGGAAGTTCTCAAACGCCACCGCCTCGTTGATCTTGCGGAGCATTTGCAGGCGTTGATCCGGAGTGAAGATCGGGGTGTTGCGGCATCCCTCCATGCGCCCCTCCAGCCACTCGATCGCGTCACGGGAGCGCACGAACTTGTACTCGACCCCGATGCTGCCGCAGTAGGTCTGCCGCAAGTGGTCCACGATCTGCCGCAGCGTTGCGGGGCCGATGCCCATGCGCATCCCTGCCTGAAAAACCGTGTCCATGTCCGCTTCGCCAAGGTCGAAGTTCGACAGCTCAATGGGCGAATCGTGCTGGCGGCGCGGACGCACCGGATTGGTGTTGGCAAACAGGTGCCCGCGCTGACGGTACGCCCCAATCAGGTTGAGGACACTGACCTCCTTCTGGAACTTCGCAGGAGCCGCCTCCTCGACCACCTGCACCTTGGAAGTCGGCTGGGCCTCTGAGGTTTTTTGCGGTTCGGCGGCTTGGGACTCCCCGGAGTAGCTGGAGCGGGAAAACTCAAAGCCCTCAAAGAACTTGCGCCAGGCAGGGTCCACGGAGTCCGGATTTGCCTGATACTGCTGGTACAGGTTGTCAAATGCGCTGATTTCAGCGTTGCTCAGGTAGGTGTTGGTGTCCATGAGAACGATTTGCGGTTACGGGCGTTGGGTCAGTGGAGCATAGGGTTCCGGGAACGACGAAGTCATTTGAAAAATACTAGCAGCGTCCGAGGAAATCAACCCAAATCCGGAATCGAGTCCCAACGGGGGCGTTCCATGCAGTTTCCCTCATTGACTTCAGAAGGTAAAGGGCTTTCGGCATGGTTATTTGTAAATGCTCTGACCACGCCCCCGTTCGTGCTGAGCGTGTCGAAGCATGGACGGGGTTCGCCCCCTTCGATAAACTCAGGACAGGCTTCGACAGAGCTTCAGGATGAACGGAGATGACGCAAGCAGGCAATGCCACTTTACAACGGCACCATTATCAGGGCTTTCCTGTCCAGAGGGATTCGGGATATGCTGGAGGGGTTGCGACGATTCCGAAAAAGGAGACATGGCACGCAAAAAAGGGAGTACCGAAGAGGCCGATGATTTGGGCGCCATCCGCATTGCGGTGGAGTTGGACTCCGGCCACTCGGAGCAGGAGGTTGCAGCGCGGCTGGGCGTGCCGCTCGCCTCCGTCCGGGAAGTCGCCGCCACCGCAGGCTTCCGCGAAAAGCCGACACCGCCGAAGCGCAGCCGCCGCACCACCGAGGCGGAACGTTCGGTGGCGGTGTCCCGGATTGCAGGGGGAGAATCGCCAGAGCGGATTGCCGAGGAAATCGGCGTGACCCCAGCACTCCTGACCCGCTGGTGCCGACAGCAGGGGGTGGCGATTGGCCGAGAGTTGGAACAACTCAGCCCTGCCGAACAAAAGGAGGTTCGGCAACTGCTGGATTCCGGGGAGCCGGAGGAAGAGGTGCGGGAGGCGTATCGCCTCACCCGCGAGGCCATGCAGGCCCTGCAAGAGCCGGAATACCGGGAACTGGATGCGGAGAGTCTGGGGTTTCTTTACGAAATCCTGCGGGAGCAACCCAAGGCGTCCAACCGCCGAGTGTCGCAACTGGCCGGGGAGGCCGGGCTGGAGTTTCCAGAAGCCGCCGTGGCCGCCTACCGACAGCGCTTGCAACGGCTGGAAAAACTCTGATCAGTGGAGCGTGCTGCCGGATGACGGCTCTTCGTTGACCGATCCCAGCAGGGCCACGATGTCGTCAAGTTCCTCGATCTTCGGGAACTTTCCCTGATCCATGAGCGAGAGGTCGTCAAAATGCTCCGGAGGGAGCAGTTCCTCGTCGTCCAGCATTTCCATGATCGCGTCGCCGTTGATGTAGCGCATCAGGCGTTCGCGGTCCTCCTGATCAAACCCAAAGAGGTCATCAAAGAGTTCGGTCCCGGCAAGGTCAATCTCGGTGACGACCACGCGGTTGTGCTCGCGGTGCTTGAGCTGCCGGAGCAGCGAGATGACGTCGTTGACGCTGATGCGGTGGTGCTGATCGACGTGAACGCAGAGGCTCCCTGACATGTTCACAACTCCGTGTGTGGGTGGGCAATCGTCCGTGTACCCTCATCTCCGCTTTCAATTCCCGTACCAGCCTTATGTATTTGAACAGGGAACCTGATCAGGCTGGAGTGAGATTTAGGCTTTGCTCATCATTGATGCTACGGAGGCGAACTGCCGCGCCATCGCAATCGCGGCCAGCATGGAGCCGGGGTGGGCGTTGAATTGC
>CAZQXS010000099.1:0-13738 GCA_964597275.1 uncultured Pseudomonadota bacterium | reverse complement strand
TTCTCTCCTCACTGCCTGAAGCACTTCTGCTTCATCTCCTTCTCTTCCCAATCTGAATGTTCCGGGGTGGCTTTGCAAATGATGGGGGAGGGGGGTTCCAGCGAAGCGGAACCACTAAGGTCGCATCCGGGGGAGGTGGATGCGCTACGCTTCATCCACCCTACGGAAGGACAACATCGTACATGGAGGTCAGGAAACGGGCAGTTCCAAGGTGAAGCAGGCGCCGCCGGACTCCAAGTTCTGGAAGCGCACGAAGCCGTTGTGGTCCGCCAGGGTCTGATGGAGGATCGTGAGTCCGAGTCCGGTGCCGTCGGCCTTGGTGGTGGCATACGGCTCAAAGAGCCGCTCGGCGATTTCGGGTTCAATCCCGGTGCCGTTGTCCTCGACCTCCACGCGCACGATGCGCAGTTCCGAGTCGAGCCGGGTGGTGACGGCGATCACCCCTTGCTTGAAAATGCGGGAAAGCCGCCCCTTGTTTTCAATCGCGTCAATCGCGTTGTCAATGAGGTTGATGAAGACGCGCCGCATCTGCTCGCGGTCCAAGGACAACGGGGGCAGCTCCGGGGCGAGTCGGGTGTCCAGCCGAATGCGGGCGGGCAGGTTGCCCTCGTAAAGCTGGACCGCCTCCAGGATGATGCTGTTGAGGTCGTTGGCCTTCGGGTTCGACTCCGGGATCTTGGCGAAATTGGAGAACTCGCTGACCATCTGCTTGAGCTGCTGCACTTCCTGAATGATGGTCTGCGTCGCCTGTTCGAGCGTAGCGTCATTCTCAACGAGTCCGGAGTACTTGCGGCGGATGCGCTCGGCGGAGAGTTGGATGGGCGTGAGAGGATTCTTGACCTCGTGTGCGATGCGGCGGGCGACCTCCCGCCACGCCTGCGCCCGTTGCAGGCGCTGCATCTCCGTGATGTTGTGGTACACAGAGACCATGCCGACGGGGGTGCCCTCGCGGTTTTCCAAGGCAAACAACCCGGAGGACACGTGGATCGGCGCTCCCTGCTTGGGAACCATGAGATTGCGTAGCACCGACTTCCCCGGAATCGCCTGAAGCGACTGGAACATTTCCTCAAAGCCCGCCAGCGATTCACGCTCCAGCACGTCCCGGAAGTGCTGGCCCTGAAAGTCGGAGGTCTTGAGTTGCAGCATCTGCTTGGCGGCGCGGTTGAGGCTTTCCACCCGCCCCTCCATGTCGAGCGACATCACGCCGGTGCTGATGTTCTCCAGCACCAAGTCCACAAAGCGCGTGTGTTCCTCCAGCACCCGATTGCTCTCCTGGAGATGCTCGGTCGTGCGGATCAGCCCCTGGCGGTACTCCTTGATGTCCCGGCTCATTGCGTTGAAGGAATTCACGAGCAGCGCGAAATCGCGGTCCAGCGGCTCATCCAGTTCCACCTGATAGCCGACCTCGCCTTCCGAAACCCGCTGCGTGGCGACGGCCAGTTGCTCGATGGGTTCCACGAAGCCACGGGCGAGGTAGAACGCGAGCCAGATGGAAACGAAGAGGATGAAGAAGGTCATCAGCAGAAAGACGACGATGTAGTAGCGTCGGATCAAGTCCTGCGACTCCACAAACACCTGGGAACTGAGGATTTGTTCCTCAAGCGCGTTGACCGCATGGGTCAGCGAGCGGGGTGTGGGTCGGAAGATTTCCACAAACCTCACCTGCCCCCCCAATTCGGCCCTCCGGAAATGCCGATAGAGCATGCGCCCGCCGCGTTCCTCGACGACCCACGCCACGTCCTGCCCCTGCACCTGCGGCCACTCGGTTGCAGCAAGCGGAGTCCAGAGTTCCTGCGCCAACGTCGTGTGGAGCCGCTGGGCCAGCACCGCATGTTGATCGGAGTACACGGCAATGCCATCCCCCAACTCCGGGCTTGGCGGCAGGGACAGCGTTGCACTGGAAGCGTGAGGCAACGCGCCCAGTCGCTCCACCAGTGCCGCGCCTTGCAATTCCATCGAGCGCTTCAGGTCGAGGTGGAAGGTCTCGACCACGCGCTCGGCGTTGCGGACCACGGTTTCGTGCTGGCCCTGCAGCCACGATTCGAGGGTGCGGGCAATGAAGGTGCTGGCGAAGAGGTGGAAGCCCATCGCCGGAAGCGAGAGGATCACGAAGGCGGTGATGAGCTTGGTCTTGAGCCGGACTCCAAGGGTGCGGTGGCGGTGTTCGTAGGCGAGCTTGAGGAGGTTGCGGGCAATCAGGTAGAAGACGATGGCAATCAGGACGATGTTGACGTTGATCGCCACGAAGAGCATCAGCCGCGACTCGCTGGTGCCCGTATCGGGAATGCCCTGCTGGATGCTGAAGCCGATCAGGAAGAGCAACAGCACGAGCAGGCTGACAATCGCCAGAAAACGGTTGCGAATCCTGGGATCGCTGGAAAGGAGGGTGCGGAAGTGCTGGAGTTCGAGCAGGCGAGGAAGCATCGGAACCCTGTTGGTCAGTGTTCAGTTATCAATGTTCACTGCGAGAGGGATTGGTAGTACGCCTCCTTGCTCTTCTGATGCTCCGGGTCCACCGTGTAGTCCTCGCTGTGCTTGACGAGCAACTGCTGTGCATGGAAGACCTCGTCCTGCATCCTCCCCTCCACAACCACGCCCTGGCCCTCCCGGAACATGTCGGGCTTCACGCCTTGGTACACCACGGGCACGAAGCTCCGGGAGTCCTCCGTGACCTTGAAGGCGAGTCGGATTTGCTGGGCGTTCCACTCCACCGATCCGGGCTGCACGAGGGCGCCGATGCGGATGGTCTTGCCCTCAAAGTCGGCGGGGGCGGCCAGCACCTCCTGCGGCGTGTAGAAGAACACGGTGGCCTCCTGAAGTCCCTGAATCGAGATCGCGGTCAGCGTGGCGAGAATGACCAACCCGCCGAGGACGAACTTGGTGCGTGTCTTCATGCTTTCGGACTCGCGGGATCGGAGAGGCGCAAATCCTCCAACTGCTGTCGGCAGGTGCGCTGTCGGGTCCACGTCCAGAGCAGGTAGGCCACAAAGGCCGCGCTCCAGATGCCGTAGCTGAGAAGGACGTATTCGGTGTTGTCAGGCACGGGAGTCCTCCGGCGCGTGGTTGGCGATGTGTTCCTGAATCGTGTCGTTGCCGCACTCCACCCGATAGCGCATGACGAGCAGGTAGCCGTAGAACAGGGCCATCGCCAACATGCACGCAAAGAGCGGATAGAGCAGTTCCGGAGGCATGGCGGGCTTGGCCGCTCCGGCTTCGGTCTTGAAAAGCGTGGAGGGCTGGTGCAGCGTGCGCCACCACTCGACGGACTTGTGGATGATGGGGATGTCCAGCACTCCGATGATCCCAAGCACGGAGGCCAGCCGCGCCTCCTTGTCGCGGTCGGGCACGGACATGCGCAGCACAAAGTAGCCCACGAAGATGAGGAAGAGCAGCAGCGTCGTCGTCAACCTCGCGTCCCACACCCAGTAGGTGCCCCACGTCGGCTTGCCCCACACCATTCCGGTGACGAGCACCATCGCGCAGAACACGAGTCCGATTTCCGCCGAGGCTTTGGCGATGCGGTCAAACTTGAGGTCGCGCTTCCAGAGGTAGGCGATGCTGCACACAAACACCACGAAGAAGGCGAGGTAGGTTGTGATCACGGAAGGAACGTGCAAGTACATGATTTTCTGCACAAACCCCTGACTGCTCTCCACCGGAGTTCCCGCAAAAACCCACAACCCGCAACCCAGCAAGGCCAGCAGCGATCCCCATTCCAGCAACCGGAAGTAGCGCGGCAGTTCAGGCATCCAGACGCTCCCGCAACAATTGGTTGATCATCTGGGGGTTGCCCTGCCCCTTGGTCTGTTTCATCATCTGTCCCACAAAAAATCCGATCACCTTGGTTTTTCCGGCACGGTACTGCTCCACCTGCTCTGGATTGGCGGCAATGAGTTCATCGGCCATGCGGCCCAACTCGCCCGTGTCCGAAACCTGCTTCAGCCCCTTTTCCTCCACAACCTGGGCGGGCGACTTCCCGGAACGGCGCATCTCCTCAAAAACGGACTTGGCGATCTTGCTGCTGATCTCGCCCGTGCGGAGCAGGTCCGTGAGTTCCGCAAGCTGCGCGGGGGTGATCCCGGCTTCCCGGAGGCCGCAGCCGCTCTCGTTCATCACACGGGTGAGGTCGCCCATGATCCAGTTACAGGCGAGCTTCGGGTCGGCCCCCTCCGCCAAGGTTTCCTCAAAAAACTCGACGGTCTCGCGGCTGGCAACCAGCACTCCCGCGTCGTAGTCGCTCAGCCCGTGCTCCTGCTGGTAGCGCTCCTGCTTCGCGTCCGGAAGTTCCGGGAGGGCGTTGCGAATTTCCTCCACCCGCGTTTCCGAAAGCTGGACCAGCGGCAGGTCGGGATCGGGAAAGTAGCGGTACTCCTCGGCCTCCTCCTTCGTGCGCATGGTGAAGGTGACGCGCCGCTCGGAATCCCAAAGCCTCGTTTCCTGCACCAGTTGCTTCCCGTCCAGCAGTTCCTCGCGGTGTCGGTCAATTTCATACGCCACCGCCTGCTGGATGAAGCGGAAGGAGTTGAGGTTCTTGATCTCGGCCCGCACCCCGAATTGCTCCTGCCCCTTGGGGCGCACGGAAACATTGGCGTCGCAGCGCAGGTGGCCCTTTTCCATGTCGCCCTCGGACACGCCGAGGTACGTCACCAGCGAGTGCAGCTTTTCCATGTACGCCTTGGCCTCTTCCGGAGTGCGCAGGTCCGGCTCGCTGACGATTTCGAGCAGCGGCGTTCCAGCGCGGTTGAGGTCCACAAAGCTCGACTCCCCGGCTTCGTCATGCACCAGCTTGCCTGCGTCTTCCTCGATGTGGATGCGCGTGATGCCGATGCGCTTGGAGCCGGATTCGGTGGCGATCATCACCCAGCCGTGTTCGCAAATCGGGCGGTCGTACTGCGAAATCTGGTACGCCTTGGGCAAATCCGGGTAGAAGTAGTTCTTGCGGGCAAATTGGGAATCAAGCCGGATGGCGCAGTTGGTCGCCAGCCCCAGCCGCACGGCGAACTCCTGCACCTTCCCGTTGAGGACGGGCAAGGCGCCCGGCAGGCCAAGGCAGACCGGACAGGTGTGTTCGTTGGGGGACGCGCCAAAGCTGGTGGGGCAGTCGCAAAACAGCTTCGACTCCGTTGCCATTTGCGCGTGAATCTCCAGCCCAATGACGGCTTCAAACTCCATCGTGTTCAATGCTTCAGGGAGGCCATGCGCTCTTCCAAATCCCGGAGGCGCTGCTTGAGGTCGTCCACCTCGCTCTGGTCGGGCTGGTGGCTGGTGGCTGGTGGCTGGGCGGGGCGGGTTTCAAACCCGCCCGTACTAGGAGCAGGAGGTTCGCTGCTTGAATTCTGAGTTCCCGATTCCTCACCCCTCATAGAATCGGAGGTGGTCGGGTCGGGAGGAGTGGGGAATCCGGGGGGCCGGAACTGCCGCAGGTGATCCGTGAAGTTCGTCAGCGGATTCGTGAAGGGCATGGCTCCGGATTGCCCCAGCCACGCCTGCGGAGTCGTGAACTGGGTCATCTGCCGCCGCATGAGGTCGCGGGTTTCCAAGTAGGAATCCAGCATCTTCGGCAGGAATTCCGTGAGGAAATCGCCGATCAGCCCGTCTTGATTGCGGATGAGCTGGTGCAAGAAATCGGCGGAGAACAGGTAGGAGTTCTGCTCCAGGACCACCTGCGCCAGCACCGAAGAGGTGATGTCCTCCCGTGTTTTCGAGTCAATCACCTGCACTTCTCGCCCCTCCTTGACCAGTTCCACAAGCTCCTCCAGCGTGAGGTGCTTGCTGCGCGTGACGTCGTAGAGTCGGCGGTTGGGATACTTGCGGATGACGACCGTGCCTTCCGGCGCGTGACGCTTCATGGATGGTGCGTGGCGTGTGCAAATCAACAAGCCACAGAGTACCCGGACCCCGGCTCAAGGACAAGTCTAATGCACCTGCCCCAAACTGCTGGACCGCACTTCCCGGCTTGTGACCCAGGGAGAATCCATCGGCAATTTCCCGTTAGCTCGTCGCGGGAAGAGACGACGCTGGAGGCGGAGCTTCCTTGCGGGACTCCAAGCGGCGAACCAGCCACCAGCCACCGACCACCAGCCACCGAAAACAAAAAAGCCGACACGCCCCGCAACAGGAGCGCATCGGCCTAGGGGTACTGCACCGTTGCCCTTCAACAACGACACTGAGGCACCCTGTCCCCCATCAGAAAACCCCTTGTTCTGTCAGCATCCTGACAAGAGCGGGGGCAGACGAGAGGAATTCCATAGGAGCCTCTTGGCGGACTCACAGGCTGATGTTCATGCTGGCAGCACTTAGGGTTCCAAGGGTGTTCGCTCTCTCGACCAACTTCTGGAACTCTTCGGAGGTGCCAACTCCATCAAATGCCCTGCCAAAGTGGGACAGGCTGTCAAAACGATAAACCGCAGCGCATAGGCCCATATCGTGATTAATCACGGGCAATACCCCTAGCAGGCTGACGTCCTCAGAAAGCGCGTCAACCTCACCCATGAGTTCAATGACTGCCGGAATGTTTTTCCTGGGCACATTGTAAATGCGCACCAGTTGAACCTTTTCCTGCAAAGCATCCACATCATTGTAGATGGTTCTGAACATGGAAGGACCGACCACCTCTGCTCCGGGGTTGCTTTCTCGCTGCTTCATCAGTTCTAGGAATTCCGAGTCTGCCTGCAGCCCCTCGAAGGCGGCCATGGCCGTTGTGCAGTCGTCATATGCCGCTTGAAGCGCATACTGACCTGCAAAGGCTCCCATCTTTATACTTGCAAGCCGGGTCTTTGCCCCCAGTCGATCAAAGATACCTTGTACGGTTTTCATTCGGCTGGCAGCGAGTTCGTTTTTACCAGCAATGGGTATGACTCTACTATAGATGATAACGCCCATATTGACCTTAATTTAGATATGTTGACAAAGAGAATAGATACTTCCTTAGCCCAATTGAATGACCACACACAAGCTAGGGAGGGCGCAGTTTGGAGAAGAGCGGCGGGCGGGCAACCCGCCAAAACAGAAGGGCTTCCGAAATGAATCCGGGAGGATGGAGGAAAGCGCTGGCGTTTTGCGAGGGGGGGCTAAGGCATGGTCCTAAAGTTGCGCGTTGCGTTGCGTTGCGTAAGGACCACATTGCGTCTTCAAAAAAGAGGTGCGTTTGCAGGCGGAAGCAGACCCCGCCCGGACTTGCTCCCAAGCCTACTGGAATGGGCAGAAGCCTTCAATCTTTTTTTTGGAAAAAAGTGCTGAAAAAATGGTGTTTTTTCAACAATAAAAACAGTTACCTGAAAAGTACTATTATACGGGATCACTCCAAGTGACTCATATTGTTGATGATTTCTGGCAGACCACTGGAAAAAAATCGACGGGGAAATTTGAAAAAATTTGAGGCGCTTGGGCAAGGATTCACTGGTTTAGGTAGGAATCACCAGTCAATTGACAGGGAATGATCTGTAATTTTTCGCGGGCATGGCCCGCTCCTACGACCTGACCGAAATCGAAATCGGGGTCGATCAAGCGTTTTCGGTTGATTCGCACCGAACTTGTCATTCCCGCGCAGGCGGGAATCCAGCCACACGGCCGTTTGCTCTGGATTCCGGGTCTGCGCTACGCTACGCCCGGAATGACAATCTTGAATCCGTTATTGCAGAAAGTGCTCTAGCACTCGCGATTTTCGCGGGCATGGCCCGCTCCTACATCCGGATCGAAAGCGAAAGCGGGGTCGAGAGCAAAAGCGATTTTTCGGGGTCGGGTCAGTCGAGATCCTGCATGCCGATGGCCTCGAAGGTTGCGGGGTCCACGGTCATGGCCGGAGTCGCCGGGCGGGTGGCCACCACGGTGGTGGAGTTTTCGGGAGGCACATCCATCAGCACCAGCGCCCGCCGCATGATTTCCCGGAAGATGGGGGCGGCGGCCTTGCTGCCGTAGTGGTGAGGGCGCGGCGGCTCGTCCACCACCACCAAGGCGGTGAGGACGGGCTGGGTGGCGGGCACGAAGCCAACGAAGGAGGCCCAGTACTTGGTGCTGGAGTAGCGGCCCAGCCCCGGGTCGTACTTCTGGCTGGTGCCCGTTTTTCCGGCAACCGCGTAGCCGGGAATCGCCACCTTGCGAGCGGTGCCGCCCTGCTCGGTGACAGAAACCATGAAGCGCGTGAGGATGCGGGCGACCGCTGTGTCAATGACCCGGCGGGGGGCTTTTGGCCCAAAGCGAGCCAGCACTTCCCCCGCCTCGTCAAAAAACTCCGTGTGCCGCCCCCCGGATTCGTCCTCCGCGTATTCGACGACGTAGGGCGTGCGCCACTCGCCCTCGTTGGCAATCACATTGATCGCGGCGGCCACTTGCAGTGGAGACGCCAAAAGCCCCTGCCCGAACGAGGCGTTGGCGTGGTCCACCCGCGTCCATTTTTCCGGAGGCAGCACCATGCCCTTGGCCTCGCCCGGAAGCCCTGCGCGGGTTTTTGCGCCAAAGCCGAACTTGGCGATGTAGCCGTGGAACTGCACGGGCTTCATGGCCATGCCGATTTTCGTGGCGCAGATGTTCGAGGATTTCTGGATCACCTGCCCAACGTCCAGGTTCCCGTGCGGGCTGCTGTCCCGGATCACCTTGTCCGCCACCTGAAACCGACCCTGCTCGCAGAAAAACTCCTGCGTGGGCGTGACAATCCCCTCGCTCAGCGCAGCAGCCACGGTGATGACCTTGAAGGTGGAGCCGGGTTCGTAGCCGTTGGTGACCGCGGCATTGTTGCGCTGGGCCGGGCTGTACTGCAAGAAGCGGTTGGGGTCGAAATCCGGATAGTTCGCCAGCGCCAGAATCTTCCCGGTCGGGGCATGCAGCACCACGGCGGCCCCGGATTTTCCGCCAACCCGCTCCACGCCCTTGCGCAGGGCACTTTCGGCAATGTGCTGGAGGGTGGAGTCCAGCGTGAGGTGCAGGGCGTACTGGTTGAACTCCCAACGCTCGCCCCGAAGTTCTGGGCGGGTCCGGAACGTGCCTTCCCTTTCCACCACATACGCGATCCGCTCCCCGTGCAGCCAGCGGTTGTAACCAAACTCCAGCCCGCCCAAGCCCTGCGAATCCACTCCGGTGAACCCCAGCACGGTTCCCGCCAACTCTCCCGCCGGGTAGTACCTGCGGAACTCTTGAAGGAACTTCAACCCGTCAATCTTGAGCGCCTCCACCCGCCGCACCTGCTGTGGGGTGAGCTGACGCTTGATCCAAAGAAAGGGCGCCTTTGACTTCAGGCGGGCCGCCAGTTTCCGGGAACTGGTCTTCAGGACGGGGGCCAGTTGCTTGGCCACGCGCTTGCGGTGCTTGAGCTGGGAGGGGTTGGTGTAAAGCGAGCCGACCGGAACGGACACCGCGAGGATGCGGCCCTTGCGGTCGTAGATTTTCCCGCGCCGGGGTTCGAGCTTGACGGTGCGCTGCTGCTGGGTGCGGGCGCGTTCCTCAAACGCCGGGCCTTGCAGGATTTGCAAATAAAAGGTGCGGCCCAGCACCGCCACCAGCACGAGGCCCACCACGCCCATCACGGTGAGCAGCCGGACATTGAAGCTGAAGCTCTCGTAAGACTCCGCTCCGGCAGGCGGCGGGATTTCGGAAGTGGCCATCACTCGGCGCTGGCGGTGGGAAGCGCTGTGGCGGGAGCGCTAAGGTCGTTTTGCACCAGCCGCAAGATGCCCTGCTGCCGCACCGAGGGCACCGAAAGCCCCAGATGCTCAACGGCCAGCGTTTCCAGCCGTTGTGGGCGCGTGAGGTGCGTGATCTCGACTTCCAGCAGTTCCAGTTGCATCGCCTGCCGCGAGCGCTGCTGCTCCAGTGCCTGAATGCGGGTGCTGAGCTGGCGGACGTGCATCCACTGCGCGAGGTAGGTCACACACCCTGCCGTGATCAGCACACTGACCACGAGCGAAATCCGGAAGGAACGGATCGTCAGCCAGAAGACCTGCGGGACCATCCACCAGCGGAACTGGCGTCGCAAGGCTTTGGGGCGGCGGCGGACGATTTTCACTGTGCAGTTGGCCGAAGGGCAGGAGCGGTTGGCCCCTGTGCATTGATCCGAAAAAACCAAGGCATTCCCGTTGCACGAATCATCCCAAACGCAACATCTTCAATGGGAGAAGCAGAATGCCGATGACGTGGACAGTACTGGGAGCGATTGGAGCCGGGGGGGCGCTGGGGGCTGTGGCGCGGTTTGCGGTTTCGCGTCAGGTCAACCTCTGGATGGGTGCGCTGATCCCGTGGGGAACGCTGGCGGTCAACGTGCTGGGGTCGTTCCTGCTGGGCTTCCTCGCGGTGTGGTTCCGCAACCGCACGGAGTTGTCTCCGGAGTGGCAGGCGTTGTGGACGGTGGGCTTTCTCGGCGCGTTCACCACCTTCTCGACCTTCAGCAACGAGGTGGTCGGACTCCTGCAAGCCGATGCCAGCCTGCGGGCGTTGGCGACCATCGCGGCCAACGTGCTGCTCTGCCTGATCGGCTGCTGGGGCGGCGTGGCCCTTGCCCGGAGTTTTGGGGAGGCGTTGAACGCAGCCAGCTAAGCCCCCGCCGTCTTGGCGACGGTGATGCGGCACGCTTCGCCGTTGAGATCCCATTCAGTTCCTTCCGTGGAGTCTTGGGATGTGAGTTGATCGCAGAGGGTTTCGGTGCAAATGAATCCCGAATGCGCCTCCAGCGCGGCCTGCGCGGCCTTGGTGCTTTGAAAGCCCACCCGAATGCGGTCCATCACGTCAAGGTCCATGTCCTTGCGCATGCTCTGCACCTTGTTGACGAACTCCCTTGCCAGTCCCTCCTGCACCAGTTCCGGGGTCAGCGTGGTGTCGAGTGCTACGGAGAGCCGATCGTCGGTTTCCACGAGCAGCCCTTCCTTTTGCTGACGCTGCACCAGAATCTCGTCCGAGCCAAACTCCATCGGCTCGCCTTCGACTGCAACGGTGACGGAATCTCCGTCCAGCACGCTTTGAATCTGCTCCGGGTTCAGTGAAGACAACGCCTGCGCGGCGGCTTTCATCTGCTTGCCCAGGCGCGGGCCGAGTGCCTTGAAGTTCGCCTTCGCGCTGAGGTCCACCAAGCCCCCCTCGTCCGGAGTGACCTCCAGCGACTTGACGTTGAGTTCGTCCGTGATCAGTTCGCTGAGTTCGTCCAGCACGCGCTGCGCTTCCGGATCGCGGGTGATCAGCGTGAGCTTGGGCAGGGGCTGCCGCACCTTGAGTTGGTGCTTGGCCCGCAACGCCCGGCCCATCGTGACGGCAGAAAGCACGATGTCCATCTGCGCTTCCAGTTCCGGGACGCGCAGTTGCGCATCGGGGTCCGGGAAGAGCGCGAGGTGGACGCTTTCCGGCTCGTCGTCGCGGCGCAGCGTGCGGAAAATGCCGTCGGCGATGTACGGGATGAAGGGCGCGACGACCTTGCTGAATTCGCGCAGCACCGTGTAGAGCGTCGCGTAGGCTTGCCGCTTGTCCTCGCCCTGCCCGGCTTTCCAGAAGCGACGGCGGCTGCGGCGGATGTACCAGTTCGTGAGCAGGTCAATGAAGCCCACAAACGGCGCAACCGAGCGGTTGAGGTCGTAGAGGTCCATCTGCGCCTGAACTTCTGCGGTGAGTCGGTTCAGGCGCGAGAGGATCCAGCGATCGAGCGCGTTTTCTGCAGACACGGCAAGGTTGTCGTCCGTCGGCTCCCAGCGGTCAATGCGGGCGTAGGTCGTGAGGAAGGCGAGCGCGTTCCAGAGCGGCAGCAACAGTTGCCGCGTGGTTTCCACGAGTCCCTTCTCGCTGAAGCGCAAGTCCTCGCCGCGCACCGCCGGGCTGTTGAGCATGTAGAGCCGGATCGCATCGGCTCCGTACTGGTCCAGCATGGTGGTGGGGTCCGGGTAGTTCTTGAGCCGCTTGCTCATCTTCTTGCCGTCCTCGGCGAGGATGAGGCCGTTGACCACGCAGTTCTTGAAGGCCGGAACGTCAAAGAGCGCGGACCCCAGCACGGCCAGCGTGTAGAACCAGCCCCGCGTCTGGTCAAGTCCCTCGCAGATGAAGTCGGCGGGGAAGTTCGCCTCGAAGACCTCCTTGTTCTCGAAGGGATAATGCTCCTGCGCGTAGGGCATGGAGCCGGACTCGAACCAGCAGTCGAGGACTTCCGGGATGCGGCGGAAGGTCTTGCCGTCCCGCTCGATGACCAAATCATCAACATGCTGCTTGTGCAGGTCCGGAACGGCTTGGCCCACGGCTTCCTCCAGTTCCGCCACGCTGCCAAAGCACAGCACGTCGCCGTCCTCGCTTTTCCAGATCGGCAGGGGCGTGCCCCAGAAGCGGTTGCGGCTGATCGCCCAGTCGCGGGCGTTTTCCAGCCACCTGCCAAAGCGTCCGTCCCGGATGTGTCCGGGCACCCAATGCACCGTGCGGTTGTGCGCCACCATGCGGTCCCGAAAGGCTTCGACGTTGACGAACCACGTCGAGATGGGCTTGTAGATCAGTGGGGTGTCCGTGCGCCAGCAGAAGGGGTAGCTGTGCTGCATGGTCTCGTGCCGGAACATCTTGCCCTCCTCCTTGAGCCTCTGGACAATCGGCTTGTCCGCGTCCTTGATGTTCAGCCCGGCGATGAACTCGGCGGAGTCCTTGAAGTTGCCCTCGTCGTCCACCGGATCGAAGACGGGCAAGCCTTCGCGCAGGAAGATGCGCACGTCGTCCTCCCCGAAGCAGGCGAGATGCACCAGCCCCGTGCCGCTTTCGTCGCTGACGTAGTCGTCCACCTGCACCCGCCACGTCTTGGACGTGTCCACGTGCTGCTTGGCGAAATCAAAGAGTGGTTCGTAGGCCATGCCCTTGAGCCCCGTGCCCTTCAGTTCCTCCAGGATTTCGTAGCTTCCCGGCTCAAAGTGCGCCTCGACCCGGCTTTTGACGAGGTAGTAGCAGGTGCCGCTTTCGCGTTCGCGCAGCTTGACGTAATCAAGGTCCGGGCCTGCGCAGAGCGCCATGTTCGAGGGCAGCGTCCACGGGGTCGTCGTCCATGCGAGGAAGTGGCTGTCCGGCTCGCCGATCACCCGGAAGCGCAGAGTCACGGAAGGATCCTGCACGTCCTGATAGTTGAGGTTCGCCTCGAAGTTCGACAGCGGCGTGGAGATGCGCCACGAGTACGGGACCACCTTGAGTCCCTCGTAAATCAGCCCCTTGTCCCAAAGCTGCTTGAAGACCCACCAGACCGACTCCATGAAGTCGCGGTCCATCGTCTTGTAATCGTTGTCGAAATCCACCCAGCGGGCCATGCGGTCCACGGTCTCCCGCCACTCGCTGGTGTAGCGCAACACGATGGAGCGGCACTCCTCGTTGAAGTTGGCAACCCCGAACTCCTCGATCTCGTGCCGTCCCTTGAGCTTGAGCGACTGCTCCACCTCGTACTCCACCGGAAGCCCGTGCGTGTCCCAGCCAAAGCGGCGCTCGACGCGGAAGCCGCGCATCGTCTTGTAGCGCGGGATCACGTCCTTGATCGTGCCCGCCAGCAAATGCCCGTAGTGCGGAAGCCCGGTCGCAAACGGCGGGCCGTCGTAAAAGCTGAACGGCTTGCCCTTGGGACGCTGCTCGATGGATTGCTGGAAGATGTGCCGCTCCCGCCAAAAGCTCAGGAGGTCGCGCTCAAGTTCAGGGAAGTGGATCTTGTTGGAAACAGACTGCATGGGTGTGGAAATGGATTCGGAACCAGACTCAGGAAAAGCATTCAGGCTACAAACCCCGCCCTTGGATGACAAGCCATACTTTGCTCAGGGGC
>CAZQXS010000098.1:0-13950 GCA_964597275.1 uncultured Pseudomonadota bacterium | reverse complement strand
GCGTCCATGTGGAGCTTGTCCACATCCGGGCGTTCCTCGCGGTCCACCTTGATCGGCACGAAGTTGGCGTTGAGGAATTCCGCCAATTCCGCATCCTCGAAGGATTCGCGCTCCATGACATGGCACCAGTGGCAGGTCGCGTAGCCGATGCTCACCAGCACCAGCTTGTCCTCCGCCTTAGCCTGCGCAAACGCCTCCGGCCCCCACGGCTGCCAGTCCACCGGATTGTGCGCGTGCTGGAGCAGGTAGGGGCTTTTCTCGCCGATCAGGCGGTTGCTGAACTTGGGTGCGTTAGACATGGAGCGTTTCTCAGAGTGATTCCAGCGCCTTGAGGACGAGGTCGCCCATCTGCTGGCAACCGACCAGCGTTTTGCCCTCGGACATGATGTCGCCCGTGCGGTGCGTTTCGATGGTCTGCACGACGGCCTGCTGAATCAACTCGTCCGCCTCGGTGAGGTCGAAGGAGTAGCGGAACATCATGCCGACGGAGAGGATGGTGGCGAGCGGGTTCGCCTTATCCTGCCCGGCGATGTCCGGGGCGCTGCCGTGGACGGGTTCGTAGAGGCCGATGTCGCCGCCCACGCTGGCGGAGGGCAGCATGCCGATTGAACCGGTCAGCATCGCCGCCGCGTCGCTGAGGATGTCTCCGAACATGTTGGTCGTGACCACGGTGTCGAACTGCTTGGGGGCGCGGATGAGCTGCATGGCCGCGTTGTCCACGTACATGTGGTTCAACTCCACGTCCGGATAGTCCTTGGAGGCCTCCACCACCACATCCCGCCACAGTTCCGTGGTTTCCAGCACGTTGGCCTTGTCCACCGAAGTGAGGCGGTTGCCGCGCTTTTGGGCGGTTTCAAAGCCGACCTTGGCGATGCGCCGGATTTCCGGCTCGGAGTACACCAGCGTGTTGCGTCCGGTACGCTCGCCGTTTTCGGTGGTGACGCCACGGGGCTGGCCGAAGTAGATGCCGCCCGTGAGTTCGCGGATGACCATGATGTCCGTGCCTTCCACGACCTCGCGCTTGAGCGTGGAAGCGTCCACGAGGTCGCCGTAGATGACTGCCGGACGCAGGTTCGCGTAAAGCTGGAGTTCCGAGCGCAGCTTGAGCAATCCGCGCTCCGGGCGCACCGAAAAGTCCAGCGGCTCCCACTTGGGTCCGCCCACCGCCCCCAGCAGAATCGCATCGGCGGCTTTGCAGGCGTCCAAGGTTTCGTCCGGAAGCGGAGAACCCGTGAGGTCGTAGGCGGTGCCGCCGACGGGATGCTCACTCAGTTCCAGTTGCAGGTCAAAGCGCGAGGCGACGGCCTGCATCACCTGTACGGCTTGTTCGGAAACATCCGGGCCGATTCCGTCTCCGGGAGTCACAACGATTTTTTTTGTGGTACTCATCGAATTCCTGATTTGGGTTTGGGTTGTTGGGTTAGGGATTCAGGCACTGGTGAGGTGGCGTTCCAGCCAGACCAGCAGCCCTTGGGCGTTGAGTTCGTAATCCACGGCAAGGAGGTGGTCCACCTCCGTGTCCGGAAGGGTGCAGCCATGCTCGCGCAATGCTTCAAGCATTGCAGACCGGAGCCGCGCTTCCAAGGCGGATTGCGGATGCTCTTCTTGCCAAGCCGCTTGGGCTTCAAAAACGTAGCGGTCCACCCAGCGGTGCAGGGTGTCCACATGCCGGAGCGGTTCGTCCACAGGACCGTAGTGCGTCACATACGCAACCTGCGGTTGATACACCATTAGGCGGTCCAGCGTCTGGTGCATGGCGTCCGGATCAAACTGCACCGGAGTGGTGGCCGGAAACAGGAACGGTCCGTTCTCGTTGACGAGTTCTCGGTAAGCCACTCCAAAGTTGTCCCCGGCAAAGAGTGTCTGCGCGGTTTCGTCAATCACACTGTAGTGATGCTTGGCGTGTCCGGGAGCATCCAGAAACAGCAAGGGGCGTCCGTTGAAGTCGAGTCGAAATTCATCCTCAGCAATCAACATTCGCTCTTCAGGAACCGGAACCACTTTGCCGTACAGCTCCCGAAACCGCTCCTCGCCGTACACCGCCTGCGTTCCGGCAACCAACTTCTCCGGATTGATCAGGTGCCGCGCCCCGCGTGGATGCACCACCACGACCGCGTTGGGCAATTCCTGCAACAAGGCTCCCGCTCCCCCGGCGTGGTCAAGGTGAACGTGGGTGGCCATCACATGCGAGACTGCCTCGCGGGCGATGCCTTTTTGCGCCAAGGCGTCCAGCAGCAGCGGCACCGAATGCGTGGTTCCGGTGTCCACAAAGGCCGCCTGTCCGTTTTCCACGATCAGGTGGCTGGCGTCAAATCCGGGACGCAGGTAGCCCGTTTCGATGGTCGTGATGCCGTGCGGATGCTCGGTCAGCGGAGGATGGCTCATGGTGATTCTGCGGCGAAGATGGCATAAATCGGCGAAAAGGCGTGAATTTTGCCGCGATTCATGTCAAACCGTTTGGTGCAGTTAACTTTCAAGGGGAAACCTCATGCGAAATTTGTTCTGGCAATTCACGGCACTGGTGATCGTGATCAACGCCCTGCTGGTGGCCGTGGGCTATCCGGGGGCGCTGTGGTCGCTGATCATCCTTGCCCCCATCATCCTACTTGGAATTCACGATGTCTTCCAGACCCGACATTCCATTCTGCGGAATTTTCCGGTTCTGGGGCACTTCCGGTTCTTCTTTGAGGAGATTCGTCCGGAAATCCACCAGTACTTCGTGGAGTCCGACACGGACGGGGTGCCCTTCAATCGGCAACAACGCACGGTGGTTTACCAGCGGGCAAAGAATTCACGGGACACCTTGGCCTTCGGAACCGAGCGCGATGTGTACGAGGTGGGTTACGAGTGGGTGAACCACTCGGTCACGGCACGGAACATGGAGGTCGAGGACATCCGGGTGATGGTGGGAGGGCCGGACTGCAAGCAGCCCTATTCGGCGAGCCTCCTCAACATCTCGGCGATGAGCTACGGAGCGCTCAGTTCCAACGCGATCCGCTCGCTCAACCTCGGAGCCAAGCTGGGCAACTTCTACCACAACACGGGAGAGGGGGGCATCAGCCCGTACCACCTCCAGGGGGGCGACCTGACGTGGCAGATCGGCACGGGCTACTTCGGATGCCGCACCAGAGACGGGGAGTTCAACCCGGAAACCTTCCAGATGCGGGCGAAGACTCCGAGCGTGAAGATGATCGAGATCAAGCTTTCGCAGGGAGCCAAGCCGGGGCACGGCGGCATCCTGCCTGCTGCGAAACTCACGCGGGAGATTTCGGAAATCCGGGATGTGCCGATGGGGCACGACGTGCTTTCGCCTCCGGGGCACACGGCGTTTTCCACTCCCAAGGGCTTGATCGAGTTTGTCGCGCAGCTCCGGGAACTGTCCGAGGGCAAGCCGGTTGGCTTCAAGCTCTGCGTGGGCAAGCGCCGCGAGTTTCTGGCGATTTGCAAGGCGATGGTCGAGACGGGCATCACCCCGGATTTCATCACCGTGGATGGCGGTGAGGGCGGCACAGGTGCGGCCCCGCTGGAATTCACCAACACGATTGGCGCTCCGCTCACCGAAGCCCTGATCTTTGTCCACAATGCGCTGGTGGGCTGCAACCTCCGGGACCGCATCCGCATCATTTGCAGCGGCAAGATCACCACGGGCTTTGAGGTCATCAAGCGCCTCGCGCTCGGAGCCGACCTCTGCAACGCCGCTCGCGGCATGATGATGGCGGTCGGTTGCATTCAAGCCCAAAAGTGCAACACCAACGAGTGTCCTGTGGGGGTGGCCACGACCAATCCCATGCTCATGAAGGGACTCGTGCCTGCCGACAAGTCGCAGCGCGTGTACAACTTCCACCGCAACACCGAACACAGCGTTTGCGAGATGATGGGAGCAATGGGGCTGGATAATGCGGAAGAACTGCGCCCTTGGCACGTACTGCGGCGTACCAGCATCTCCGAAATCCGCAACTACTCCGAACTCTACGAGTTTCTGGAACCCGGAGCGCTTCTCAAAAACCCGCCAGGGTCCTACGCACGTGCGTGGAAAGCCGCTTCTGCGGACTCCTTCTGATTGCGGAACCGCACCTCGTCATCCAAATCCACCAGCGCTGCCCCGACACTTGGGGCAGGGTTGCGTGGTGGCACGGCCTTCAGCGTTTTCCCTAAAAATTCCTCCGTTTGCTGAAGCACGGACTCGGCCTCCTCGTCAAGCAGCAGGACGTGTCCTGAGCGTTCCAGCCAGCGGATTTCACAAAACGCCGAACCCACGCCCTTGCGAATCACCTCGCTGCAGTAGGGCTGGATGGTGGGGTCGTGGCGTCCCTGCAAAATCAGGATGGGATGGTGCAAACGCGGAAGCCGTTTGCGGACTTCCGCTTGAAGCCGGATGAGTTGCACTCCGGCCTTGAGCGGATTGACGGGGTAGCCCTGCCACGCCATCTCGTTCTTGTCACTCGGACGCTTGGGAACGTGCGGAACGAAGGGCGAGGCGAGGGTGAGCCGCAGGTGGTCCCAATCGGACGCGGCAAGCCGCATGGCAGGGGCGTAGCAGACCACGGCGGCAAGCTCCGGATGTTCGCTGGCGAGGTGCAGGGCCAGCACCGCTCCAGCAGATTCGCCCGCCACGGCAATCCGGCGGCACGATTTTGCGAGCGTGGCATAAGCCTCGTCAACCGTCTGAATCCACTGCTGGCGCGTGGTGCGGTTGAGGGCTTCCGGCGTGGTGCCGTGTCCGGGAAGCAACGGGGCCACCACACGATAGCCCCGCTTCCGGAGCCGCTCGGCCAACGGACGCACTTCGGCGGTGGTCGCCGTCAAGCCGTGGAGCAGCAGCACTCCAAATTCGCCCTCTCCCCAATCAAGTGAATCTCCCTCAAGCTGGGGGTTGATCAGTGGCCAGTCCGGGGCTTTCATGCCATGAATTTCTACAGGAACCGATCCAATGGTTGACATTGTCATCCCCTCCGTTCGTGCTGAGCCTGTCGAAGCACGACGGTTCACCCTTCGACAGGCTAGGGCGAACGGGTATTCAGGTTTCGGTCAAAACAACTGTTTTCCGACGGGCATGCCCTTGTAGAGTCCGGCCACCTCGTCCGCATAGCCGTTGAAGGGAAGCGTGGGTTCCTTCTGCCAAAAGCTCCCGCCCAAGACGCGGTGCTTGGCCTGAGACCAGCGCGGGTGGTCCACGAGCGGGTCCACGTTGCTGTAAAACGGATACTCGCGGGGAGCCTGCGCGGACCAGGTGGTGCTGGGCTGTTCGCGGGTCAGCTCGATGCGCACGAGACTTTTGCCGGACTTGAGGCCGTACTTCCACGGCACCACAATCCGGATCGGCCCGCCATTCTGTTTTTGCAGGGGATGGCCATACGCCCCCACGGTCAGCAGGGTGAGGTCGTGCATGGCCTCGTCCAGCCGCAAGCCTTCCTCGTAGGGGCCGAAGCGCCGCCAGTTCGGCATCTCCTTGCCGTGGTAGGTGACGAAGCGCACAAACTTCGCGTCGCTGGTGGGTTCGGCCAGCTTCAGCAGGCGGTGCAGCGGCCAGCCGTTCCAGACGAAACGCCCGAACCACGCCTCCACGCAGCGGAAGTTGTAAAGCCGCTCCTCCGGCTTGCCGAACCGCTTCATCAAATCGCCGAGGTCGAGCGTCATTGGCTTGGCGACTTCGCCTTCGATGCGGATCATCCACGGGTCCGCCGGAGTCCACGAGCGCACCTTGTGCTTCACCTCCTCCTTGTCGTAGGAGAACTCGTAGTAGTTGTTGTGGCCCGTGAAGAACTCGTAGTCGGTGGCGTCCGGGTAGGCATCCGGGGAAACCTTGGGCAAATCATCGAGGGCTTTGGCCCCGCCCGTCAGCCAGTCCAGCGGCCCGGCGTGAGCCTTGGCGGCGAGCAGGGTTCCGAGTCCGGCAAAGCCCATCGCCTTCACCACCTCGCGACGGTTCCAGAACAACGCTTCTGGAGTCGCGTCAGAATCTTTCCAACGTTGCATGAGTCTCCTTTCAGGATTGGGATTTGCTGGTTAATGTCGGCTCTCCTCCGGAAATCTTACAAAACAAGAATAGTGGGTGATGGTCCTTGTGTAAAGGATGACCCTCCTCTTGTCACTCCGGGCGCAGCGCAGACCCGGACTCCAGAACACCCGGCCGTGTGGCTGGATTCCCGCCTGCGCGGGAATGACAAGTCGGTGCGAATCCACTGAAAACACTCTATCGACCCCGATTTCGATTTCGATTTCGATCCGGAGGTAGGAGCGGGCCACACCCGCGAAAAATCACGGATCATTCTCTGTCAGTTGACTGGTGATTCCTGCCTTAGCCAATGAATTACCATCAAAATGCCTCAAATTTTTTTCAAATTTACCCGCCGATTTTTTCCAGTGGCCTTCTGGGAATCTTAAACAATATTAGTCACTTGGAGTTATTTAATATAATAGTACTTTTCAGATAACTGTTTTTTTATTGTTAAAAAAATACAATTTTTTAAGAATTTTTTTCCAAAAAAAAGAATGACGATGCTCCCCCCTCGTGTTAGGGTGTGGCGTGGTGCTGGCCTCGCAAGAATTGATGCCGTCAGGTTCAAGGTTCCTGCGAGAAAAGCGTGGGGTCTTTTCAGCCAACAAGGGGTTGGGGAAAGGACGGATTTTTTGAGCAAGCAAACAGGAGACTAGATGACACCTTGGGAATTACACGCAGTTGAAGTTGCCAATTGCAATTGCGCATACGGCTGCCCTTGCCAATTCAACGCCCTGCCGACCTATGGCACTTGTGAAGCCGCAGTGGGGTATCAGATTGAAAGAGGGTTTTACGGGGATGTCTCACTGGACGGGCTGAAGGTCGGCTTCATGGCGAAGTGGCCCGGACCCATTCATGAGGGCAACGGCGAGCGTCTGATCATCATTGACGACCAGGCCTCCGCCGAACAGCGCGACGCATTGGAAAAGATCATGTCCGGAGAGGACACCGAGGAGATGGCCACCATCTGCTGGGTGATCAATGCCATGACCACGACCCGTCATGAGACGCTCTTCAAGCCCGTCACCGTCGAGGCGGACGTGGAGGCTCGCACTGGCCGTGTCGTGGTGGACGGGGTGTTTGAGCTGAACGTGGATCCCATCAAGAATCCCGTGACCGGGGAAGCGCACCGGGCGCGCATTGACATCCCGCACGGCTTCGAGTTCACTATCGCGGAGATGGCGAGCGGGACGACGAAGACCCAGAGCGGGGTTGACCTGCCCAACAACAACGGCACGCACTCCCACCTGTGCGAGCTCCACTGGAACAACTCGGGCATCATCCGCTCCTGAAGACTCTGACGCGCACCACGGATTCCTCTCCCGGACCCGCAGGATGGAAACCAGCAGGGTTGAGCAACTGCTCGCCAAGGACCGCCTGATCATCAGTTCCGCGCTGGCCGTGGTCTTCGTGATTGCGGCCATCTACACGGTGCTGGGGGTGGGGATGCCGATGTCGGCGCTGGAGATGACCCTTGCCGGGGGCATGGCGTCTCCGGAAAACGGGATGGCCTCTGGGACGGGCATGGCCGAGTCCGGTATGGCGGAGATGATGAGGCCCGCCGTCTGGTCCGGGGGCTACGCGGCTCTGGTCTTCCTGATGTGGTGGGTGATGATGATTGCCATGATGCTCCCCAGCGTGGCGTCGGTGGTCCTGCTCTACTCCGCCCTGATCCGCCGCGGGGAGGGTTCGGCAGGTGCCCCCCGGCTGGCCGGGGTTTTTCTGGGGGGGTACCTGTCGGCATGGGCGTTCTTCAGCCTGCTGGCAACCGGGGCGCAGTGGTTTCTGGAACTGCGGGGGATCGTCTCGCCCATGGGAATGGCCCTGACCAGCAACCTCCTTGGCGCTGCGGTGCTGGTCGCTGCCGGGGCGTACCAACTCACGCCCTGGAAGCAGTCCTGCCTCCAGCATTGCCAGAGTCCCCTGAAATACCTGACCGAGCATCGGCGGCCCGGACTGCGGGGGGCGTTGCGAATGGGCATCGAGCATGGTGGGTTCTGCCTCGGCTGCTGCTGGTTCCTGATGGCCCTGCTGTTTGTCGGGGGCATCATGAACCTCTACTGGATCATCGGGCTGACCGTGTTTGTGCTGCTGGAAAAAGTGCTGCTGGCCCGGCATTCCGCCATCCTCAGCAGGGCTGTTGGCATCGGGCTCTGCCTTGCGGGAGGCGGCCTGCTGCTGTCGGGGGAGATGCTGGGCTGAACGGGCGGGAGCCTCCCTGCCGTTTTCGGATCAGCGGCGGCGACGCTGAAACCTCAAGCCGATGCGTCCTGTTGTGGGGCGTGTCGGCTTTTTTGTTTTCGAGGATCGGCGGCTGGTTTGTTCCGCAGATTGCGCAAATTCTCAAGATTTCTTGATCCGCGTGATCCGTGGCGTTGGAGAGTTGCGGGGGCTGGTGGTTGGTGGCCGGGTAGGGGCAGGTTTGAACCCTGCCCCTACGGTCTCCTGCAAATAGAGCAATTCTGATTCACTCAGAGTCGAAACCTCGTTCGGTTTCAGTCCTTTTGAGAAACCACACAAGAGTCAATCAAGGTCACGCCTTGATGATATTGTGTTCTGGGCCAAAGGGGAAGCCCGTGATGTTTTCGGCACCGTCCTCAGTGACGACGAGGATGTCGTGTTCGCGGTAGCCGCCTGCGCCGGGAAGTCCTTCCGGAAGCATGATCATCGGCTCCATCGAGACCACCATGTTGGGTTCCAGCACGGTTTCGATGTCCTCGCGCAACTCCAGTCCGGCCTCGCGTCCGTAGTAGTGCGAGAGCGAGCCGAAGGAGTGCCCGTAGCCGAAGGTGCGGTACTGCAAGAGGTCGTGTTCCTTGAAGATTTCGTTGAGTTCAAGGGCGATGTCGCAACAGCGCGCGCCGGGGCGGATCAATTCGAGTCCTCGGCGATGCACCTTGCAGTTCACCTCCCAGAGCCGCAGGTGATCGTCGGAGGCGTGGTCGAGGAAGAGTGTGCGTTCCAGAGCGGTGTAGTAGCCTGCGATCATCGGGAAGCAGTTGAGGCTGAGGATGTCGCCTTTCTGCACCGGACGGGTCGTGAGCGGGTTGTGTGCGCCGTCGGTGTTGATCCCGGCCTGAAACCACGTCCAGGTGTCCATCAGGTCGCTGTCGGGGTAGCGCTTGGCGATTTCCTGCACCATCGTGTGGGTGGAGTGGCGGGCGATCAGGTACTCCGGCACTCCTTCGCCGAGGGCTGCCACGCATGCGGCCCCACCGATGTCCCCAACCTGCGCTCCGTTGCGGATCAGCTCGATCTCCTCTGGGGTCTTGATCATGCGCTGCTTCATGCTGGGGATGCCGATGTCGGCAATCTCCTTCTCCGGAAGCGCGTCTTGCAGCTTTTGGTGCATTTCCAGATTCATGTGGTCGAACTCCACCCCGATGCGGCCCTTGGGGGCAACCAGTTCCTGCACGCCGACAAAGAAGTTGTCGCGGGTCCAGTCGGTGAAGGTCAACGCCTCGCCGTAGCCGCGCCGCCAGGGCTGCCCGCCGTCAATGTTGGCGACGATGGAGGTCATGGCGTCCTGCGTCACCACCAGCCCGTACGGGCGGCCAAAGGCGCAATAGACGAAGTGGTTGTAGTAGTTGATGTTGTGGAAGGACGTGAACAGCACGGCGTCCATTCCAGAAGCGGCCATCAACTGCCGCAGTTGTACGAGTCGGCCTTCCATCTCCTGCGAGGAAAAGATGGTCGGGGTTTTTTCTCCGTTGTGGATGGTCAGGGTTTTGGGCATCATGGGATGACTCCTTGGGTTTGGGTGTTGTGTTTTAACTTGGCATTGCCCCGCTGGACTCGTAGCATGGCAACCTTTGGTTCAACCTCCTTTGGGTTCACATGGAAATCCTCAACACTCTGCTGATCGGCATGGGCACCGGGCTTGTGCTGGGCGTTTTGGGCATGATTCTCTTCACGGCGGACAAGGCGGACGAGCATCCGTTTCTGGGACTGCTCCCCACCGGACTGATGGTGATGGACTTGGGGGTCGGTTCGCAAATCGTGGCTGCCGGACTGCTGTTCATGAGTGGGCTGTTTGGGTACTACGCGATGATCTTCGCATGGCGCGGACGCCCCCAACTGCTCGCGCTGGTGCAGGGGCATGACGCTGGACACGAGTCTTCGGCTCCAGCCCCCACCGAAACCACCACGGGCAAGGCGCTCGCCGATTTCCTCTGAGCGTACTCCCCGTTTCTTCCGTTTCCAAATGGTCAGGGCAGGAGTTGCAGGGCAACTCCGCCAATGATTGTTCACTCTCATTCAACGAATCTCTGAAAATGCCGGATTCAACTGTCTCTGTTGTCAGTTCGTGGGACGACTTTTCCCCACTCAAGCACGTCATCGTTGGTCGTGCCGACCACACCTGCATCCCGCCTAGCGAACCCGCCACCGAGGCCAAGGTTCCGGAGGACAGCGACATGCGCGGCATGTGGGGGCCGCGTCCGCTCGAAACCATCGAAAAGGCCAACGAACAGTTGGATCACCTTGCCGACCTGCTGGAAAAGCGCGGCATCCGCGTGGACCGTCCCACGCCGATCCAGTGGAATCAGGCGACGATCACTCCGGATTTCACGACCGGGTCCATGTTTGGGTGCATGCCGCCGCGAGACGTGCTGCTCACGGTCGGCAGCGAAATCCTCAGCGCCCCCATGTCCTTCCGCTGCCGCTACTGGGAATACCTCGCGTATCATTCGCTGATGCAGCGCTACTTTGACGAGGATCCCAATTTCCGCTGGGAGCAGGCTCCGCGACCTCGCTTGACGGAGGATTCGTACCAGCAGGGCTACTTTGAGGAAATCACCATCGAGGAGCGCCTGCGCCGCACCGCCGCCTTGGATTTTGTCACCACGGAACACGAGCCGCTTTTTGACGCGGCGGACATCTTGCGCATGGGCAAAGACCTCTTCTGCCAGCACGGCCTCACCACCAATCGGCGCGGCATGGAATGGCTTCAGCGTCACTACCCGGATCATCGCATCCATGCGGTCAACTTTCCGGGCGACCCTTACCCGATCCACATTGACGCGACCTTTGTGCCGCTACGTCCCGGACTGATCATCAACAATCCCAAGCGTCGGCTTCCAGACGAGCAGCGCAAGATCTTTGTGGCCAATGGCTGGGAAATCGTGGATGCGGCCCCTCCGGCCCACACGGAGCCGCCGCCGCTGTGCTACTCGAGCGTGTGGCTGTCCATGAACTGCCTCGTGCTCGACCCCAAGACGGTCTGCGTGGAGGCGAGCGAGGTCCATCAAATGGAACAGATGGACAAGCTGGGCATGGAGGTGATTCCGGTTCCGTTCCGGGATGCGTATCCCTTCGGCGGCGGACTGCACTGTGCCACGGGCGACGTGCGTCGAGAAGGAGCCTGCGAGGACTACTTCCCGAAGCAGATTCCGGGGACTCTGATCCGTTCGTGATGAACGTGCGCCTCGTCAGAGCGCTTAGGACGGGGTAATGCCTCGGAGTCGTTCGGTGCGACGCCGCAGCAATTCCACGGTCGTCAGCAAGAGGATGGAGAGGATGACAAGAATGGTGGCGACCGAGAGGATCGTCGGGCTGATTTCCTGACGAATCCCGGACCACATCTGTCGAGGGAGCGTGACCTGATCCGGTCCGCCCACGAAGAGGACGATCACCACCTCGTCAAAGGAGGTGATGAAGGCAAACAGTGCCCCGGAGATGACCCCCGGCAGGATCAGCGGCATTTGCACCTTGAAGAAATTGCGCAACGGACCGCCGCCCAGGCTGGCCGCCGCTTTGGTGAGGTTGTGGTCAAAGCCGATCAGCGTGGCAGTGACGGTGATCACCACAAAGGGCAGGCCGAGGATTGTGTGCGCAAGGATCAGTCCCGTGTAGGTCGCCACGAGGTTGAGCTTCGCGAAGAAGAAGAACATCCCAGATGCGGTGATGATCAGCGGCACGATCAGCGGGGAGATCATGATCGCCATGATCAGCTTGCGGAAGGGCATGTGCGGACGGCTCAGGCCGAGTGACGCCAGAATGCCCAGCGTGGTCGCCAACACGGTGGCGATGACCCCGATGAAGAGGCTGTTCTTGGCCCCCGTGACCCAGTTGTCGCTGCACACGGTGGTGATGCCCGGGTCAGAGCAGTCGCCAATCATGATGCGGTACCAGCGCAGCGAGAACGCCTCTGGATCAAGCGCCAGCATCCCCGGAGTGAACTCCAGGAACGGCGAGATTGAAAACGAGATCGGGATCACGGCGATCAGCGGCATCACCAGAAAGAAGAGGACGCAGGTGCAAATCACCAGATAGGTGTAGTGCCAGATGCGCTGGGCAGGAGTTGCGTAAACCGGAAGTGCCATCAATCAACCCAGCTTCATGTTGTCAACGCCCACGATCTTGTCGTAGATCCAGTAGAGGATGAGGATCGCGCTAAGCAGGAGGGAGCCCATCGCGGCAGCCAGCCCCCAGTTGAGCGACTTCTGCATGTGGTAGGCGACCATGTTGCCGATCATCTGCCCGTCCTTGCCGCCCACCAACTCCGGTGTGATGTAGTAGCCGATGGCCACGATGAAAACCAGAATCACGCCTGCGCCGACTCCCGGCAGGGTTTGCGGCATGTACACCCGCAGGAAAGCGAGGGAAGGCGGAGCGCCCAAGTTCTGAGCGGCCTTCATAAAGCTCGGCGGAATCCCCTTCATCACGCTGTAGATCGGCAGGATCATAAAGGGCAACAAAATCTGAATCATCACGATCACCGTGCCTGTGAAGTTGTACATCATGGGCAGGCGGTTGTCATCGGAGAGAATTCCGAGCGTGACCAGTGTGCTGTTGACGACCCCTTCCTGCTGGAGCATCACCATCCACGCCACAATCCGCACCAGCAGCGAGGTCCAGAAGGGCATCAGCACACAGATCATCAGCAGGTTGGAATACTTGAGCGGCAAGGTCGCCAGCAGGTGGGCCACTGGGTACGCCAAAACCAGACACCCCACGGTGACAATGAAACTCACCAGCAGGGTCCGCCACCACAGCATCACATACACCTGCCGCTCCTCCGGCTGCATGATGATGCTCTTGTTCTCGTCAAACTTGCGGTCAAAGGCGTTCAGGTAGTACACCGTGGTGTAGGGGTCTTTCATGGAGACCAGCGATTGCCAGAACGCAACGTCTCCCCAGCGCTTGTCAATCTTGAGCATCGCCTCCTTGTAGGGGGGACTCTTGACCTTCTTGAGCTGGCGTGCGGATTTCTTGATCAGGCTCTTCCAGCCCGGCATGGCGTAGTTCATCCGGGTGCTGGACTTGCCAATCAGGAACTTCTGTGCCGATTGGATGTCCTTGTACAAGGCCGCAAACATTTTCTCGTTGGGAGGGCTTTGCTGGTCCCACTGCTTCAATTCCCGGAAGAGCTTGCCGCAGGTGGCGTTTTGCAGTGGGGTGAGGTAAGCGCACAAGGCAAACTGCGCCCGCTTTTCCACAATGCGCTTCTCTTTTCTCGACCCTTCAAACGCCAGAGCGTCCTGCACGATCTTGCTGAGCGGGAGCCAGGTCTGCACCTCGCCCCAGCGCGGGTTGATTTGCAGGATTGGCTCCTTGAACGGACCTCGTTGAGGAACCGCCACCTTCCAAGCAGGATGGTTGAGATCCCTCCGGGGGTCGTCGGCAATCAGGAATTTGTTGATGGTGGTGAGGTCCAGAAACACCGCCTTGAACAACTCCTCGTCAGGCAGGGTTTGTCGATCCCACTGGTCAAAAACGCCAAAGGTTGCGGGCAGCAGGGTGTTGATGGTCCGGTCATCCACACTGCGCGTGAGCAGGCTGCCGATCGGAATGAGGAACAGCAACAGCAGAAACAGCAGGGTCGGCAGCACGAGCATCGTTGCGCGCAGCTTGTTGCGGCGCATCGAACGCTGGAGGCTGACCTTGAGCGGGGTGCCGTCTGCGGTCAGCAGGGGTTGGGTCACCGTGGCGGAGGCGCTGGGCATGTCAGT
>CAZQXS010000097.1:0-14082 GCA_964597275.1 uncultured Pseudomonadota bacterium | reverse complement strand
CCCTGAATCGCCTCGTCAATGAGCTGCCGGAAGCGCGCTTCGCTGGCCTGAAGCTGGCGGTTGGCTTTTTCCAGTGCCTCTTGGGCTTCCACCTGTTCGGTGACATCCTGAAAAAAACCCAAGCTCCAGCGTTCGCCCTCGTACTCGACGGCGAAGACAACCATGCTCAGCCAAAACTCACTGCCGTCTTTGGATAAAACCGCAGTTTTGAGGACGTTCCGGGCTTGCTCGAGCGGATTGGCTGTGTCTTCACGGTTTTTGACCAGTCCCCAAAGTCTGACTGCGGTGGCCTCTTCAAAGAATTCTCGCATATCCATTTTGACGGAATGCGTCGTGGGGTAGTCCGCCAGCCACGGTTCCTCCCAAGAGCGTCGCCAGGTTTCGGCCCACTCCCGGCTCAGGTACTTGAATTCAAGTAAAAGGGTGTCCGTTTCTTCACGTACTGTTCGGTAGATGGCCACCCCTCCGGGAAAGTTGTCGAGCATGGTGTGCAGGAACTCCTCCTGCGAGGCGACTTCGCGTTCGAGTTCCTCGATGCGCCGGGCTTGGGTGTGGCAGGTGGCCTCGGACTCGTGCAGTTGGGCTTCGAGCTGTTCGATCTTGAGGTGCAGGGCTGAGACGTCAGCCGATTCGGATGGGTGGACAGGCATGGTGGCTCCTTGGTTGAGAGGTGACGGAACCCTTGAAGCCTAGGCCAGAGTTCCGCCAAACGCAAGCAGGGGAAGCGGGGCGGGGTCAGATCACGCGGTCGTTGCCGCCGTCAATCGGGATTTGCGCCCCGGTGGTTTTGGCAAAGGCGGGTCCGGCGACAGTGGCGACCAGTTCCGCAACCTCCTGAGAGGTGACTTCTTGTTTGAGGACGTTGCGGGCTTTGTACTCCGCCACCGTGATGCCGTAGCGTTGGGCACGCTGCTCCAAGACGCCATCGGACCAGATTCCGGTGTCGTACACGCAGTCCGGGTGCAGCACGTTGACGCGCACGCCGTGCGCCCCGAGTTCCAGTGAGGCAATGCGGGCGAGTTGCGTGAGTCCCGCCTTGGCGACCGAGTAGGCGGACGCGCCCGGTCCCGGCGCGGGGACGTTGCGGGAGGCGATGAAGATCACGGAACCCTCCCAGCTTTTTTCGAGGAACGGCGTGGCGGCGGTCAGCAGCCGCTGGTGGCTGGAGAGGTTGAGCTGCATGCTGCGGTCCCACGTTTCCGGGTCCATTTCGCCAATGGCCTTGCCTGCTGGAAAGTTCCCGGCGTTGCTCACCAACACGTCCAGCCCTCCGAACTTGCGAACCGTGAACTCCACCGCGTCGCGCAGGGCGGCGTCATCGGTCACGTCGCACCGGATTCCGCAAAGTCCGGAACCGCGCAACAGTGACTCGATTTCGGGGTTGAGGTCCAGCCCCACCACGGCGGCTCCTTGGGAGTGCAGGGTTTCTGCGCAGGCGCGGCCAATGCCGCTGGCGGCTCCAGAAACGAGCGCCACCCGTCCCTGAAAGGGCTTGGGCGTTCCGGCTTTTCCCAGCTTCGCCTGCTCCAACTCCCAATACTCCACCTCGAAAATGTCCTTTTCCGGAAGTGCCTGCCATGCGCTCCAGTCCTCCACCTGCTGAATGGTGCGGCGCGTGTGTTCGATGAGGTCCGAGATGATGCCCGTCTCCTTGACGCTGCGGCCAAAGGCGAGGGTGCCATGCTTGGGCCAGATGCCCCAGCGCGGAGCGGGATCGAGGCAGGTGAGGGCGCCGTCGGTGTTACGCTCAAAATAGTCCTGATAATCCTCCCGAAAGGCTTGCACCTCCTGCTCGGCATTGCCGTCCAGCACCACGGGCTTGAGCTTGGTGCGCAACACATGATCCGGCGTGAGCGGGCCGCGAGTGCCGATCTGTGCCGCATCCGGACGGTTCGCAAAGCCGCCTGCCGCGCCGCTCTGGTCGAGCTGTGCGAGCATCGCCTGTCCTTTGGCGAGCGAAACCTGACGGCGGATTTCCGCGAGTTGCGGCAAATCCTCTTGTACGGAATCAGATCGTGGTGCCTTGGCTCCTTGTCGTTCGGCGTAGGCTTCTGCTTCGGTGACGAGGCGGATCATCTTCTCGTAGGATTCGCGGGCGTCGTCGTCAAAGGTGAAGATGCCGTGCTGCATGAGGATCATGCCCTCGTACTCGCTCCAGTCAATGCCCTGCGTGAGTTCCCGCACCTTGCGGGCCAGCACGAATCCGGGCATGACGTAGGGCACGACCAGCACGCGGTTTCCGTAGATTTCGCGGATGCACTCGTCTCCGTTCGGATGGTTGGTCACGCCCAGCACGGCATCCGCGTGGGTGTGGTCCACAAAGCGGAAGGGGATGATGGCGTGCAGAATCGCCTCCACCGAGGGGTTCGGTGCGCCCGGATCGGTCATGGCGGCCCGCTGCTGCCGCACCATTTCGGTGTCGCTGAGCGTTTCCAAATCGGCCAGCCGCTTCAGCACGTCCAGCTTGACCGGAGCAAAGCCGGGGGCTTCGATGGTCGCCAAGTCCCAGCCGCTGCCCTTCACGAACAGCAGTTCTTCCGGCTCCCCAAAGAAATTGTTCGCGGTGAGCTTGACGGAGGTGTTGCCTCCTCCGTGTAGCACGAGGTCCGGGTTCGCCCCTAGCAGCCGGGAGGTGTACACCCGCAGTTGCATCAGGTCGCCCGCGCAGGCTTGGGCGGCTTCTTCATTCCATAAACTTTTCATTGGGATACGCTCAAAAGGTGGTTTGGGTCATGCTGAAAAGTAGATTTTTTGGGCGCAGTCCTCAAGTCCATTCTGAGGACACACTTTCGCACCCGCTGCCATTTGCTTTGGATTCCGGGGCTTCGCCGCTCCCGGAATGACGATCTTGAGTCCGTGTTCCGAAAAAGTTTAGCTGTAGGTCTGCCACAGTCCGACCGCCACGACGGCGAGCAGCATCCACCCGATGATCCGGTAGAAGACCTCACTGCGGTGCTGGAGCAGTTTGGCGTGAAAGAGCAGCCCGAGTCCGTAGCCGATGAGGTGGACCGGAAACAGCCAAAGCTGCCAATCCCAGTGAAAGTCCACTCCGGTCGCAAACAGCATCACTATCTTGAAGGGCGCGAGCAGCACCCAGAGCGTGAGCAGGCTGTCCCGCAACCGCTCCCGCTCGATCCAACGTCCCGCGACAGGCACAATCAGCGGCGACCCCAGCAGGGCCAACCCGGAAAGGTAGCCTCCGAAGGCGAGGGTGGCGTAATCCACCAGCCGACCGCCCGGAAGCCCCTTGAAGGGGCGGATGTAGTTGATGGCGTAGAGCGCGACGATGACCTGCACCATGCCCACCAGCCACACATCCGGGAGCGTGATCAAGCCCAGCAGTCCCAGCACCACTGGAACCACCATCACCCCCATGATGTGAAAGAGCTGCCGCCAAACGATGACCTTGAAGCGCAGAAGGACGGTGGCGACTCCGGTGATGAAAACGTGGACGGCGGTGATTGGAATGATGTGGATGGGAGAATCCACAAACAGCAGAGCGAGCGGGAGCATGAGGACCAGCCCCCCGAAGCCAAAACCGGAGCGGACGAATCCAGACCAGATGAAACACGCGGCAAGCCCGGCCAGTGCCGGGGTGGTCAACTCCAAGGCTGAAAGGAGGTCAGGGGGCTTGGAGCTTGCGAACTTCCTCGCGGCCCTGAGCTTCGTCCACCCGCCAGAAGAGGTAGCCTCCGATGAGGAAGAGCAGCACGATGGAGGCGATGCTCCAGCGGGCGGCGTCCTGCCCGACTTGGGTAAGCATGGCGTCGGTTGGGTCTTCGGGCATGAGCATCCGGCGGGCGATCAGTCCGGAAATCCCCATCAGCACGGGGCCGAGGATGGCGGCGAATTTGCCGAGCATGTTGTAGAACCCGTAGAACTCGGCGGCTTGGTCGTGCGGAATGATCCGGGAGTAGTACGAGCGACTGAGCGCCTGAATGCCGCCCTGCACCAGTCCAATGACGACCGCCAGCGCGTAGAACTCCCACTTCTCGCGCATTTGCGTGCCCCAAACGGTGATCGCCATGTACACCGCAATGCAGAGGAAGATGGACTTGCGCACCCCCCAGTGTTGTCCGAGCTTGCCCAAAACCAAGGCCGCAGGAAAGCCCACGAACTGCACGAGCAGCAGCGCGGTGATGAGGTCGGTGGACTCGAAGCCAATGGAGATGCCGTAGTCCACGGCCATGCGGATGATCGTGTCCACCCCGTCAATGTAGAACCAGTAGGCGGCAAGGAAGAGCATCACCGTCTTGAGGTGCTTGAGCTTGCCAAGCGTGGCGCGAAGTTGTCGGAACCCTGCGGAAATCGAACCGGATGTCGCCGAGCGGCCCGTGTCCGGTTCAGGCACCCAAACCAGCGTGAACACGGTGAACCCGCCCCACCAGACCGCCACGCTCACAAACGACCAGCGCACCGCTTCTCCGGCATCGGCGAGCCCGAACCAGTCCGGATTCAGCGTCATCAGCACATTGACGAGGAACAGCAGTCCGCCGCCCAAGTAACCCAGTGCGTAGCCGAAGCTGGAAATGTAATCAATGCGCGACTCATCGGCAATGGAGGGGAGCAGTGCGTCATAGAAAATGTTGGAGCCAGAAAAGCCGATGGACGCGATGACATAGACGAAGATCGCCAGCGGCCAGTCGCCTTGCTCCACAAGAAAGAGCGCGGCGGTTCCCAGCACGCCAAGGTAGGCGAAGGTGCCCAGCATCCGTTTCTTGACCGACGCCTGATCCGCGATGGCCCCAAGCACGGGAGCCAGCAGGGCGACGAGCAGGCTGGCGAGGGAGTTGCCGAAGCCGAGTTGGGCGGTGCTGGTGTTCACGTCCGCTCCCGCGCTCCAGTACTGCTTGAAGAAGATCGGGAAGAATCCGGCGACCACCGTGGTGGAGAAGGCGGAGTTCGCCCAATCGTAGAGCGCCCAGCCCCAAACCGAACGACGATCCTGGTTCATGACTCAGTTCAGTTCCGAAGGGTCTTTGGTGATCTGATTCTCCGCCACCCGCTTTTTGATGAGGTTGGCGATTTCCAGCGCCTCGTGGTCGGTCAACTCGACGGCGACCAACTGGTGCAGCCGACCGTCGTTCTGCTTGACCGAGAGCAGCACTCCAGAGGGGCTGACCCCCACCTCCACTTGCACGTTCATGGTTGATTCCGGAAGAGAGCGTTGAACCTTAGCGTCCGCCCTGATAGACCTTGAGCTTGGGTTTGCGCTTGCGCGTGGTCAGGGTGGGACGGTGATAGCCGAAATACGCGCCCAGCCCCCAGCCGACAAAGGCCAGTGCCGGAGCCGCGACTTCCGGGGGTGCGAAAATGTACTGTGCGCCAAAGAGTCCGGCGATCAGGCCGAGCAGGGTTCCGGTCTGCACAAAGCGGTCGCGGAACAGCAAGAGCAGGGAGTTCAAAAACCAACGAAGCACACGCCTCCGTGAGGGAAGGGTAAGTTTTTTCGGTTGCACCAAGGAAACCGTATCCTTTGGGATGATAAACCACTCCGGGCCAGAGGCAAAGCGAAATCCGCAACCCCACGGATGCGAAATTCGTTGAGACTTCCCCAAGGCTTGTCATCCTGAAGGGGATCACACACTCGCATCAAGGAGCTTGCATGTCTGTTTCAGAACGTTTTGACCTTTCCGGAAAAGTCGCCGTCCTCACGGGCGCGAGCCGGGGCATCGGCCTCGCCGCCGCAACCACGCTTGCTGAGGCTGGGGCGCATGTCGTCCTCACCAGCCGCAAGGCCGACGCCCTCGAAACGGCGGCCCAGCAAATTAGGGACGCTGGCGGCGCGGCCACCCCGATTGCTTGTCACAACGGGGATTTGGCGCAAGTCGCCGCGCTTTTCGAGCAGGTCGAGTCCCAGTTCGGACGCTGCGACATCCTCATGAACAACGCCGCAACCAATCCGCACTACGGCTCGGTGTTGGAGGTGGACGAAGGCATTTGGGACAAGACGGTGGACGTCAACCTCAAGGGTTACTTTTTTATGAGCCAGCATGCCGTCCGGTTGATGAAGGCGAACGGCGGCGGCTCGATCATCAACGTCGCCTCGGTCAACGCCATCCGCCCCATTGGCGGGCAGGTGGTCTATTCGCTCACCAAGGCGGCGATCTGCTCGATGACGCAGGGTTTTGCCAAGGAACTCGGCCCCAGCGGAATCCGCGTCAACGCGCTGCTACCCGGCATCACGGACACCAAGTTTGCCGCCGCGCTGGTGCAGAACGACATGTTCATGGAGCAGGTCGTTCCGCAGATCCCCCTACGCCGGGCAGGCCAGCCGGAGGAAATGTCCGGAATGGTCCTCTACCTCGCCTCTGACGCTTCTTCCTACACCACCGGATCGTCCTTTGTCGTGGACGGCGGTTTGCTCGCATAAGCCTCATGGATTTCTCGATTCCTCAAGACCTGCAAGCGCGGCTCTCCGAACTGCGCGAATTCATTGACTCCCATGTGGTCCCCCTGGAGCCAAAACTGCTGGCGGGCGGGTTTGCCGCCATCGAAGCGGATGCGGAAACCGTCAGAAACGAGGTCCGCAAACGCGGCTGGTGGGGACCGAACCACCCCAAGGAGTGGGGCGGACAGGGCTGGGACTTGCTCAGTCACGCGCTCGTGCTGGAGGTGTTGGGGCGCACTCCGCTGGGGCTGTACTGCTTTGGCACTCAAGCGCCGGACGCAGGCAACATTGAACTGATGCACATGCACGGCACGGATGCGCAGAAGGAGCAGTGGCTGGGCCGCATGGTGCGCGGCGAAATCCGCAGTTGCTTTGCGATGACGGAACCCCACACCGCCGGGTCGAATCCGGTCATGCTGGACACCAAGGCCGTGCGCGACGGCGATGAGTATGTGATTTCCGGGCGCAAGTGGTTTGCGACTGGAGCAGATGGTGCGGCGCTCTGCATCGTGATGGCGGTCACCAACCCGGACGCGCCTCCGCACCAGCGGGCCTCGATGATCCTCGTGCCCAAGGACACCCCCGGACTCGTCCACGTCCGCAACATTCCGGTGATGGGCCACGCAGGAGCCGGGTGGATCAGCCACGCCGAATTGGAGTTTCAGGAGGTCCGCGTTCCTGCCTCGTCCCTGCTTGGCCCCGAAGGGCAGGGGTTTGTGCTGGCCCAGCATCGGCTTGGCCCCGGACGCATCCACCACTGCATGCGCTGGCTGGGGGCTTCGTCCCGCGCCCTCGACCTGATGAAGGAACGCGCCAGGTCGCGGGTGTTTGATTCCGATTCGGTGCTGGCGGACAAGCAGTTGGTGCAGGAACACCTTGCCAAATCCGCGCTGGAACTCAACGCCGCCCGGCTCGCCACCCTCCACGCCGCATGGCGCATCACGCAGGACGGCGCGAAGGCCGCCCGCCTCGAAATCTCGCTCATCAAGGTGCAGGTCGCGCAAACGCTCCACCGCATCGTGGACCGCGCCATTCAGGTCCACGGCGCACTGGGCGTCACCGACGACACCGTCCTCAGCTTCCTCTACCGCGAGGAACGCGCCGCCCGCATCTACGATGGAGCCGATGAAGTCCATCTGGCCAGCATCGCCCGGCAGCTGCTGAAGTCCTGAACGCAGATGTGGGTTCGCGGGCATGGCCCGCTCCTACGCCATCTCTCATCAGAGAAATATTCAGGTGTCAAGACCCGCATTCTGCCTTCTGTCTCTTGACACCTGAAGATTCAAGACCCGGAAGCTCTAGGGCGTGGGCATTCACTTTCCGGTCAGTGGCTCAAACCCCCAAGTGAAGAAGGGCTCCGCCCCGTCTGCTTGGACGAGGGCGACTTCCTCCAGCCAGACGCGCTCCTGCTCGCCTCCGGGGTAGAGCAGGTGAACCGGGACCACCATGCCCGCCTCCAGTGCCCAATCTCGTGTCGGAGTGCCGTCTGCGCCCAGTTCCTCCAAGTCCATGTGACTCAGTCCGAGTCCGTGGAAGAAGATCAGCACCGACTCTGGGCGAGCCGCCCCCATGCGTCGATACACGTCCCGTCCGGCCTGCTGCAACTCGCTGATGCGCACGCCGGGGCGCATTTTCTCCAAAATCACGCGCATCGCCTCGGCAGTCGCCGCTGCTGTGAGCTTGGCCGTGCCTTGAGGTTCTCCGTCCACGATCCACGTCTTGCCGCCATCCCAGCAGTACTGGTTCCACGTTCCGTGGCAGTCGAACATGACATGGGTGCCGGGGGCCAGTTCAAAGTCCTCCGTCCCGGTTTGTAAGGAAACCGAGGGGTCCATCCCTCGTGGATGCGCCAGCACCAGCCCCCCCGGATCGTGGACAAAACCGCCTAATTCCGTAGCGGCTTGGTGGTAGGCCTGTCCGATCTGCCGCCACGTCACGCCCGGCTCCCAGCTTGCCACGGTTCGTGAAATCGCCTGCTGGTTGAGCGCGGTGGCGGTGCGCAGCAGTTGCAGTTCGTCGTCGGTCTTCACCCGCCGTGTCTGCATCATCACATCGTAACCGTCCACCACGTCCACTCCGACAGGGGCCGCTCGTTGCCCCAGCCGCAGATCGTCAAACGCCACGCGCCCAGTGGACAAACCCAACTCGCGCAGGGCGTGCTGGCATCCGGAGACGAGGCTCTTCTCGTACCTCGTCCGGGCCTGCTGCACCCACGGCACCGCTTGTCCCGACTGCGGAATGAACCGTTCCAAGTCGTCCTCCTGCGGGGGCAAGTCGAGCGGCAACATCACCGCCCGAATCGGACGGAGGTCCTCCACCCACGTCGGCTGGTGCAGGAAATGCCCAAGGTAGTAATCCGCCACCAGCAGGATCGGATGCTCCGGATCGTGACGGGAGAACACCACTGCGTAAGGACGTGGCTCGTCGCCCTTGTGCGCGATCGGATTGAAGCTTGTCAGGTAAAGCACGTTTTTCTCGGTGGACAGCACCACGCCGTCCAACTTCCAATGCTCCAGCATCCCCAGCAGACGGTCGAAATTGCAGAGGCGTTTCGGCAGGACTTGCAGGGGAAAGGCGGTTTCATGGGCAGATGATTGTTCGGCAGTCATGATTCCTCAAGGGCAGATGGGTTTTCGGAAATGAACACTCCGGGGGCGTGCGTGCGACTCACAGAACAAGAATGACGGAGGAAACGGGGCGCGTCAAGTGCTTGTGGAGCCAAAAGAATTCACCGCAGAGTTGCATAACGGAAAAATGAGTTTTTTGGGAACCAAGCAATGATCCCTCCCGCTCCACATGCCAGCAGGGCCGCAAGCATCAGCGGCATCCCATAACCGTCTGTTCGTTCAAACAGCCAGCCCGCAAGGGGAGGAGCGGCTAATCCGGCAAGCCCCCAAGCCGTGAACACCCGACCATAGGCCCAAGCGGCACGGGCAGCCCCAAACCATGTGGCCACCAAGGTGGGGTAGATTGCGATGAACGCCCCGTAACAGGTGCTGACAAGGACGATCAGCGGTGCCACCAGAGCCGCCTTCGTCGCCAAGGACAGGGACATCAAAGTGAGTGCTGAGGTGAGCATGATGACGAGTAGCGGGGTTTTACAACCAAAGCGGTCGGCCAGCCAGCCAGCCCCCAAGCCGGCCAGACCATTGCCCAGTGACATGCAAGCCAGCGTCGTCGTAGCGGCCACCGACGAGCCATCCACCGCCTTGATCATGGGAACCGCATGGCCGAGGACCATGAGTCCGGCAAAGACCCCTGTGCCATAGCCTAGCCACAGGCGGAGGAAATCGTAGGTGGTGTGTTGCAGGGCGGGGGTAGGGGGTGCGCTGGAATCGCCGATGGACTTGGTGTCCAGCCCGGAGGTGTGCCACAGCCACGCCGAGCCTGCGGCAAGGAGGGCGATGAGAACGGAACCCGCGCCGTACCCCGTCTGGAACCCGATCCACTCAAACAGTGCGGGGTAGAGCAGCGAAAAACCGATGGCCCCCAGCGCGTAGAAGGCCGTAACGGCTCCCAGCGCCGTTCCTCTGCGTTGACGCGGCACGGCACAGGAAGCCGCATGGAGCGAGAATCCATAGCCCACGCCGCTGGCCAATCCAAAGACGACGCCATGCCCCACCATCCAGCCGAGCCAGCTTCCATGCGCCACCACCCCCATTCCCAGCAGCGGGAGGGTGGCCGCCAGCAGGGCGATTCGCGGAGCAGACCAGTGACGATAGAGAAGGTGGCCGAAGAAAACGGCCACCGTGACACAGATCAAGCCACTGGAATAAACCAGACTTGCGGCCATGCGACCGACTTCGGCCTGCCGCTCGATTCCTTCCAGCAGGGTGCTGAATGCGTGCAGTGCCCCCATCGCAAAGGTCATCATCAGGCAGGCACTGACCGACAGCACCGCTTTTCGGTTTGGTGGTGGGAGGTCGAAATCCCTTGGAGCAGAATGGGCGGAAGCACTCACGCTTCCGAGGTCAGTTGCTTGTTTCAAGACGCGATCTGGCTCCCCGAAGCGGTCGTGGTGCAAGTGTCAATGATCGCACCGGGTAGGGCGGATGAAGCACAGCGCATCCGCCTGCCTCGGCTGCGGTGTTGGCGGTTCCGCTTCGCTTGAACCGCCCTACCCCATCATTGAGTGTTGAGCCACTACCAATCAAAATTACTATAGTTCCGGAAGGGTTACGCCGCCTGCTGGTTCTGGAGCGTTTCCCAGCCGATGCAGGCGAGCCAAACGTGCTTGGGGATGGGGCGGCTGCCGACCTTGTAGTGCGCCATCATGCGTCGGCTCATTCCCAAAGACTCGGCGGCGGTGTTCAATGAAAGATGATTGCGTTTCATCCACTCGGCAAAGTCCCGTGGTGTGGGCAGTCCAGCCTGCTGGCGCGAGAGGTGGTAGAGCTGGTCGGCCCCCAAGTCGAAGCCATCAGGCCATTCCAGCGCGTGTCGCCAGTTATCCACAACAAACGCTCGAAAGTACTCCGGGCGCATCAGTTGGGGATACCGCTTTGCCAATCCCTTCAGGTCCACCGTCAGCGATTCTCCCGTGTTCCAGCGAAGACGGAGTTGCCCGACCCCTAGCAATTCGGCCTCATCAATCAGTGGTGGTGTTTTCATGGGTTGAGTCTCCGGTATTCATTGAGCAATTCGTTTTGGTGGTCCTTGATCCAAATGAGGGCATCCTTCAGCCGTTTCGGGGGACGGACCCAACCCGCCAGCACCTCTTGCGTTTCAATTAAAACCGAACAACGAAACCCATCCTTGAATTCCACGTGGGCGTGGGGTGGGCCATGCTCATTGCCGTTGATGCGAATCCTCCAGTCGTCTTGCTTGATCAGAACCGTCACGAATTGCAGGATAGTGCAACCATTGCACTAAAGCAAGAGAAAGCGCAGACACCCCCGGCTTCCAAAGCTTGCATCCCCATTCCAAACTGGTCTGATGGAAGGAGGTTTTTTTGACACCAGCGAGGAAAACGATGGAACTTTACGAGGTGATGCGGACGACCTTTGCCGCACGGGAGTACACGGGGGAGGAACTTCCGGACGAGGTGCTGTACGAGCTACTGGACAACGCCCGCTTTGCACCCAGCGGGGGCAACCGTCAGGGGAACCGCGTGGTCGTGGTGCGCGACCCGAAACTGCGCCAGCAGCTTTCGAAACTCGCGGAACCCGCCGCCAAGCGCTACCGGGCGCAGGTGGAAGCGGACGAAAATCCATGGAACACGGTGGTGCCCACCCAAGTCACCGCCGAGACCATTGCCAACACCTCGGCTCCGGAAAAGCTGACCCGGCCCCCGATTGAAGCGTCCGTGGTACTGGTCTTTGTGGTGGATCTGAAGGTGGTGGCCTCGATGGATCAGAATCTGGACCGCATCGGCGTGATCAGCGGCGGCTCGATCTACCCCTTTGTCTGGAATGTGCTGATGGCCGCACGGCAGGCGGGCTTTGGCGGCACGATCACCACACTGGCCGTGGCGCAGGAGCCGAAAGTCCGGGAACTGCTCCACATTCCCGAAGACCACGCGGTCTGCGCCGTCGTGCCGCTCGGCAAGCCTGTCAAGCAACTCACCAAGCTCAAGCGCAAGTCGGTGGAGCAGATCGCCACCCGCGAGTGCTTCGACGGCGTCCCGTTTTCCTGCGGCTAAGCCGCAGTTCCCTTTCCGGACGGGTGGTGCAGTTGCTCCAGCACGGCCTCCACCGCTTCGTCGGCAAGGCGTTCCAGTTCCTCCGCCGTGCGGTTCTGGATGGGGTGCGGAACGTACACCATCGCAGGCTGGAAGCCGAGGGCGTGCGATTGCGCCACGGCGGCGGATTCAAAGGCTTCCGTGGCAATCACGGCACCGGGGAGTCCCCGGCGGTCCAACTCAAGGATGTCGTGCAAACTGCACGACGTGCAGGAGCCTCAATCCGAGAGCGCCGAGACGATGACATCGGCTTCGGTCGCAATCGCCTGAAAGACCTCGACGGGCGCGACCTTGGTATTGGTCGGCTTGGCGTAGCGGCGCGTGAGCAGTCCTTGGGTGCGGAACTGCTGTTCGAGCCGATCGAGGAATTCGCGGCTGCGGGCCTTGCCAATGTCGAGCAGGGCGATGGTCTTGCCGTCGAGCGAGTCCGGGGGCGTGCGTCGTTCGCGCAGCAAGGGATTGAGTTCGGCGGTGGGGTCGCGCAAAGGTGTGGCCAGTGCAGGCATGGACATCTCCGGTTTGGGTTATTCAGAAAGGGGACGGGTGACGGGCTGCAGCTCGTCGGGATCGCGCCCAGCGACCCAGCCCCCGCAGATGGCGGAGAACAAGCCCGCAGGTCCGCCGGCCCGCACAATCAGCAATCCTTGGGGCCAGAACTTGGGCACCGCCTCGTTGGCGCGGGCGGGGTCAATGCCTTCCGCAACGCCCTGCGCCCCTTGCACCAGCTCGTGTCCGGGACGGGTGAGGGCTTGCATCAGGTGTTCGTGGATTTCGGTTCGGCCCCAGCCGGATTCCTGAAAAATCGCGTAATGCTCCGGGGACAGCACCAGCAGGGCGTTGGCGTTCTGGGCGATTTTCGGATGCGCGACCGCTTGCAGTCCCAGCGCCAGCGAGCGGGCCAGTTCCTCGGCGGTGCGCGACCGCTGATCCGCAAAACCCTGCACGCCCTCCCCCTGAAAGAGCGTGACCGCCGACTGCCCCGGAGCCACGCCCCGTGATTCCGCAAGCGAGGTCCATGATGCGTCCGACTCGTCCTCGGCAAAGCAGAAACTGTACTTGCTGGGAGCGCCCAGCGTGGAGCGGTCAATGCCTCCCGGAACCGCCCCTCCGACGTTACGTAGCACGAGGTTGACGGCGCGTCCGATGGTGGCGTTGGCCCGGTTGCCCTGCCCCAGCGCGTTCAGCCCAGAGTTCATGCCGATGCGTTTGGCGATGGGGCCGTTGACGATGATCACGGGCGTGGAGAACCACGTGGTCGCCATCAGGCCGTGCAGGGTGAACTGCGGCACCAACGCCGCTTCCAAGGCTCCCAGCACGACGGGCAGGTACTCCGGACGACAGCCCGCCAGCACCGCGTTGATCGCGACCTTCTCAACGGTGCAGTCCACCAGATTCGGCGGCATTTTCCCAATCACCTCATGCCACGGACGCGAAGTGCCCTTGAGCATCCGCAAAATGCGCTCGTCCGTGGGCGGCACCACCGGAAAGCCGTCGCTCCAGCCTCGGTCATACGCCACCTCAATAGGGTCTTCGTTTTCGGAAAGCGAAACCTGCCGGGACTGGAAGGGCACGTCGCCGAAGTGGGCTTGCAACCGTTCCGCCACTCCCGGCTCCACCGAAAGCGAACCGCAGCCCGGCTGCATCTCCGGCAGTTCCTCGCCGAGTCCCGCGACTCCGGTCAACTCCCGCCACTCGCCCCGGTGCCAGCCCACGGCGCGGTTGGCCTCCTGCCCGTTTTCGCGGAGAATGAGCGTGGGAACCGATTCGATCTCCAGCCGAAAGGACTGCTCCAAATCCCGGTCGTCCACGATACTGGCAATCCCTGTCGGAAATTCGGGATCGTCCTGGCTGAAGACCTGAAGCTCAGTTCCAGCATCTGCCATTGTGCGCAACACGGGCTGCACGAGTTCGCAGGTGGGGCAGTCGCGCTTGACGACGACGACCCAGCCGTTTTCCAGTAATTCGGTCATAAAACAGGTGTTTCCAAAATGGTGGCCTTACGACTCTAGCG
>CAZQXS010000096.1:0-14170 GCA_964597275.1 uncultured Pseudomonadota bacterium | reverse complement strand
ACCCCGGACCACCTGATTAAAAGTCAGATGCTCTACCAACTGAGCTACCGACCCACAGCATCCAGAAAGTATTGCAGTTTTGGCAGGAAAGTCCAAGCGAAAACACGGGCGTTTCAATCCGCCGTGTGCTGGACGCAGAGCAGCAGGGCTCCGGACTCGCAGGTGATCCGCACGGTTTCGTCGGTCGCCTGATTCGACACGCCGGAGGGCGGCTGGCCGGGCACCAAATCCTGCCCGTTAAGGGGGTACGCCAGCCCGCTCGTGGTCACTCCCCGCACAGGGCCGAAGACAGGCAGCAGCGAGACCACGGTTTCCGGAACCAGCGTGTCCTGCCACGAACGGTGGACGAACTCCATGCGCTCCCGCGAGGTCCACAGCACCAGCCGCGCCTGCCGGGAGTGGCGCAACATCACCTCAAGGTTTGCGAGAAACTGATCCGCCCGTCCGCCATCTGCGCCAAACAGGTGAACTTCGGTCAAGCCCTGCTCCAGACAGTAGCGGGTCGCCTTGTCGGCATCGTTGGTGTCCTGCTCCGGAACGCGAACCACCGCCTCGGAGGGCAGGCGCTCCCGCACCTCCGGTTTCAGCGAATCCAAATCGCCCACCACGACATCGGGGAGCAAGTCCATCTCCGCAAGGGTGTTGGCCCCGCCATCCGCCGCCACGCGCAAGCCCACGGCGGACCAGTGGCGGAGCAACAGCTCCCGCGCAGGCGCTTGGCCGTTGCAGACAATCAGGGCGCTCGGTCGGGATTCCAAGGAGTTTTCGTCAGCCACGGTCATTGGCTCTGGCGTTCTGGTTGGGAGCGGTTCATAATGTGGTCGTGGGTTCCTTGTAAAGGACGGGCTGCATTTTTGTTGTCATTCCCGCGCAGGCGGGAATCCAGAACCCCACGGCCGTTTGCTCTGGATTCCGGGTCTGCGCTCCGCTCCGCCCGGAATGACAGGAGGGAGGTCATCCTTTGCAAGGAGTCCACTACCCATAATGTTTCCTGATTCGTCCACCTTTTTGTTCCCGCACCATCACCATGAACGCCATCGAAGCACTGTTGCAGCCCTACCCGATCACCATGCAGATTCCCGTGTACTGGGGCGATCAGGACGCGATGCAGCACGTCAACAACACCGTGTACATCCGCTGGATGGAACACGTCCGGCTGCGATTTTTCGACGCCATCGGGGTGCAGGAAAGTCTGGAGCGGACGGGGGTCGGCACGATCCTCGCGTCCATCCAGTGTCGCTACCGTGCCCCCGTGACGTTTCCCGACACGATCCACGCAGGGGCGCGGGTGGTTTCGCTGGGAGAGGACCGCATGGTGATCCACCAGCGGCTGGTCAGCGAGCAGATGGGCGTGGTGGCGGCGGAAGGAGAAGGGCTGGGCGTGTGCTACGACTACCGGGCCAACCAGAAAGCGCCGATGCCTCCGGAAATGCGGGCGCGGCTGCTGGCGTTGCAACCCGACGTTCCTGCGCTGGTCAGCGGCTGAACCGGGCCAGTCTGGTTGCTGGGGCTTTCACCCGCAGCGATTCGGGAAGCCGGAAGATGCGCTCGGTTGGCTTGACCAGCCCCAGCGTGGTCCGGGCCGTTGCTTCCAAATACACTGGATCGGAGCGCAAGGCCACGACCTCTTGCCGCAGGCGTTCCTCGTCCGCCTGCATCGCCACCAGTTCTGTCTGCAACTGCTGCTCCCGCGTTTCCAACTGCTGAATCGCCAGCCAGCCGTAATCCCCCACCACCATGATCAGTCCGATCACCAGCACAAAGCTGGCCAGTAGCACCATCGTGAACAACGCCTGCCACTCGGCGGCCTCGCGGTCCACCCGCAAGCCGTCCTCGCCCTTGGGCGGGGCAAACAGCCCCCGGACGTACACAATGCGGTCTTGATTCTTGAGAGGGCGCGGGGTGGGCGTTGCGGAGGAAACCAGCGGCTTGCGGCGCTGCCGCTGCTGGAGTCGTGGTGGAGCGTTGCGGTAATCCATGACGAGTTTGGGTGGCGGTGCGCAGCCCAAGCCCTCCCCGGAACCGGGGAATCAGGAGGCGCTGGAGGTCGGCTCCGGAAGCGCGGCCTTGGTCGGCGGGGTGGCCACTTGAGGCGGCAGCGCGACACAACTGCCTTCCAACACCGCCCCCTCCCGAATGATCATCTGGCCGGGCTGCACGTTGATCTCGCCCTGGATGCGGCCACTTCCGGAAATCTCCAGCCGATTGCGGATGGTCAGGTTGCCCTGCACCTTCCCGGAAATCACGGCCTGCGAGCAATCCACACTGCCCTGCACCACCCCTTGGCGGCCAACCGTCACCTCGGCCTTGCCCTGCACGCTGCCCTCGACCGATCCGTTGATCACCATCCGGTTGGTGCAATGCACCGTGCCCTTAACGTGCAAATCCTCGCCAAGGTAGGCGAGTTCCTTTTGCGAGAGGGGGGAGCTGCTGACTTTGGCCATGTGTCCTCCTTTAGCGTCGGTAGAGTCGTTGGCCGGGAGCAAACCGGCGGATCGGGATGAGCGGATCTGCGTGGCGTCCGTTCACGATGACTTCGTAGTGCAGGTGCGGGCCGGTGCTGCGTCCGGTGCTGCCCACGTGCCCCAGCAAATCCCCGCGCTTCACCCGTTGTCCGCGCCGCACCACGATTTTCGAGAGATGGGCAAAGCGAGTGCGGTAGCGGACGGTTTTCTTGCTGTTGGGATAGAAACCGCGTCCGTGGTTCAACTCCACCAGCAGCCCAAATCCAAAGTGACGCTTCGCTCGGCGCACCACGCCATCGGCGGGCGCGTAGATAGGAGACCCCTTGCGGCTGACAAAGTCCAGTCCGGCGTGAAACTCGCGGCGCTTGGTGAAGGGGTCGCGGCGCTTGCCAAAGCGGTCGGAGAGCAGCCGGCTCCGCACGGGGATCAGGGTGGGGGTCTGCCGCCAGAGCGTGTAGTTTCGCTCGATGGCCTGATTCAAGTCCTCGTACACCCACACACCGGATTCGTACTTTTCGGAGTTCGCGTAGAGGTAGCCGCGCAACTGCCCCGGCGACATCAACTCGCCGGAACCCTCCAGCGTCATGCGGTCCAGCAGGGTTGGCCCCCCGCTGTTCTTGGCCTTGGTGCGCTTGGAGGGCCGGCTTTCCGCATCGAGCGGAATGCCCGTGGCCTTGCTGATCTTCTTGGAAAGCCGCCGCACGGTGTCCTCCCGCAAGCGCAGGAACTCCATGTGTTCGGCCAGGTCGCGCTCGGCTTCGTCAATCTGCGCCCGCAGTTGGGCGATCGTGTCTGCCTGCACCTCAAAGGTCTGCCGCTTGGTGGCGTACTCTTGCAGGGCACTGTCAAAGCGCGTGAAATCCTGCTGCAAGTGCTCCAGCCACTGCAAGCCCTCACGCGGATTGTTCATGGAATAGGGATTGGGAGCGCAGGAAACGTTCAGCCGCCCGCACATGAAGTCGTGGAGCTGCCCCAGCTTTTCCATCCCGCCCTGCACCATCGCCAGATGCTTGCGGTAGGCGGTTTCGCTGCTCTGGGCGGACTGCTTGAGTTCGGCGACGTAATCCTCCAGAAACTCGATGCGGGCCTCGCGCTCGTCAAACATGTCCACGCGGCGCTGCAACTTGGCCTGGTTCGACTCCTGATCCCGGATGATGCGCTGCTGCTCGGCAATGACCTGCGACTGCTGGTGAAAGAACACCCCCGCTCCGGCTCCCGCCGCAAGCACCAGCACCAGCATGGCAAGGATCAACACTCCGCTGATCACGCGCTGCTGGACTCCGGATTCGCGATATCGAATGATTCTTACGTCAAAATGGCGCATGGCTACGACTCAAACCTTTTGATTGTAGCACAAAACATTGTTGGGCGATACCGTCAAGTTCAACCCATTCGGGGCCGGGACACCAGCGTGTAGAGCTTGGCGTCAATGAAAACCTCCAGCAGGTCGGTGTCAATGTGCCCGTCCTTGGCCTCAAAGCCCAAAATGTTGAACGCCCGCTCCGGAGGCATGGCCTTCTTGTAGGGGCGGTCCCACGCCGTGAGCGCATCGTAGATGTCGGCAATCGTCATCATCTTCGCTTGCAGGGGGATCTCCTCCCCGTTGAGCTTGCGCGGGTAGCCGGAACCATTGAGCTTTTCATGGTGGGCGTAGGCGATTTCGGGCACCTGAAGGAGGTTGGCCGACCACGGGATGATGCTGAGGAAATTGTAGGTGTGGGTGACGTGGGACTCGATCTCCGCACGGTCCTGCACGTTCAGCGAACCTTTGGGCACCGACAACGAGCGCATCTCGCCCGCGTTGAGGTAGGGAATCTCGACCCCGGACGGGTGCGCGAAGTGGAGTTGCGCGATTTCCTGAAGCTTCTCAAAGCCGCCCTGCGCCATCACGGTGGGTTCGTTGCAGCGGATGATGAACTTGAGCCGCTCGTCCAACTCGCGCAGACGTTCCTCCAACTCCTGCTGTCCCTGCTGATAGGCCGCAACCGCATCCTCGCGGGACTGCTCCAGAAAGTACTCCAACTGCTTCCGGGTCATGGACAGTTCCAGCGACTGCCGGATCAGCCGGAAGCGGTCCATCACCGCCTGCTCCTCGTTGGGGTAGAGCTTCTTCGCCTTGATCAGCACCTGCTCCCGGACTCCGATCTTCCCGAAGTCGTGCAGCAGCGAGGCGTAGCGGATCTCGTTCAACTGATCAACGGAAAAGCGCGTCTCCCGGAATTTTCCGGCGGGCATCTGGTGGACGAGTTCCGCGAGCGCGATGGTGAGGGTGGCCACGCGGCTGGAGTGCCCGGACGTGGTGGGGTCGCGGGACTCGATCGCCTTGACGCTGGCGTTGATGAAGCCGTCAAAGAGGATGTGGATGGAATCCACGAGCTGGGCGTTGCTGAGCGCGGTCGCGGCTTGTGAGGCGATGGACTCGATCACCCGCAGGTCTTCGTCGTCAAACGGGCACACCTCGCTGAGGATGTCCTCAACATCGCCGAGCTGCCGATCCCGGTGCTGCTTGCGGTTGACCAGTTGCAGCACCCCGATCACCCGGCCCTCGTTGAGCATGGGCACGGTGAGCATGGACTTGGTGCGGTAGCCGTAGTGTTCGTCCACCGCGTTGTCGCCCCAATGCAACCCTCCGATCTTGGGCAAATCGTACACGTCGTCAATCAGGATCGGCTTGCCCGTGAGGATGACCTGTCCGTAGATCGAATTCGGCGTGACCTCCAGCGACATCGCCTCGGCAGACATCTGCCGAGAGTCGTTGATCAGCACCTCAAAGCGCAGGCGCTGGTTGGCCAAGTAGTTGTCCGGGTCTTCCGGAACGTCCGCGAGCTGCTCCAGCAGGTAGAGGCTGCCGCCGTCCGCATGGGTGAGCTTCATCGCATTGGCGATGATCAGGCGCAACAGGCGCGTCAGGTTCTTCTCTCCGGAAAGCGAAACGCCGATCTCGTTGAGTTCCTCCAGCCGATCGTGCTGCTCGTCCAGCGACTCCTCCAGTTCCTGAACCCGGTTCCGGGCGGCAAGCGTTTCCAGCGCCTGCGTGATCAAAAACTCCCAGCGGCGCTCCGTCAGCCCTGCCGCCGTGACCCACCCCAGCAGTTGCTGGGGGTCCGCGCTCAGGTCTGGGCGCGACCCAAAGTCCAGCAGCAACGCCCCGGTTTCGGGAGGGAACTCGCGCTGCGCCTGCTCCCACTCGCCCTGCCCGGCCTCGTCAATCACGATCAGGCGCGTTTGCCCCGGAGTCCCTGCGATCTCCTTGAACTCCTGATACTGCCGAATCCTCACCTGCTCCTGAACGGACTTCGGCACCTGACAGGCCGCATCCTTGCTCCGTGTTTTTGGAATCCACAATTCTGGTTGACTCATCTTGCCTCCAATCGTCCCTTGCCGTTGTTGATCGTGCAGCCAGCACTTTCCCACACCCTCCGGGACTCTGCAAGTGCTATAGCATCCTCCCCCCTTGCCAACGGCTGAGACAATGCGCTACGATTCTTTATCATTAGTCTTCGTTTCAACTTTGAGACCATTTTTCCCAGACCATGACCACACCCGCTTTCCCGGACCCTTCGCAAGAAACCCGCGCCCGTTTCCGCAAGTTCATCGCCATCCCCACCCGCTGGATGGACAACGACGTTTACGGGCACGTCAACAACGTCGTGTACTACTCCTACTTCGACACCGCCGTCAACGGCAACCTCATCGCCGCCACCGGACGGGACATCCGGGAACTCCCGGCCTTGGGCATCGTGGCCGAGACGAGCTGCCGCTTTCTGCAAGAACTCAGCTTTCCAGAAACCATTGACGCGGGCCTGCGCGTCGCCCGCCTTGGCAACCGCAGCGTGATCTACGAAATCGGACTCTTCCGCGCAAACAGCGACTCCCCTGCCGCGCTCGGACGCTTCGTCCACGTCTATGTGGATCGGGAAGACCGCCGCCCCATTCCCATTCCAGACCTCATCCGCAACGCCCTGGCGGAGTTGGTGGTTCCGGAAGCAGGTTAAGGACAAAGCGAACTCGTTTCATTTTGCGCCTCCGTTCGTCCTGAGCCTGTCGAAGGGCGAACCCCGCTCATGCTTCGACAAGCTCAGGACGAACGGGGAAGTACCGGCTTCACCGCCCAAATTTTCAGGCGGCCAGCAGCAAGGGCCGCACCTCCCGCCAGTGAGTCAAGCCCTCCTGCACCAGCCGCTGGGCGGTTTGCTCCATCGTCTGAAAGTGCAAATCCTCGTGCGGCTCCACCAGTTCCCGTCCGGTGTGTCCCGCACGGATGCGGTCGCGCACCAGCCGATCGACCCGTAGCAGTTCGTACACCGGAATCCGCCCCGCGTAGCCCGTGCCCTGACAGCGAGGGCAGTCGGGGCGGTCGTCCTCGTGCGGACAACGCTTCCGGACTAGACGCTGCGAAACGATCAGCGTGAGCGTGTCCGCGAGCAAATCGCTCGCAATGCCCAAGTTCAGCAGACGCTGCACCGCCGTGACCGCATCGCCGCTGTGGAGCGTGGACAGCACCAGATGCCCGGTCAGCGCCGCCTTGACGGCGACCTCGGCGGTTTCCTCGTCCCGAATCTCTCCCACCAGAATCACATCGGGATCCTGCCGCAGGGAGGCCCGCAACGCCTCGGCAAATCCCAAGCCCTGCTCCGGATTCACGGACACTTGCGTGATCCCGGAAACCTGATACTCGACCGGGTTTTCAATCGTGAAGATGTGGCGCTCGTGCGAGTTGAGGGCATTGAGAATCGCGTAGAGCGTGGTCGTCTTTCCGCTTCCGGTGGGTCCGACCATGAGGATCAACCCATGCGCGGCCTGACTGGCCTGCTCCAGCACCGTCAAGTCCTGCTTCAAGAACCCCAGCGCTTCCAGCCGATGCTGAACCGGCATTTGGTCCAGCAGGCGCAGCACCAGCTTTTCCCCATTGACTCCGGGCATGCTCGAAACCCGCAGGTCGAACTCCCGGCCACTGCGGGCGCGGTAGGTGGAGTGCCCGTCCTGCGGACGCCGACGGGTGGCGATGTCCATGCCCGCCAGCAGCTTGATGTGGGAAAACAGCGAGGGCTGGAGCGACTTGGGCAGCAGCGGGCCGGGTTGCAGGATGCCATCCACCCGAAAGCGCACCTGCACGCCTTCCGGCGCTGATTCCAAGTGGATGTCCGACCCCCGGTGGTGAACCGCCTCTTCCAACAGCGATTGGAGCTTGGGGGCCGCCGCTTCAAGCGCAGATGTGTCCTGCGAACGCTGCGGGTGGGCCAGCGCGGCCACCAGCCGACTCAGACGGGCATGGGAGGTCAGCCGCCACTGGATGGGACTTCCAGACTCCAGCCCCAGCCGATTGATGGCGAGCCAGTCCGCCTGCACGGTCAGCACTCCAACCCGCACCGCGCCTTCTTCCAGCAACGCAATCCCGGTTTGTGCGTAAACCTCCCGACAGCGGCCCGCCTCCGGAAAGGGTGTGCGCGGAACCGCAGCGTCGTCCAGCAAGGGCAGGCCGTAGCGCGTGGCAAGCAGCGGCAGCAGAGCGTCTTCTGCCAGCAGTTCCATCCGGAGCAGTTGCCGAAGCTGCTCCAAATCGGGCAGCCGATCCGCATGATCGCCAAGGTGTCCCAGCAGCTCCTCGTTGAGCAGGTTCTGCTGGATCAACCCCTCCAGCAAGCCAGTGTCCCCGCTCGCCGTGTTCACTGGAGCAGGCTCACGCGATCGGGATGCCGCAGGTCCACCATCTGCGGCTTCTTCAGCGTTCCCAGCAATGAGGGGTAGAGCTTGCGGAACTGCTCCACGCGGCTGGCAAATCCAAGTCCGCCAAGCTGCACCTCCAAGGGCTTGCGGCTCCCCTCCACCGACACCACCAGCTTGAGGTTCTGCGGTTCCGACACATCCACCCGCAAGGCGGTGCGGGTATCCTGCGGCATGGCCTGGAGTTCCTGCAAAATCTCCAGCCCTTGCGCCAGCACGGGAGAGTGCAGTTGCATTCCGGGCTGCAACGCTTGGGTGCGCAGCCCCGTCACCAGCAACAGGCGGGCGTCTTCTGCCAAAAAGCGTTCACTGGAGAGGCGCTGGAGGATGCGCTGTTCGGAGTCCACCAGGAACACCTCGCCGCCCACTTGCAAGCGAGCCACGGGTTGATGCTCCTGAATGCTGAGGTGGAGGCGCTGGGGAAACTGTCGGCGCAGGTCCACCTCGCGGACTAGTGGATGCGCCCGCAAGCGGGTGGCGAGTTCGTAGGGATTGATGTCGAGCAGCGCTTCTCCGGGCTTCAGTCCTGCGCCAGCCAGCAACTCCTGCTTGGTAAGCCGGTTCAGTCCGTGGATGCGGATGTCCTTGAGGGGTTGCTGAAAGTAGGGAATCGCCACCAGGGCCGTGCCCCACGCCAGCCAGCCCACCGCCCCCAGCACCAGCGTGGAACTGAGAGTCAGCACCAGTCCTCGGAGGAGGTGCCGGAACTCCACTGGGTCGTCCGTGGCAAACAGCCGGGTCCAGAAAGCCTTGGTGAGCGGCGACACCACAGGCGTCCGGCGCTTGGCCGGGCCTGTGACCACCGCAGAGCCGCCCCCCCTCACATTGAGCCGCGCCCGCGACTTGGGGTGGCGGGGAGTGCGCCGATTGGTGTGTTCTTTCAGATCCTGCATGGTGGCTTGCAGCGTCCCTGCTGCAATGCGGGTTAGGAAACAGGATTGACCAACGCCGGAGACGGCACAAGCGTTTCAAAGGGCAACGCCTTGAGGTGCTGCACTTCCGGCTCCAAACGAATGCCGTGATCCCGGAACACCTGCTCCTGCGCCTGCTCCATCAGGGCGAGCGCATCGGCTGCCGTGCCTGCCCCCAGATTCACGATGAAGTTCGCGTGCAGCGGACTGATCTGCATTCCGCCGCGCACCGTCCCCTTCAGTCCGGACGCCTCAATCAGGCGGGCAGCGTGATCGCCCTCCGGATTTTTGAAAACGGATCCGCAATTCGGCTGGTTGCGCGGCTGCTTTTCCTCTCTGAAGCGCAAGCACGCCTCCACCTGCTCGCGGACTTCCGCAGATGCGGACTCGTGCAACTCGAAGGTGGCGTGGGTCACAACCACTCCGTTGCGGGCGTTGAGGGTCGAAAAGCGATAGCGGAACTCAATTGCCTCAACAGGAGCTTGATGGGTGACGCCGTCCATGTCCAGCCAACAAACCTCCCGCAGAAAATCCACGACTTCCCCGCCGTGCGCTCCGGCGTTCATCGCCACCGCCCCGCCAAGGGTTCCGGGCACTCCCACGAGAAACTCCATGCCGCCCCAGCCGGGTTCGATGCAACGCTGGGCAAAGGTCACGTCCGCCAGCGCCGCGCCCACCCGCACCGTCCGGGGGGCTTCCAGCGGTTTCCAGTCCTTGAAGCCCTTGCCCAAGTGCAGCACAATCCCCCGCCAGCCTGCGTCCGGCACGAGCAGGTTCGACCCCTTGCCGATCACCGCCCACGGCACCCGATGCTCCCGGATGAAGGGCAGGAGCCGCACAAGGTCGTCCTGCGTCTGCACATCCACCACACAATCGGCTACCCCACCGATGCGCCAGGTGTTGAGCCGCTTCAGCGACTCGTTCCAGCGCAAGCGCGAACTCAGCCGCAGTTCCGCAAGTGCCCCCCGCCAGTCTGGAACCACGACCGCTCGGCCCTCCGCCTCCGCCGTTGCGGTTCCGGGCGGCATCTAGTCCTCGTCTTCCCAGGTCGTCATGGCGCAGCCCTCGTGCAACTTTTCCAAGTCGTAATAGCTGCGGATTTCCGGGTGGAAGATGTGGAGCAGGGCATCGCCGTAATCCATCAGAATCCAGTTGCCCTCGCGTTCGCCTTCCAGCCCTTCCGGACGCACCTCATGCTCCTTGAGTCCTTCGCGCACCCGCTCGCACACCCCCCGGCAGTGCGCCTGTGAGCGTCCTTCGCAAATCAGCACGTAATCGGTCAGCACGGATTTTCCGCGCACGTCGAACTGCACCATGTTCTGGGCTTTTGCATCGCGGGCGACTTCGATGATTTTTGCGACCCGATCCTCTCCTTCCAGCGTCAAATCTCTCCTTGCTGAGTGTGACGTTCTGGCAGTGCCGACCCCCAAAGCCGTCCCTGCCAGGTGTTGATTGCAACCAAATGATCCTCGATGTACTGCGTGGGGCGCATCTTCTCCCGCGTCCACTCCGGAGCCACCAGCTCGTCCCAGCGCGAGGCCACCGCCGCCAGCCGATGCACCGCGATTTCCGGGGCGAGATGCTCCAAGAACACCGCGACCTTGCGGGCGTATTCCTCCAGTTCGACCGGAACAAACTCCCCGTTTTCAAAAAGCTGCTCCAGCGGCGTGTTTCGCAAAACGTGCAGATTGTGCAGCTTCACGCCATCCACTCCCAATTCCGACAGCAGCTCGGCGGTTTCCCGCAGTTGTGCGTCGGTTTCTCCCGGAAGCCCAAACATGAGATGCACGCAGAGGTTCACGTCCGGCAGCGCCTTGAGCTTGCGGATGGCCTCCAGCGAACAGGCACGGTCGTGCCCCCGCGAGAGAAACCGCAACTGCGCATCGTCCAGCGTCTGCACCCCCAGTTCCACCGACAGGTAACGCTCGCGGGCAAAGGCTTCCATCGTCCGCAAAACCGCTCGCGGCAGGCAATCCGGACGGGTGCCCACCACCACGCCTAGCACGTCTTCCTCCGCCAGCGCCTCCTCGTAAAGCTGCTGGAGGGTGCGGATGCGCCCAAAGGTGTTGGTGTACGCCTGAAAATAGACAAGAAAACGCTCGGCCCGGTAGCGTCGGCGGATGGCCTCGCGGTTCACCCGGATTTGCTCGCGCAGGGGCAGGTCGCGGTGCTGGTGGTAGGCCGCAGACCCCCATTCATCGCAGAACACGCAAACCTGCATCCCGCCCATGCCCTCGCGGTTGGGACAGGTTTCTGCCACCGAGACGCTGACCTTGAAGACCTTGGTGCCAAAGCGCTCGCGGTAGTGCTGGCTGAGCGGGTGGTAGCGTTTGCCGTGCAGAAACTGGGGGAGGTCAAGGGGGCTCGCTCGCTCGTGACTCGTCACTTGTCGCCCAGAACTGGTGCGCATTCAGTTCAGGAGCGAAGCGTCAAGGACGCGGTTCAACAGCAAGTCCTTGGAGGTGTCCAGCGTCAGGGGCTGTCCGTTGAGCTTCACCTTCACGCTGTGGACGTTCCCCACCGTGAGGACATAGCGTTCATCGGCCTCCCACTCGTAGGTGTCCCCTTCCTCCAACAACACGTCCACTCCGGTTTTCCCATCAATTTCCAGCGAAATCCACACCTGCTCGTGGGCGTCCACCGTGAGTTGCAGTCCGGGAGTTGCCGCCTGTGCTCCTGCAATGCTGGCTGCCGCCGCTTCCTCCGCTGCGGTTGCTTCCGTCACCTCCGCATCAGCTTCCGCTGGAGGGATCGCTTCGGCCTCAACGGTTGGTTCGCCCTCAGTCGCTTGCCCTTCCGGTTCGGGAGCAGGCACCACCTCCGTGACCGTTTCCGCCACGCTTTCCGACACCACCGCTTCCTCGGAAACCGACTCCGGAGCAACAGCGACTTCCTCAACCGTCGGCTCTGTGGCCGCTTCTGGAACCACTGCGGCCTGTTCATCAGCAGACTCCGTGGCCTGCGGGGCTTCAGCGCGCTCCGTGACTTGTACCGGAGCTTGCGGTTCCGGCGTGACTTCAGGCGCAGGCTCGGGTTCCACCACAGCAGCAGTTTCCGAGGTTCCGGCGGGCATCTGGAATGCAAACAGGTACCATGCGACCGCTGCCCCAATGATCACGACCGCCGCCACCGCCCACACCCAGCGGCTTTTGGAGCGCTGGTCGCCCTTGATGATTTCCTGCACGGGCAGGATGGGATGCGGCGCGGTTTTGCTCTCCACGCCCATGATGGCGTTCAGGCGTTCCTGAAGAGCCTGCGGGTCCATGTCGAGGAAGCGGGCGTAGGAGCGCATGAACCCCCGGATGAAGGTCTGTCCGGGGCCGTAGTCCACCTGACCGCCTTCGATCGCAGTCAGCACTTCCTGATTGATGCGGATGGCGTCCGCGATTTCGCTGAGCGAGTAGCCCGCCTGTTCGCGGCGCTGGCGCAGTTCCGCGCCAAGCTGTTCGAGGGTTTCGGTGTCCGGAGTGTCCGGAGCGTTGGAGACGGCTTCGCTCATGCGCCTGCCTCTGCAGTGCGGTAGCCCTGCCGCGCCAGAAACTCCGTGAGACTCAGGTGCGCCCGGTGGCGGGCTTGATAGAGCAGGTGGAGGGCGGCACTGACAATTGGGGGCGGGAACTTGCGGATCGTGTAGCCAGATGCCTCGGTTCCCAACGCCTGTTCGGTGAGTTCGCGGTAGGGCACCTCAAGCTGCGGATGCGCCTCCAGCAAGGTTCCCAATTCCTGGCAAATCCGGTCGTACTTGGCATCCGAAATCACGGAATCTCCCAAATGGTAGTACAAGAAGGAGTGGACAAGAAACTGGCGTACCCGCTGCTGGAGCAACGACTTCATGGGCGCTCGTTTGGAATCAGCCTTGTGAGGCAAAGGAGAGGAGGCTCCACTTGAAAGTGTGCAAGTGGCTTGCCCACCTGCCAAGCGTAGGGTTTCAGGGCCAATATCGCAAGTCGTTTCAGGCGACCTCCCCGCTTGTGCGGACCCGGTTTTTTCGGGATTTTTCGTTGTGCTTTCTCCAAATTCGGCCTAAAGTTCTCTCAACAGACCGGACGGCTTATGAACAATCCCCAGAATTCCGAACACAACCTCCAGCGCTGGGTGCAGCGTTGCAACACCCGCGACCTCTCCAACTTTGCGCCCTTGCGCATTGGCGACATCCCGGTGGGCTGGGTGCCCAAAGACCACCTGCCGCGCTTCCGGGAACACGACGCGGTGTTTGCAGTGACGGAGGATGGAGTGCGCATCCAAGATGCACTTGCCACACCGGAGGCCCGCACGGACGCGGTGGGCGCGGTGCTGGCAGAGTGGCGGGAGCGCGGCTGGATTCCGGGCTGGCGGGACGAATTGTACCGCGTGTCCACGCGCTTTGACAACGAACCGCTGATGCTCGTGGAACGCGCCGCCGCCCAGCCGCTGGGGATTTGCAGCTACGGCATCCACCTCAACGGCTTTGTGCAAAAACCGGACGGCCTCTGGATGTGGATCGCCCGACGCGCCAAGGACCGTCCGCACTATCCGGGCTACCTTGACCACCTCGTGGCAGGCGGACTCACGGCAGGACAAAGCGCGTGGGAGGTCGCCATCCGGGAATGCTGGGAAGAAGCCGGAATCCCGGAATCGCTCGCGCAACGCTGCCGCCCCAACGGCTTCGTCACCGTCTTCATGGATCACTACGGTCTCATCAAGCGCGACCTGCTCTTCACCTACGACTTGGAACTCCCGGAGGATTTTGAGCCGGAGAACACAGATGGCGAGGTGGAGGATTTTGAGCTGTTGCCCATCGGGGAGGTGGTGCGGCTGGTTGCCGACACCGACGAGGTCAAGCTCAACTGCAACCTCGTCATCATTGACTTTTTTGTGCGGCACGGCATTCTCACACCAGAGCATCCGCATTATTCTGAAATCGTCCTCGGCCTCCGGACCGGGGGCTGTGCCTGAACCCGCAGTGGTGCGGTATTGCATGCTGGCATTACCTGTTTGCGAAATCTCCGTTCGTCCTGAGCTTGTCGAAGGGCGAGCCCCGTCCATGCTTCGACACGCTCAGCACGAACGGGGAACGGGAAGCCATAGCAT
>CAZQXS010000095.1:0-14338 GCA_964597275.1 uncultured Pseudomonadota bacterium | reverse complement strand
ACCATGCAAAGCAAACTCGCCATCAACCTAGTCGAATGCCACGCCGAGGGGGAGGTGGGGGACGTGATCGTCGGCGGTTACGCCCCACCTCCGGGCGAGACGGTCTGGGAGCAGTCGCGGTTCATTGCCGAGGACGAAACCCTGCGCAAGCTCGTCCTCAACGAGCCGCGAGGCGGCGTGTTCCGGCACGTCAACCTGCTGGTGCCACCTAAGCATCCACAGGCGGATGCCGCGTTCATCATCATGGAACCGGCGGACACCCCACCGATGTCGGGGTCCAATTCGATCTGCGTGGCGACGGTGTTGCTGGAAACCGGGCGGGTGCCGATGCAGGAGCCGGAAACGCGCCTGACGCTGGAAGCTCCGGGTGGGCTGGTTGAGGTGCAGGCGACTTGTCGGAACGGTCGGGCGGAGGCCATCCGGGTGCGCAATCTGCCCTCGTTTGCAGATCGGCTCAACGTCGCGCTGGAGGTCGAGGGCTTCGGAACCCTGACCGTGGACACGGCCTTTGGCGGCGATTCCTTTGTGCTGGTGGATGCGCAACGCCTTGGATTTGCACTGACGCCGGACGAAGCCCGCGACCTTGCGACGGTCGGCACCACGATCACCGCCGCCGCCAACGAGCAACTGAGCTTCTCGCATCCGGAGCTTGCGGACTGGCGGCATTTCTCGTTCTGCGAAATCACCAACCCCGTGCAGGTTGTGGACGGGGTGAAGACCGGACGCAGCACGGTGGCCATCCGCCCCGGAAAGCTGGACCGCTCCCCCTGCGGAACCGGTTGCTCGGCCCGCATGGCGGTGTTGCACGCACGAGGCGAGTTGGCGGTGGGCGAACCCTTCGTTGGGCTGTCCATCATCAACTCGCGCTTCGACTGCCGCATCGAGGGCACCACGCGCTGCGGCGACCGCGCTGCGATCCTGCCCTCCATCCAAGGACGGGCATGGATCACTGGCATGAAGACGCTCCTGCTCGATCCCCAAGACCCGTGGCCCGACGGCTACCGCCTCAGCGACACCTGGCCCAAGGGCTGACCAGATTTATCATACGGAGTTAATTTCAATAAAAAAATCAACCTCCAAATGGTATTGACAATGAATTTTCGTCCTGTATTATTCATCTCTGCCTGTTGGAGGCCAACACGGTTTGTCTTCCAAGCCACTCAGAACGTTCTCACATCCAAGATTCCCCCACTCAAAAGGGAATGCAGCACACCACAACTTCACCTGTCCTTGACGTCAAGGACGTGGTGACCCGCTTTCGCACGCAGGACGGGATGGTCTATGCGGTCAACGGCATCAGCTTCAGCTTGAACGAGGGGGAACTGCTCGGAGTCGTGGGAGAAAGCGGCTCCGGCAAGAGCGTGACCATGATGTCGCTGCTCAAGCTGTTGCCCATGCCGCCTGCCGAGATCGTTTCGGGAGAGGCTCACTTTGAAGGCGAAGACCTGCTCACGCTCGATCCCAACAAAATGCGGCATGTCCGGGGCGGACGCATCGGCTTCATCTTTCAGGATCCGATGACCTCGCTGAACCCGGTGCTGACGGTCGGCTACCAGCTCACGGAATCGCTCCGGGAGCACTTGGGCATGACTCGCAAGCAGGCCCGTCAGCGGGCGGTGGAGTTGCTGCAACTGGTGGGAATTCCGATGTCGGAAAATCGGCTGAACGATTTTCCGCATCAGTTTTCCGGGGGCATGCGGCAGCGCGTGATGATTGCGATTGCGCTGGCCTGCGACCCCAAGGTGCTGATCGCGGACGAGCCGACCACTGCGCTGGACGTGACGATTCAGGCGCAGATCCTTGATCTCGTCAAGCGGCTCCGCAAGGAACTCGGCATGGCGATCATCTGGATCACGCACGACTTGGGCGTGGTCGCCGGAATGGCGGATCGCGTGATGGTCATGTACGGCGGATTCGTGGTCGAACGCGCAACGGTCAAGGAACTCTACGGCAATCCCAAGCACCCCTACACGCAGGGCTTGCTGCGCACGCTGCCCGATTTGGAGGGAGACCGCTCGGAACGCCTGGAAAGCATCACGGGCCAGCCCCCGGACTTGCACTTCAAGCCGATCAGCTGCCCGTTTGCACCGCGCTGTCCGCATGTGTTCGAGCGTTGCACGAAGGAAAACCCGCTTTTGGAAAGCGTGGGCGACGGGCACGAGGTCGCCTGCTGGTGGGACACGGAAACCGGAGGAGCAAAGTCATGAGCAACGAACAACCGACCCTGCTCAAGGTGGAGAACCTCACCAAGCACTTCCCGATCACCAAGGGGGTGTTCCGGCGGCAGGTAGGAGCCGTCAAGGCGGTGGACGGCATTTCCTTTGAAATCCGGGAGCGCGAAACGCTCGGACTCGTCGGAGAAAGCGGTTGCGGCAAATCCACCGCAGGCCGCGTGATTCTGCAACTCTATCCCGTCACCGGAGGCAACGTGAGCTTCCGGGGCAAGGAAATCACGGGGTTGGACAAGGAGGGGATGCGCAAGTTGCGACCCAAGATGCAGATGATCTTTCAGGATCCGCAGGACAGTCTGAACCCGCGCATGACGGTGGGCAGCATCATCGGCGAACCGCTGGAGGAACACGACATCGCCAAAGGCCAGGCCCGCAAGGAGCGGGTGGAGGAACTGCTGAACTCGGTGGGGCTGAACCCCAAGTTCACGAACCGCTACCCCCACGAGTTTTCCGGTGGCCAGCGGCAGCGCATCGGCATCGCCCGCGCCCTTGCGCTCAACCCGGAGTTCATTGTCTGCGACGAGCCGATTGCCGCGCTGGACGTGTCCATTCAGGCGCAGGTGGTCAACCTGCTCGAAGACTTGCAGGAGCAGTACGGCCTCACCTACCTGTTCATCTCCCACGACCTCAGCATGATCCGGCACATTGCGGATCGCGTCGCAGTGATGTACTTGGGCAAGATCATGGAACTGGCTCCCAGCGAATCGCTCTACCGCGAGCCGTTGCATCCGTACACGCAGGCGTTGCTCTCGGCGGTGCCGATCCACGATCCGGAAAAGGAGGCCCAGCGCGAGCGCGTGATTCTCACCGGGGACGTGCCCAGCCCGGCGAATCCGCCCGCAGGCTGTCCGTTCAGCACACGCTGTCCGGTCGCGCAGGATCAGTGCTATTACGAACCTCCCGTATGGCGGGAGTTGCGAACGGGGCATCAGGTGGCCTGCCACTTGGCAGAATAAGAAGGCAGATGAAGGAGGGTGGTTCAAGCGTAGCGGAACCGCCAAAACCCGTCTTGTCTGGATTCCCGCCTGCGCGGGAATGACCAATGGATTTGAGCCTGTCGAAGAGCGTACCCGTTCATACTTCGACAAGCTCAGCACGAACGGGGTGAGTCGAATTGAGGAAAAAAGCAGGAGCGGCTTGCGACTTTCCCGCAATCTGACAATGGTTATCTGTTTTCACCCCAGAGTTTCCAAGTGGGGACTCTGGACTCATGGAACCCGGAAGGTCCGGAGTTCCCAAATCAATGGTGGGCGACATCGGGTTGCCGACCGTCTTCCAAAATCAAGGAGAAATATGCGTAAAACAATCGCAGCTCTGCTGACCCTAGCCTTGGCCATCGGGTTGGCAAGTACCGTCCAGGCCCAGCGGGGTCGGGACGGACAACTCAACCTGCTCTACTGGCAGGCACCCTCAACCATGAACCCTAACCTGTCCGGGGGAACCAAGGAGCTTGAGTCAGCTTCCGTCGTACTCGAGCCGCTGGCTCGCTATGACGAGAATGGGAAACTCGTGGCTTTTCTTGCCGCCGCTATTCCCACCGTTGCCAACGGTGGCGTCGCGGAGGACCTGACCTCGATTACATGGACCCTCAAAAAGGGCATCACATGGTCGGACGGCTCCGCGCTGACCGCAGATGATGTTGTGTTCACCTACGAGTACTGCACCGACAAGGACACAGGTTGCACACAGTCCAACTATTACAACGACATCAAGTCGGTGACGGCGGTTGACGCCCACACGGTGCAGATTGACTTCACGATCGCAAAGCCATTCCCGTACAGCGCCTTCGTGGGTTACAACGCGCCAATCCTGCAAAAAGCGCAGTTCAAGAACTGCAAGGGCACCAAGGCGCAGGAGTGCACCAAGCAGAACTTCTACCCGATCGGCACGGGACCGTTCAAGGTCAAGGACTTCAAGCCGAACGACGTGATCGTCTTTGAGGCTAACGAGAACTACCGCGAGGCCAACAAGCCGGCCTTCCACACGCTGGTTTTCAAGGGCGGTGGTGACGCTACCTCTTCGGCGCGCTCCGTGCTGGAAACCGGGGAGATGGACTACGCCTGGAACCTTCAGGTGCAGCCTGAAATCCTCAACAAGATGGCCTCGGCTGGCAAGGGAAAGGTGGTCTCTGCCTTCGGCTCCTGTGTTGAGCGCCTGATGGTGAACTTCACCAATCCGGACCCGGCCTTGGGCGACATGCGTGCCGAGTACACGGGCGGCAACAACAACGGCAACCCGCATCCGTTTCTCACGGACTACAACGTGCGCCGTGCGCTTTCGCTGGCCATTGAACGCCAGATACTGGTGGATGCCGGTTACGGCAGTGCCGGACAGGTCTCCTGCAACGTGCTTCCCGCTCCGGCCATTTACAAGTCCACGGCTAACGACGAGTGCATGACTCAGAACATTGCCGAGGCCAACAAGCTGCTGGACGATGCTGGCTGGGCGCGTGGCTCGGATGGTGTCCGCTCCAAGAACGGCGTGCGCATTTCGATCCTCTATCAAACCTCCACCAATGCGGTTCGTCAGGAAACGCAGGCCTTCATCAAGGAGATGTGGCGTCAGATTGGGGTAGAGACCGAGTTGCGCAACATCAGCGCGTCCGTCTTCTTCGGTGGGGATGTCGGCAGCCCCGACACCTACCAGAAGTTCTACGCCGACATTGAGATGTACACCAACTGCTTTAGCGGCACGGACCCGGAAACCTACATGGCTGGGTGGACCTGCAAGGAAATCTCCCGCAGAGCCAACAAGTGGGGTGGGAACAACATGCCACGCTGGTGCAATCCCGACTACGATGTGCTTTCCAACCAGATGGCGAAAACCGCCGCACTGGAGGACCGCATCAAGCTGGCCAAGCAGATGAACGACATGCTCATGCAGGATTACGCGATGATTCCGCTGATCCATCGCGGAAGCGTGTCCGCTCACGCCAACTCCCTCACAGGCGTCAAAATGAACGCTTGGGATTCGGAGCTTTGGAACATCGCCGACTGGGCGCGGAAGTAATCCCGCTCCCCTTCGAGCGAAGCAGGGCGGCTCACGCATTGCGGAGCCGCCATTCAATGCGGATGCGCTGAGGCTTCATCCGCCTTACGCTTTGGTTGCGGCTCGTGGATTTCGGTTCACGAGCCGCATCAGAACTTCATTAAGTGGCAATGCCCCCGTTCGTGCTGAGCGTGTCGAAGCACAGACGGGGATTGCCCTTCGACAAGCTCAGGGCGAACGGAGTCTCTCAAGGTTTGAGGGTTCCCGAAAGCCTTTCTAACTTATAGTTCCAGCTTTGATCCAGTACATCATCCGGCGCTTGCTGGTTGCCATTCCGACCCTGTTGGTGATCAGCTTCATCATCTTCGCCATCCTCGATCTGGCTCCGAACGACCCCACTGGGCACCTTCCCATGACGGTTCCTCCGGAGGTCCGGGAAAAAATCCGGATTTCGCTGGGGTTGGATCAACCGATGCACATCCGCTTTGGCTTGTGGCTCAACCAGTTCTTCATCAACGAACCCCTCAACATTCTTCACGAGTGGGGCATTTCCATCGGCGATGTGGAAAACCGCACCCGCGTCGTTTCGTGGGCCACCCGCAGTCCAGTGGTGGACCTGATCATCCAGCGGCTACCTCAGACTCTCTGGGTCGTCGGACTCTCCTACGTTTTCGGCATCCTCATCGCCCTCCCCATCGGCATCATCTCCGCCTACAAGCAGTATTCGTGGTTTGACCAAGTCGGCACCTTCGTCTCAATGGTCGGGTTTTCCGTGCCCACCTTCTTCACAGGTGTGATGGCGATCATCCTCTTCAGTGTGCAGCTTCAGTGGTTCCCCATGATTTACGACACCACCCTAGTCGTGGACAGTTGGGAGAACTTCATCAAACAGGTCAAGCAGATGATCATGCCCGTCACCGTGCTGGGCCTCTACCAGGCTTCTCAGCTCAGCCGCTTCATGCGGGCCTCGATTCTGGACAATCTCAACTTGGATTATGTGCGCACCGCCCGCGCCAAGGGGCGTTCGGAAACCGTGGTGCTGCTCGTCCACGTTTTGCGCAACAGCCTGATTCCGGTCGTCACCCTGATCGCGCTCGGCATCCCCACCATCTTCAGCGGGGCGCTCATCACCGAGCAGATTTTCCGGGTGAACGGGCTGGGGCAGCTTTTGATCATTGCCATCGAGGGCGCGGACATTCCGCTTGTGCAAACCCTGACCTTTCTCTTTGCCGTGCTGATCGTGTTCTTCAACCTGGTTGCGGACGTGCTTTACGGAATCCTCGATCCCCGGATTCGCTATGAGTGACGTGGCGGCTCCCATTACGGTTGTTGAGCCGGAAACCATCCACCGCTCCTTGTGGAGTGATGTCTGGCGGCAGTTCCGCAAGCACAAGGGGGCGATGGGTGGCTTGTTGGTGTTTGCGCTGATCACCTTGATGGTCGTCCTCGGACCCAAGATTCACGGGGTGGACCCGAACGCGATCAACTTCCGGGACCGAAACCTTGGTCCGTCGTTGGAGCATCCCTTGGGCACCGACAACATCGGGCACGACACGCTGGCTCAGGTGATGGCCGGGGGTCAGGTTTCGCTGGCGGTGGGCTTTTTGGCGATGCTGATTGCGCTGTTGCTGGGAACGCTGATCGGGGTGCTGGCGGGTTTCTTCAAGTCGCTCGACGGCCCGCTGATGCGGATCACGGACCTGTTTCTCGCGCTTCCGATCCTGCCGTTGTTGCTGGTGATCATCATGCTCTTCCGGGACACGCTGCGGTCGCTTTATGGCCCGGAAGCCGGAATCTTCATGCTGATGGTCTTTGTGATCGGCATCACGAGTTGGATGCACACGGCGCGGATTGTGCGCGGGGATGTCTTGGGGATCAAGGAGCGGGAGTTCGTGACCGCCGCCCACAGCATCGGCACCCGGCAGCGGCGCATCATCACGCGGCACATCCTGCCCAACATCCTCAGCCCGATCATGGTTTCGGCAACGCTGGGCATCGCCAACGCGATCATCACCGAATCCGCACTCTCCTTCCTCGGACTCGGCTTTCCTCCGGATTTTCCGACGTGGGGCCGCCTGCTCTATGACGGGGCCAACTTCATCCAGATCACCCCGTCTCGCGTGATCTGGCCCGGACTCTTCATCGCGCTCACCGTCCTCAGCGTCAACTACGTTGGCGACGGCCTCCGCGACGCGCTCGATCCGCGCCTGCGCGGACGCTGATCACTTTGCCGTGAAGCCCCCGTCCACGTAGATCGTCTGTCCGGTGATGTAATCCGAGGCAGGCGAGGCGAGGAATACGGTGAGGCCCTCCAAGTCGCACAATTCTCCGTTGCGCCCCATCGCGGTTTGTGAAGCGTTGCGGGCGGCGCGTTCAGGATCGTTGAAAACTGCCGCCGTCAATTCCGTCGGAAAAAATCCGGGAGCAACCGCGTTGCAGCCAATGCCGTGCGGCGACCACGCTTCCGCCATCGCCCGGGTCAACTGATCCACGCCTCCCTTGGACGCGCCATAGGCGAGTCCGTTCGGGAACGCCCGCCGCGATTGCAGTGAGGCGAGGTTGATCACCCGCCCCCAGCCCTTGCGTCGCATTTCCGGAACGAGGGCTTGTGCAAGAAAGAACGGGGTGCGCAGGTTGATCGCCAGCGTCTGCTCCCAGCTTTCCGGAGTGATGTCCTCAGCAGGCTGCCGCAGGTTCACGCCTGCCGCGTTCACGAGGACGTCCGGAGGTCCAAACGGTTTTGAGGCTTGCCCAACAAATTCGGAAATGCGGTCGGTTTCGCTCAAGTCGGCGGCAACAAAGTCACAGCGTCCGTCCTGAGCCGCAATCTGTTGTGCGGTTTCGGCAAGCAACGGCTCCCGCCGCGCCGTGACCACCACGGACGCTCCGGCCTTCGCCAAGGCTTCCGCCATTGCCCGCCCGATGCCCGCGCCGCCCCCCGTGACCAGCGCAACTTTTCCGGAAAGGTCGAAGAGTTCCTTGAGAAAGGCCGGAATCATTCGTAGCCGGGAGGCGGCACGAACCCGCCCAGTTCCTGTTCCAGCAAGCGGGCGAACTCGATGCAGGTGTGGTCGTGCAGGTACGGACCCACGATTTGCAGGCCACAAGGCAAGCCTGAGCGAGTGAGACCAACGGGAGCCACCGTGGAAGGCAGGTACACGTTGCAACTCAGTCCGGCCCAGAATAGCTGGTCCACGGTCGGTTCAGGCTTGCCGTTGACCGGAATGGTGCGGTCGGCGCGTTCCCCTTCGTGGTCGTGCGGGAAGGCGGCGGAGGCGGCGATGGGGCACAACAGCAGGTCGTACTCCCGGAAGAATTCCGCCCACGCGAAGCGCAGTTTTTGGCGTTCGGTGTGGTAGCGCCACCATTCTCGGTGAAACAAGGTCACTCCCCGGTCCACCTTCGCGTGATAGCTGTTGTCTTCCTCGCTGCGGGCGGCCTTGCGTGCCAGAAACTGGCCGAATTCCTCGTCGGAAATATCCTTCCCGGTCGCTGCCCGCAACAGCATCAGATAAACGTAGTGGCTACGCTCCAGGTCAATCGCAGGCCGTGCCGTGTCGTCCACCTGCACTCCAGCTTGGGCCAAGCGGTCCACCACGTTTTGCAGTTGGTCGGTCAGTTCGTTGTCCTGGGCACAGCACGGGCTGGTGAGCAGCACCCCGACCTTGAAATCGCGGAGAGTGGTTTTGCTGGGCTTGGGCAAATCGAGCTTCCAGCCCACCGCTTCGTCTGCTTCTGGTCCGGCGACAATGTCCAGCGCGGCGGCCAAGTCGGCGGCATTGCGGGCGAGCGGCCCACTCACGGAAATGTCCGTGTGCGCACAGTTTCCGGGCAACAGGTGCCCCGGAGGGACGACCCCGTAGGTGGGCTTGTGCCCGAACACCCCGCAGTAGTGCGCGGGGTTGCGGATGGACGCGCCAATGTCGCTACCGAGTTCCAGCCCCGTCAGCCCTGCCGCCAGTGCCGCAGCCGATCCTCCAGACGAACCGCCGGGCACCCGGCTCGTGTCCCACGGGTTGTTGGTGGTTCCGTAAATGACGTTGAAGCTCTGCCAGTCGGAGAGGTTGAGGGGGATGTTGGTCTTGCCGAAAATCACCGCTCCGGCGTTTTGCAACCGCTCCACCGTCTCGGTGTCACGCTCTGGATAGTTGTCCTTGAACTTGGGATTGCCCCATGTCGAAGGCGAGCCAACCCAGTCAAAGCTGTCCTTGATCGTCATCGGCACGCCGTGCAGCGGCCCCCAATGCTCTCCACGAGAGAGAGCGGCATCCGCGTCCTGCGCCCGTTGCCGCGCTTTCTCAAGCTGGGTGAAGATGATGGCGTTGAGTGCCGGATTGTGCTGCTCCACCCGTTGGAGGTAGAACTCCAGCAACTCCACCGCACTGATGTCCTTTTCGCGGATTTTTCGGGCCAGCGACAAGGCCGGCTCAAACGCAAGTTTCGTCATTGTTTCCGGACCTTCCTGCAGATCACCAGTAGCTCATCGAGGCCCGGAAGAGGTCTTTCAACTCGTCACGGGAGATGGGCAGGGGCGCGTTGTCAATCAGGCGTTTTTGGGGGTAGGAGCGATCCGTGAGGTCGTCAAGGTCGTCCATCGTGTAGCCCACTCCAGAGAGTCCGTTGGGGATTCCGGTGTCGCGCATCATGCCCGTGATCTGGTCAGCAAGGATGTCACCGCCGTCGGCCATGTCGGTGCCGCTGAGGTCGGCCCCCATCGCGGCGGCGGCTTTCCAGTGGCGCTCGGCGCAGGCGGGTCCGGTTTTGCGGAACACCGCCGGGGCGTTGACGATCACGGAGATGCCGTGCGGCACCATCGCATGGTCCTCCGGCCAGCCTTCCGGGGCGTAATCCTTGACGAGTCCAGCGACCGCGTAGGACATGCCGTGGGGCAGGTGGCATCCGGCGTTTCCGAAGCCGATGCCCGCGAGCATCCCGGCGAACATCAGCGCGTCGTAGTTTTCCTCCACCGGATCGTTGACCGCCTGCACGATGTGACTGCCCACGAGGTTGATCGCTTCCAGACAGGCGATGTCGCTGTAGGGGTTCGCGCCTTGGCTGAGAGGACGCTTTTGTGAGGTTTCGGGAGCATCCCGGTGCGTGTAGGGCCGGGCCGTGATGGATTCGCAGGCGTGGCTGAACACGTCAAAGCCGTTCGCCGCCCGCACCAACGACGGCAGCGAAGCCAGCACGCTGGGGTCCAGCACTCCCAAACTGGCGCGAATCCGGGGGCTGACGATTCCGGTCTTCGCCTCCATCTCCAACAGGTCGAAGATGGCGATTCCGGTGCATTCGCTGGCCGTGCCAAAGGTCGTGGGGCAGGCGATGTGCGGCTTGAGCGCCCCCGGAACCGGAACCGCCTTGCCAATGGGAGCATTGACGTAATCAAGGAAATCCGCCGGATAGCAGGAGTAGAGGTTCGATGCCTTGCAAGTGTCCATCACGGAACCGCCGCCGACCGAAACGAAGCCGTCAAACTTGCCGTCACGGGCGAACTCGGACCCCTGCTTGAAGGAAATATCCGTCGGCTCCACGGCCACCTGGTCGTACACCACCACATCCAGCCCACGGGACTTGAGCGACTCCACCACCTTGGCGACCGACTCCTGCTGGCCCACACGAGGGTCAGTGTACACGGCCACCCGCGTCATGCCGAGCGCCTTGGCGTCGTCGCCGACTTCCTGAAGCGAGCCGCGTCCGAATTTGATCTTGGGAGCTTCGACCGAAAAAATGCGGTCGCCGCCTGCTTTCTGCGTGAAGTAACTGGAAAAGCTCATAGAATTCTCGTGAAGTGTGGTTGATGAAACAGTGGACCTTCCATCCTAAACGGTGGAGCGGTCTTTTCAAGCGTGGGGATGCAGCACGATCTTTGGAGAGGCGGAGCGTCCGTCGTTGAGGTCGGAGAAAGCGGCGGCTCCTTCGCTGAGCGGGCGCTGCTCGATCCATGCGAGGTCGCCCAAGGCACCGGAGTGCAACGCCTGCAAGACCGCCTGCAAGTCGGTCGGCGTGTAGGTGTAGGTGCCGATCACGGTGATTTCGGCGAGGGTGATCTTGCGGAAATCGCAGTCGCCAGAGCCGTCTTGCAAGCCGATGTGCATGAGTGCCCCTCCGGGCCGCACCGCCCGAATCGCAAGTTGGCGGGTCGCCTCCATACCCACCGCGTCCACCACCAATTCAAAACGGTTGTCCAGACCCGCAGGTTCCTGCGCGGGATCGAAGACATCGCAGCAGCCTGTGCGGAACGCCGTTTCGCGGCGCAGGGGATTGGTGTCGCAAAGCAGGATTTCCGGACAGCCGTGGGAGCGCAGGATCAGCGCCGCCAGCAGGCCGACCGAACCGCCGCCGATCACCAGCGCCCGGCCTTCGGAAACCGGACGATGCAGCACCCGCTCCGCCAGATGGATCGCGTGCAACGAGGTCGCGGCAGGCTCAGTGAGCGCGGCGTGGGCCGGGTTCATCCCCTCCGGCATCGGAATCAGGTTGCGCTCCGGGATCGTGATGAACTCGGCAAACGCGCCGGGGTAGTTCATGCCGATGAGCTTGCGGTTCGCACAGAGGTTGCTGCGCCCGGCCCAGCAATCGTCACACGCACCACAAGTGATGAGCGGATTCAACACCACCGACTTCCCCGGTTCGCTTCCGGACACCACCACCCCGGCGGCTTCGTGTCCCAGAATCAGCGGCGGCATGCGGCGGGCATCCTCGCCGTGGTAGGCGTGCATGTCCGAGCCGCAAATCCCCACTGCGTCAATGCGCACCTGTGCTTCGTTCGCGCCGAGTTCCCGTAGTGGTTCCTCTCGAAACGTCACCTCGTTGGTGTTGGTGTAAACCAGTGCTTTCATAGTGTGCTAGCTCAGCCGACGGTTTGGAAGGTTTCGTCCGGAAAGTACTTTTGCAGCCGATCGTCTCCCGTGCGGGCGTGGGCCTCCATGCCTTCGAGCCGGGAGATGCGGGCGGTGACGGCGGCAACCTCGCGGTTGGCCTCGCGGCTCATGCGCTGGTAGGTGACGGTCTTGATGAACTTGCCGACGGACAGCCCTCCGGTGTAGCGGGCCGCGCCCTTGGTGGGCAGGATGTGGTTGGTGCCGGAACACTTGTCTCCAAAGGCCACCGTGGTTTCCTCGCCGAGAAAGAGCGAGCCGTAGTTGCGGAGCCGCTTGAGCCACCAATCGAGATCGTCGGCCTGCACCTCCAGATGCTCGGCAGCATAGCGGTCGCTTTGCTGTGCGGCTTGCTCGCGGTTTTCGCAGAGGGCGATTTCGCCGTAGTCGCGCCATGCGGCTTCGGCGGCCTGCGACTGTACTTCCGGGAGATCGGCGATCAGACCGGGCATCCGGGCCGTGACCTGTTCGGCAAGCTTGCGGCTGGTCGTCACCAGCCACGCCGGGGAGTCCGGGCCATGTTCGGCCTGTCCCACAAGGTCCGAGGCCACAATGTCCGGATCGGCGGTTTCGTCCGCGATGATGGCGATCTCGGTCGGCCCGGCAAAGAGGTCAATGCCCACGCGCCCGTAGAGGATGCGCTTGGCTTCGGCGACAAAGCGGTTTCCGGGGCCAACAAGGATGTCCGCTGGATTCCCGGTGAAGAGACCAAAAGCCAACGCCGCGATGCCCTGCACTCCGCCGACCGCTAAAATCGTGTCCGCCCCGCACAGGTCCATCGTGTAGAGAATCGCCGGATGCGCCCCCTCTCCGGGCTTGGGCGGGGAGCAGGCGATCACGTTCTTCACGCCCGCGACCTTGGCGGTGGTGACGCTCATGACCGCCGAGGCGACATGCGCGTAGCGGCCTCCCGGAACGTAGCATCCAGCGGTTTCCATCGGAATCAGCCGCTGTCCGCAGAACAGCCCCGATGCGATTTCGGACTCGAACTCGACGGTACTGTCGCGTTGCTTTTCGGCAAAGTCCCGCACTCGGTCGTAGGCGAAGCGGATGTCGTCCTTGAGTTGATCCGAAACCTTGGCCGAGGCCGCCGCGATTTCCTCCGGTGTGACCACGATGTTGCCCGTGTAGTGGTCGAGCGTTTCGGCGTACTCGCGCACCTTGTCCTCGCCGCCGGATTCGATTGCGGCCAGCATTTCGGTGACGATGCGGCGGGTGTCGTCCTCGCCCGTTTGTGGGGTCTTTGCCGCTTTTTTCAAAAAATCAATCGCCATGAGTTAGTGCTGAGGTGAACAGTTCGAGGAGGTTGATTGGGTTCTGGTTCATTTGAACGGTTGCAGGAACGTCCCTTGCGAATCGCGGGCATGGCCCGCTCCTACAGTGTTTTCGTAGTCACTTTCCGTAGATCAGTTCTGGGAGCCAGAGCGCGATTTGCGGGAAAGCCATGATGAGCGCCAAGCCGATCACCTGAATGACCATGAACTGCATCATGCCGCCGTAGATGTCCTTGAGATCCCATTCCGGAACCACGCCCTTGAGGAAGTATGCGGACAGCGCAACCGGAGGCGAGAGCCACGCGGTTTGCAGGTTGACCGCAACGAGGATGCCGAACCACGTCAGGTTGAAGCCCAACTCGTCAATCAGCGGCAAGAGGATCGGAATGATGATCAGCACAATCGGCACCCACTCCAGCGGCCAGCCCAGCAGGAAGATCAGCGCCATGATCATGATCAGGATGAGCATGGGGTGCAGTTCCAGCCCCAGCAGGTACTCGGTGAGCATCATCGGCGTTCCCAGCCGTGAGAAGACCGCGCCGAAGAAGTTGGACGCGGCGACGAGGAAGAGGATCAACGTGGTGATCTCCAGCGTCTTGATGAGCGCGTCGAACAGGCCCTTCCACGACAAGCGCCGATACGCCAGCGCAAGCAGCAGTCCGCCGAAAGCGCCCATTCCGGCCCCTTCCGTGGGGGTGGCGAACCCGAAGAGGATGCTGCCGAGCGCAGAAAACACCAACGCCGCCGGAGGCACCAAGCCCAGAAAGAACTCCCGGAACACATGCGCCATCGACTGGGGTCGTTCCTCCGGAGGCAGCACGGGGCCAAGCTCAGGATTCAAGTGGCAGCGGATAAGCGCGTAGGCGGTGTAGAGAAAGGCGAGGCAGATTCCGGGAATGATGGCCGCTGCAAACAGGTCCGTGACGGGCACTTCCAGAATCGGCCCCATCACCACGAGCATGATGCT
>CAZQXS010000094.1:0-14593 GCA_964597275.1 uncultured Pseudomonadota bacterium | reverse complement strand
AAGTGATGCCTTCATTTCCGATCTCTAAATTCAGAACACTCCGTTCGCCCTGAGCGTGTCGAAGGGGGAACCCCGTCCATGCTTCGACAAGCTCAGCACGAACGGGGGAGTTGCAACCTCACAAAAACAAAAAAGGCAGGGAAACGCTGAGCCGCCTCCCTGCCTGTTGCTCCCAGAAATCAGGTGAAGCGGTCAGTTCTTCGCGGCGTTCACCCAAGGCATCCAGATCGCCTTGTTCGCGTTGACCCACTCCTGCACGACCACCTCGATCTTGCGGCCTTCCTGATCAATCGCGTTCATCATCGGAATCTGGTCCTCGTTCCGCAGCGTGTATGCGGAGAGGATCGCGTGTGCGGCAGGCCACTTGTCCTTCAACCCGATCCACGCCATCTTCTTGATGTAGCCGCGCTCCCAGTCGCAGTCCCACGTCGCACTGGGATTGACCCCAACGGAGGCATCATCGTGGCATCCGGCCTGATAGGGCGGGAGCGACACATGGTTCAGGTTGGTGACGGCATGAACCCAGTGCGGGGACCAGAACTGCACCAGCAGTGGCTCCTTGCGGGCCTCGGCCCCCTTGATTTCCGCAATCAGCGCACCCTCGCTGCCTGCCGGAACGGAAACGAACTCCACGCCCAGCCCCTTGAGGCGGTCCACGTTCGTCGTGCCCCAATCGGCGGGATAGTCCACCAAGCGGCCCTTGGGAAAGGTGTCCGCTTTGGCAAAGGCGTCCACGCAGCCATTGAGTGCCTTCCAGTCCGGAAGCCCCGGACACGCCGCCGCCGCCGCGTCATTGTACATCCAGGTCTCCACCGGCACCAAGCCGAGGTCGCCCAGTTCCTCCACCTGCCCGGAGTCCACCGCCTTGGCGTAGTGTTCGCCAATGTTGGAACTCCAGATCTCCAACGTAACGGTCACGGTGTTGTCCTGAATGGCCGTCATCTGCGGATAGTAGCCCGCCGTGACGTACTCCACCTTGTAGCCCGCCCGTTCCAGAATCTGCCCGGCGGCGTGGGTGGAAATGTGCTGGCCCGTCCACTCATTGATCGCTAGCTTGATCGGTTCACCCACCGCACCCATCGGGGCGGCGTGAGCGAGGCCGCCCAAAATCATTGCCGAGGTCAGCAGACCCACCAGTTTCTTCAGCATTGGTCTCATCTTGCTCTCTTCTGTCAAGGTTTGAAATGCTCCGGAAAAAAGACGCTCCGTGCAAGCACGCGCTGCGGCTCCGGCTCCGCAACGTGCGACATGATTATCAAGTTGCGCGGCACAGTCAAGCAAACCCTGAAAACTTTGGCGTCCTTGTGTAAATCATAACCGTCCTCCTCTCATTCCGGGCGTAACGCAGTGCAGGCCCGGAATCCAGAGCAAACGGCCGTGTGTATCTGGATTCCCGCCTGCGCGGGAATGACAAGCGGGGGCCGAGGAAGCCGGAAATGCTTTGGCTTGTCGGACTCCAAAAATCGTGTTATTTTTGATGCTGAATTTCGCTCTGATTCCAGACCTCACGAAGACTCAGCCATGAAACCAGTGCTTGCTTCCTGCTCTGCCAGCATTTCGGAACTCAAACGCAACCCAACCGCCCTGCTGAAAGCTGCGGAGGGCAACCCCGTGGTGATCCTCAACCACAACACCCCGTCCGCCTATCTCGTGCCTGCCGAGACCTACGAGGCGCTGATGGACGCCTTGGAAGACTACGAACTCGGCCAGTTGGTCCAGGAGCGTAAGGTCGCCAACGAGCAACCCGTCAAAGTGTCGCTCGATGAGCTATGAGTTGCACTTCCTGCCTGCTGCACTCAAGGAGTGGCGACGGTTGGATGCCCCGCTTCAGGCTCAATTCAAGAAAAAGCTGGCCGAACGCTTGGAGCGTCCTCATGTTCCCCAAGATCGCCTCCGGGGTTTCCAAAACACCTACAAGATCAAGTTGCGGGCTTCCGGTTATCGCCTCGTTACGAGGTTCAGGATGAACAGGTCACGGTACTGGTGATTGCAGTGGGACGACGTGACAAGAGCCGAGTGTACGACGATGCCCGCAAACGTTCTTCCTGACCCACTCCTTAACATTCTCAGCCCAGCCCCAGCGCCTGTTTGCGATGATGGCTGAAGGCCTGGAGGATGCGGTCGGCGATGATGGCGATGAAGGCCATGCTGAGTCCTGCCACCAACCCAAGGCCGAAATCGGCCTTGCCGAGGGCGATGTAGATGGACTGCCCCAGGCCTTTGGTGCCCACCAAGGCGGCGATCACGAGCATCGCCAGCGCAAACATGACGGTCTGGTTCAACCCCAGCATGATTTCCGGAACCGCCAGCGGCAGGCGCACCTCCCAGAGCAACTGCCGCCGGGTGCAGCCAAACGCCCGCGCCGCCTCGACCACGGTGGGGTCCACCTGCCGGAGTCCGTGTTCGGTGTAGCGGATCGCCGGGACAATCGCATAGGCGATGATCGCCAGAAATGCGGTGAACTCGCCGATCTGGAAAAACATCAGCACCGGAATCAACAGCACAAACAGTGGCATGGTCTGGAACGTGTCGTTGATGGGACGCAGCACGCCGGAAACCCGGTCATTTTCGGAGGCCCAAATGCCCAGCAGGCTCCCCAGCCCGAAGGAGCACGAGACGGCGGCCAAGCAGAGGTAGAGCGAGCGCATTGCCGGAATCCACACTCCGGTGACCAGCATGAAGCCCAGCCCCAGCAGCGCAAGCACCCCAACCCGCCAACCGCCCACCTGCCACGCCAGCACGACCAGCACGAGCAGGATCAGCGGCCACGGGGTCCGCTCAAACCCAAAAAACAGCAGACCGGACACCAGCACAATCCCCACCCCAACCCGCCAGGTGTGGCGAATTCCGAAAAACAAGGCCAGCAGCGTGGTGCCGACGGCGTAACCAAGGGTGAGTGCTGGTGTCAGGGAAAACCCCCAAGTGAAGGGGCGGATCGTGTTTTCGAGGCCAATCCGCAACGGCAGCAGAAAAAAGAACAGGAATCCGTTCTTGAGGGATTCCAGAAATTGGCTGAACTCCACCGTGATGTAAGTCACCGCATCGTTCAGAGGGCCGGACGGGTAAAACGTCCAGCCTTCCGGATAGGTGTGCAGGATTGGCAAAAACGGGGCCGCCCCAACGAGCAAAACCGCCCCGCCCAGCATCCCCGCCAGCAGCGGACGATTGGTTGTTCCAGACGCACTCCGTGGGTCGCGCCGAGTCAGGGCACCCGTCACGCGGTCCAGAATCATGGCAATCAGGGCGATCACGATTCCGGCCAGCAGGCTTTCCCCAAAGTTCGCCCGCCGCATCGTGCTCAGCACCTCCCAGCCGATGTCGGCGGAACTGCCGATGATGGCCGCGATGATGATCATGCTGAGCGCGGCCATCGTGGTCTGGTTGACGCCGATCATGATGGTCGGCAACGCGGACGGAAACTGCACCCGCCAGAACAACTGCCACCGCGACGCACCCGACATGATCCCGGCCTCCACCACGTCATCAGGCACACGGCGTAACGCCAGCATCGTGTTGCGGACCATCGGCGGGCAGGCATAGATCGCGCTGGCAATCAGCCCCACCACCGGACCAAAGCCGAACAGCAAAAGAATCGGAACCAGATACGCGAAGGTCGGGACGGTCTGCATCAGGTCCAACATCGGCTGCACCCAGCAGTTGGCCCGAGGCGCACGCCACACCCAAACCCCCAGCCCAAATCCGGCCACCACTGACAACGGAACGGACACGCACACCAGTGCGAGGGTGCGCATGCTTTCGGTCCAGTAGCCCACGATCACCATGTAGAGCAGCGCAACTCCGGTAAACGCCGCGAGCTTCCAGCCTCCGGCAAGCCGAGCGATGCCGACAAACAGCACCAGCGTGGCGGACCACGGCAGCCATTCGAGCAGGCCCACCATCCACCGCATCGCCCACGACACCAGCCAAGTGATCCCCCGGAAGAGCCAGCGGAAATACTCGATGAACCACGCCATCCCCGCGTTCGCCCAGTCCGCCACCGGCACGACCCACGCCTCCGGGTAGCTCACCAGCCACGGAAGCTCGGTCCTCCAGAAAACCATTCCTGCCGAGACCAGCCCCACCAGCCCCCAAACCCACAAAGCAGGTGGCACTCGTCCTGAAAACGCTTGGCTCATCTTTCCGTTTTGTAGCGTTGTCATTCCCGGAATCAACCGGACGCCCTATTATTCAGGATATGACACCAGAGGGAAGCAAAGAGTGAGGAAGGCAGGGATTTGGATGTCGTCAGCCGAGGGGCCGACCGCCATCCAGAGGCAGGATGCACCCCGTCATGCTGGTCAGCGTGGTGGCCAGCGCAACCACGGCCTCGCCGACTTCTTCCGGGCGGGCAAAGCGTTGTAGCGGCGTACGCCCCAACTGCTCGTCGCGCCATGCGGGATCAAGCCCACGGATGAACTCCGTCTCCACCACTCCGGGGGAAAGCGAGACCACCCGAATCGTTGGGGCCAAGGCCCGCGCCAGCGAGCGCGTCATCGAATCGAGCGCGGCCTTGGAGGCGCAGTAGGCGGCGTTGCTGCCCATGCCGGACACGGCGGCGATGGAGGAAATGTTGACCACCAGCGCGTCATCGCTTTGTTCCAGCAGGCTCCGGCAGGACCGGACACAGGCAAATGCGCCGCGCCAGTTGACGCGGAAGATTTCGTCAATGAGGTCGTCGTCGAGTCCGTCAAGATCGTGGTGCGGCACAAAGCGCGTGGTGCCCGCACAGTTGACCAGCACGTCCAGCCTGCCATGCTGCGCCTGCACTCGTGAGGCAAGTTCCTGCACCGCCGGGGTTTCGTCCACTCGTGCTTGGAGGGCGAGGTGTCCCGCTCCCGGAAGGGACGCGAGCAGCGTTTCCGCCGCGTCCTTGCTGTTGCGGTAGGTGAAAACCACCGAACCACCGGACTCGGCCACACTCCGGCAGACCGCCGCGCCAATGCCTCCTGCGCCTCCGGTCACGAGTACGATTTTTCCTTGCATCGTCGTCATTCCGCGTCCCTTTCCTTGGTGATCACCCACCCGGAGGACATGCCCTTGGGCAGCCGCGCCGAGCCACGCACCACCAAATCGCCGGGAATCAGGCGGTTGACAAAAGGCGCATCCCGATTCTCCACGCGCCGGAGCAAATCCTCCACCGACTCGTCCATCATGGCCGTCACCGGTTGGCGGATGGTGGTGAGGTTGTAACTCGGCCACGCGGCCATCGAGATGTCGTCAAAGCCAATCACGGAAATGTCTTCCGGCACCCGCAAGCCCCGTCCGCTACGGATGGCCTCCAGCGCACCAATCGCCATGATGTCGTTCGCACAGAAAATGGCATCGGGACGCTCCGGACGATCCAGCAGCCGCAGGGTGGCCTCGTAAGCCCCTCGGTAGGTGTAGTGTCCCACTTCCCGGAGCGGTGTTACAACCTGCTCCTTCAGGAAATCCGCGAAGCCCTGCTCCCGGTCCACGCTGGTGGAGGTGTCTTCGGATCCCGCCAGAAAAGCGGGACGCTCGTGTCCGGCATCCAGAAACAGCCGGGCGACCATCCGCCCGCCCTCCACGTTGTCGCAGCACACCCAGCTTGCGCTGGTGCCGAGGACGTAGCGGTTGAAGAGCGTCACGGGGGTTCCCAGCCGTTCGCACTCCTGCGCCATTTCGGAACTGAGCGTTGCGGCAGTGATGAGGATGCCGTCCACCTGATACTCGAAGAGCTGCGGCAGGATGTCGTCCAGGCTTTGATCGCGGGTGACGATAAAGAGCATGACACGCTGGCCGCGCTCCTGAAAGCGGCGGCTGAAGGCGTCCAGCACGTCCGGATAGAAGGGGTTGGTGGTGACGTTGGCGATCACGATGCCCACCATGTTGGAGCGACGCGTGATCAGGCTGCGGGCGATGGCGTTGGGTTGGTAGCCGAGCTTGCGGGCGGCGTCCAGCACACGGCGGCGCATCTTCTCGGAAACGCTGGCCCCCGGCGTGAAAGTGCGGGAGACCGCCGACTGCGACACCCTCGCCAGCCGAGCCACCTGTGTCGAAGTTACCTTCTTGTGCTGCTCCGCCATTGTTGATGCTTGGAATTATTGCTTGTAGCGCCGCACCCGGATGTCCGCCTGCTCCTTGTGCCCCGCGAAGTTCTCCAAGGCGCAGAGTCGCGAGCAGTACTCGCCCACCAGCACACTTGCCTCCTGGGTCAGCACACGCTGGTAGGTGCAGGTCTTGAGGAACTTGCCCACCCATAGGCCTCCGGTGTAACGCGCCGCCTTCTTGGTCGGCAGGGTGTGGTTGGTGCCAATCACCTTATCCCCATACGAAACGTTGGTCTCCTGCCCCAAGAAGAGCGCCCCGTAGTTGGTCATGCCCTCAAGAAACACGTTGGGGTCTCGGGTCATCACCTGCACATGCTCCGAAGCGATTTCGTCCGCCTTGGCAATCATTTCCGTCTCGCTGTCGCAGACGATCACCTGCCCGTAGTCGCGCCACGCCTGTCCTGCGACTTCGGCGGTGGGCAGGATCGTGAGCTGCCGATCCACCTCGCTCATGGTGTCGCGGGCCAGCGTTTCGGAATTGGTGAGCAACACCGCCGGAGAGTTCAGTCCATGCTCGGCCTGCCCCAGCAAGTCCGCCGCACAGAGTTCGGCATCGCAGGTGTCGTCGGCGATCACCAGCGTTTCGGTGGGTCCGGCGAACAGGTCAATGCCCACCCGTCCAAAGAGCTGGCGCTTGGCCTCGGCGACATAGGCGTTTCCGGGGCCAACCAGCATGTCCACCGACTGGACGGTTTCCGTGCCCAACGCCATTGCCCCCACCGCCTGAATCCCGCCCAGACAGTAAATCTCGGTTGCGCCGCCAAGGTGCATGGCGGTGACAATCGCTGGATGCGGACGCCCCTGATACGGAGGGGCGCAGGCGATGATGCGCTGCACTCCGGCGACCTTTGCCGTGACCACGCTCATATGCGCAGAGGCGACCATCGGGTACTTGCCCCCCGGAACGTAGCAACCCACGCTGTTGACCGGAATGTGCTTGTGCCCCAGCACCACCCCCGGAAGCGTCTCCACCTCGACATCCTGCATGGAGTCGCGCTGCACCTGAGCGAAGTTGCGAATCTGCTCTTGCGCGAACTTGATGTCCGCGATGGTCTGCTCTGGAAGCTCGACAACCGCCGCCGCGATCTCTGCCTCGCTGAGTCGGAAGGTGGGCTGGTCCCAGCCATCAAACTTCTTGGCCAGTTCCTGCACGGCGGAATCGCCCCGCGCTTCAATGTCCACGAGAATCTGCTCCACGGTTTGCCGCACCTGCGTGTCCTCCGCCTTGGCCTGCTCGGCGCTAATGCCGTCTTTGAGATACCGAATCATGGTGGTCCGCTGTCAAAAGTCTGGGTTATGGGTTTTGCATAGGTATGCTGTTGCTGATAGGATACTGGCAGACAGCCCCAAACGTCAAGTTTTGGCACGGGCAATATTTTCACCCTTACCGAATGACCAAGCCATGACCTCTTCAGCCGCTTCCTTCGACCCCTCGCTTTTGGAACACTTCCGCCAGTTCGACACGCCCACGATCTGCAACGCGCTGGAACTCGCGGCACCGGAGCGTCGCACGATGGGCTTCACCACCGAGCCGTTCGTCTGTGCGGACCCCTCGCTTCCCCCCATCGTCGGCTACGCCCGCACGGCCACGATCCGTGCTGCCAATCCGATTGATCCGGCAAAGAAGCGTGAAAACGCCCTGCGCTACTACGAGTACGTCGCCAGCGATCCCGGCCCCAACATCGTGGTCCTCCAGGACTTGGATTCTCGTCCCGGCATCGGTGCCCACTGGGGCGAGGTCAACACCAACATCCACAAGGCACTCGGCCTGCCCGGAGGCATCACCAACGGCGCCATCCGCGACCTTGACGTGCTGGCCCCCGGCTTCCAACTGCTCGGCGGCAAGGTCTCACCCAGCCATGTCTATGTGCGGGTGGAGGACGTGGGCATTGACGTGGACATCTTCGGCATGGCCGTCAAGCACGGCGACCTGATTCATGCAGACCGCCACGGGGCCGTGGTGATTCCGTTGGAAGCCGCCCCCAAGCTCCCGGAGTGCATTGACCTCTGCATCCGACGCGAGGCCGTCATCCTCGATGCCTGCAAACGCCCGGATTTCAACATTGAGATGCTCAAGCAGGCAATCGGGAACTCCGCAGAAATTCACTGATTCAAAAAAAACCTTGACCTTCTCCGTCGAGTTGCAGTATAACTCCATTGCATACGCATTCACCTGGGATGCGTGATTGTCAACCAACCCCTGAAGGAGGAGCTATGCTCAACCGCTGTATCGCAATCACCGCTGCTGTGCTGCTTGGCGCTTCAGTTGCCGGAGCCGGAGATAATATCCTGCCCTACAAACTGAAGTCCGGGAAGCCCTACGCCGGCACGACCCTGAACATCCTGTCGGTGGTCACACCGCAGTTCAAAGCCTACGAACTCCGCGACGAGGAGTTCGAGAGCCTGACCGGAATCACGGTCAACTGGACCCATATCCCCTTCGTCTCGTTGCAGGAGAAGGTCTCCAGCGTGGGTGTTGCCGCAGACGGCAACTTTGATGTGGTCAACTACCTCGATTCCTGGGGGCCGCCCAACGCCTACTGGTTCGTGGCTCTTGACGACCGTCTCAAGGCGGACGGCATCAGCATGAGCCGCTACCCGCAAGCCTTCGCCAAGAGCGCCATGTACAAGGGCAAGGTGATGGGCTTTCCGCTCCGTGCCCACCCGCAACTGATGTTCTACCGCAAGGATCTGTTCGCCAAGCACGGCCTCAGCGTCCCCCAATCGTGGGACGACGTGGCCCGCGCTGGCAAGGTTCTCAAGCAGAAGGAAGGCATCGGCGGGCTGGCTTGCTACTACGGAGCCGACGGCAACCGCCAGAACCTCTTCATCTGGCTAAACTACCTCTGGGCGGCTGGTGCTGATGTCTTTGACGACCAAATGAAGCCGGCTTGGGCCACGCCTGCCGGACTCAAGGCCACCCGCGACTACGTGGCCCTGCACACCCAGCATAACATCTGCGGTGATGGCGCGGTCTCGAACGTCGAGCAGGATGCCCGCATCCAGTTCTCCCAAGGCAAGGCCGCGATGATCCCGGTCTGGTGGTGGGCCTACTCGGGCTTCTCCAACCCCAACCAGTCCAAGCTGGACAAGTCCAAGGTTGCGTTCACGGGCATGCCCTCCTACCAAGGCAAGACCGTGACCTACGCCATCTCGATGCCCTTCTCGATCTCCCAGCACTCCAAGCATCAGGACGCAGCATGGGAGTTCATGAAGTGGCTCTCCAATCCGGAGCTTGACCGCCGCAACGCCATCGAGCGTCAGGTGCAGGGCGAGAAGATCGTCAACAACGTGGCGACCCACATCTCCAGCCTCACTGACCCGGAAGTCAACGCCGCCAACGACAACATCCAAATGGCCGCAGCGAAAAGTCTGGAGAATTCGGACATCATGCCGCAGATTCCGGAATGGCCGGAGATTGGAGACCTGCTCTCCAACGCCATCCAGAAGGCATCCACTGGAGGTGACGTGGATCAACTGATGAAAGATGCCGCGAAAAAGGCCGAGCGCATCCTGCGCCGCGCCGGGTACTGAGCGTTGCTCTCTCCTGAAGGTCGTCCGGTCTTCGGCCCGGGCGGTCTTCTCCCCCCTTCTGCTATCCCACCATGCGAGATCGGCACCTTAAGTACCTCTTTGTCCTGCCCGCCGTTCTGGTGGTGCTGACAGCGGCAATCTGGCCGCTGTTCCAGTCATTTTACCTGAGCTTTCGGGAATGGAGGCTGAGCCGCGCACGGCTCTCCCGCCCGCTCTGGGAGCTTGAGTACGACGGCTGGGAAAACATCGGTTATCTCTTTGAAAACTATCTGCGGGCCTTCGAGGACGAGGCGATGTGGAACGCCGTCCGCGTCACCTCGACCTTCACTGTCTCCTCGGTCGCAGTCACCATCGCGCTCGCGCTCGCGCTGGCCTTGCTGCTCGCACCGGGAGGGCGCTTCCGGCTCACCGTGCGGACCCTGCTGATCCTGCCCTTCTCCATGAGTCCGGCCCTGATCGGGGTGTCGTGGCGCTTCATGTTCCAGCCGGACTTCGGGCTCTTCAAAGCGTTTTTCGATGTGCTGATCCCGCCGCTGGCCCATGCGGACTGGCTGGGCGACCCCACGCTGGCGATGATCGCGCTGATCGGCAGTGACGTGTGGCACTGGACTCCGTACCTGACGCTGGTGTTCATCGGTGGACTGGCCAACGTGCCCAAAGATGCGCAGGAAGCGGCGATGATTGACGGAGCCCCGGCGTGGATGGTCTTCCGGGACGTGACGCTGCCCTCCATGCTGCCTGTGCTGGCTGTGGGCATCATCCTCAAAACAATCTTCTCGCTGAAGATGTTTGACCAGGTGTTCATGCTCACCAACGGCGGTCCCGGCAACGCCACGCAGACGCTGGCCCACTTCATCTACTTTCAGGGCTTCAAGTACTACGACATGGGCTACGCCTCGGCGGTGTCCTACCTGCTGGTGCTGCCGATGTTCGGGCTGACGTGGCTCTACATGAAACTCGTGTTCCTCAAGCGCTGAATGGCCACCTCGAAGCAACGCAAGCAGTTCTGGGATGCCGTGCAGTTCGTGCTGATCCTCGTGGTGGCCACGGTGATTCTCGTGCCGATCTACTGGATCGCCTCCGGTGCCTTCAAGGAGCATGTGGACATCTTCCAGCTCAAGCTGATCTTCACACCCACGCTGGAGAACTTCCGGGTCATCTTCAAATCCCCCTACAACCTCTTCGACAAGCTGATCAACTCCACGCTCGTGGCACTCTGCACCGTACTCGTTGCCATCCCGCTGGCGACGATGGCGGCCTACAGCTTTTCGCGCTTCCGGCTGTTTGGCGAGCGCATCATGTTCGTCACCATTCTGGCCACGCAGTTTGTCCCTGCCGTGGTGATCGTGCTGCCCTTCTTCATCCTCTTCCGCGACCTCGGCATTCTTGACACCCGGCTGTCGCTGGTGCTCGTCAACCTCTCGCTGATCATGCCCTTCGCCATCTGGATGATCAAGGGCTTCATTGACGGCATTCCGCTGGACACCGAAGAGGCCGCGCTGGTGGACGGCTCCAGCCGCTTGCAGGTGATCTGGAACGTGGTGCTGCCGATGGCCATGCCCGGACTCATCACCGCTGGAATCTTCTGCTTCATCCTTGCGTGGAACGAGTTCCTCTTCGCCGTCATCCTCACCACCAACAAGGCCGTGACGATGCCTGTGGGGCTGGCGATGTTCCATGCGGAGGAAGGCGTGCTCTGGCACTTGATTTCCGCCGCAGGAATCCTCATCATGGCACCGATGTTCGTGTTGGCGCTGGTTATCCAAAAACACTTTGTCCAAGGCATGACCTTGGGTGCAGTCCGCTGAGAAAGAGACCCCAATGGCTTCTGTCACCTTGGAAAACATCACCAAAAGCTGGGGGGGCGTCACCGCCGTGAACAACATTTCCCTGAGCGTCAGGGATCAGGAGTTTCTCGTGCTGCTGGGGCCGTCCGGATGTGGCAAGACCACCACGATGCGCATGATTGCCGGCCTGGAGGAGCCAACCCGTGGGGATGTGTTCATCGGGGAGCGGCGGGTCAACGATGAACTGCCCAAGGACCGGGATGTGGCCATGGTCTTTCAGAACTACGGCCTCTATCCGCACATGTCCGTCTATGAAAACATCCGCTACCCCCTGAAGGTCCGCAAGGTGCCCAAAAGCGAACACGCGGAACAGGTGCGCCATGCGGCAGAAAAAGTGCGGCTGGAGCAGTTCTTGGAGCGCCGACCCCGCGAGCTTTCCGGAGGCCAGCGCCAGCGCGTGGCCCTTGCTCGCGCCATCGTCCGCACACCCACGGTGTTTTTGATGGACGAGCCGCTGTCGAACCTCGACGCCAAGCTACGCGTGAGCATGCGGGCGGAACTCAAGCATCTCCAGCACGAACTGCGCATCACCACGGTTTACGTCACGCATGATCAGATCGAAGCGATGACACTGGCGGATCGTGTGGCCGTGATGGACCACGGCATCATTTCCCAACTCGACACACCGGAGAACATCTACAACGATCCCACCAACCTGTTTGTGGCGGGTTTCATCGGCTCTCCGGCCATGAACCTGATTCCGGGAGGACTCCAGCAGGGCCAGTTCCAGCATCCGCACCTTGCCATCGCAACGGGGCTGGGTGACTGTCAGCAAGCCACCTTGGGGGTGCGCCCAGAGGATTTGGAACTCACCCAACCCGAGGAGGGTACTTGCTCCGGATCGGTTTATTCGTTCGAGTTGACGGGCGAGTCCACCCTGGTGACGGTGCAGCTTGGCAACGATTTGCTGACCGTGCGCGGTCCCAAGGAATTCCGTATCGGCATTGACGAAACGGTCGGTGTGCGGCTCGTGCCGGAAAAGTGCTACCTGTTCGACTCAGCCACCAAGCAGCGGCTTCGTTCCTGACTTCACCAGCCCGCCGTCCCTCAACTCCACCGCCAAAGGTTTCCATGCCTGCAACCCACACTTCGGAATCCCTGCGCCAGCGGCTGGTGCGCCGCAACGAGATGGTGCCGTGCAAAAGCGCGTTCATTGACACGCACACGCCCGGAAGCCACCTCAAGGACAACTTCAGCATCATCGGCCCCGGCGTGACTGAAAACGCCGAGCAGGTGGTCAACATCCGCGAGCCGCACGGTTTCAACATCGGAGCGGCGGGCCAGCCTCCGCGTATCAAGAACTCGCTGCACAGCCATTTCACCGCCGAGGTCTTCATGATCCACGAAGGCACCTTTGAAATTTATTGGGGCTTGCAGGGCGAAAACCGCGTCACGCTCAACGCAGGCGATGTGGTGTCCGTGCCCACCCACTGCTTCCGGGGCTTTGAGAACGTCGGCGAGGACTACGGCTTTCTTTTCACCGTGTTGGGCGGGGACGACACCGGAGGCGTGGAGTGGGCACCGCAGGTGTTCGAGGCCGCCGAAGAACACGGGCTGGTGTTGCTCGAAGAGCAGGGCGTGTGGGACACGAACCAGCAGCCGCTTCCGGAGGGAGCCAAGCGCGTGAGAACCCTGACGCAGGAAGAAGCCGCCCGCTACGACCACTACTCCCCAGCGGAAATGGCGCGGCAAATCTGCTACGCTGGGCAGCGTCGTCCGGCATCCGGACACCCTTTGCAAACGGGAGACTTTGGGCCGATCCAGCTTTATGCGATGATTGCCCCGCACAATGCGGCCATTCCCGGAGGCGACGGCTTTGTGCTGTTGCTCCACGAATCCGAACCCGGCGGCGGTCGCCACGCCCACACCCGTCCGGAAAAGGAGGTGCTGATCTGCCATCGCGGCCAGTGGCAGGTGGACTGGAGCGCCGAAGGGCAGTCGGGCCGCTTCACACTGGAAACGGGGGATGTCTTCTCCCTGCCCGAAAATGTTTCCCGGCACTTGGAGTGCATCGGCTCTGAAAAGGGCTATTTGTTTTCTGTGATCTCCGGGGATGCCCCCGCCGATCCCCAATGGCTTTCCTGAATGGCAAACATGGCAAACGACTCAAATTCCACCCAACCCGCTCAAGCCTCCCCCGTCACGGAAATCGGCTGGAAGGACATCGCCACGCTGATGAATCCGGGGCCGGAAAAACGGCAGCCGATGCGCGGCTTTGACGAGCGCATCGTGGACATCGTGGACTACCACATCCGGGGCACCCACTGGATTTGGGAAGAGCGCGGCGTGGGGCGCATCTACAACCAGTACAGCCACAACACTCCGGTTTGGCATCCGCACGGAGTGAGCTACGGACGCGATCAGGTGATCGCCGACACCCTACAGATGCAGCACACCTTCCCGGATCGTCGGGCGTTTGGGGACGACGTGATGTGGCGCGTGGAGGAGGAGGAGCAAACCTACCACTTCTCCGCCCGCATCATCAACCTCGCCCACCACTGGGGGCACGGGCCGCTGGGACCGCCCACCGGACGCCGCATCCACTGGAGCACGCTCTGCAACTGCATCGCTCACGAAAACCGCATCGTCGAGGAATGGCTCATCCGTGACGAAACCGCCGTGGTGCGGCAACTGGGGCTGGATCCGTGGGAACTGGCCCGCACTCTGGCAAGGCACGAGGCCGAGCGCGGAAAGCAGGACTCGCCTCCGGGAGAAGTGACCCGCCTCGACGGACAGAATGCGCCCCAAGTGCATGTGCCCAAGTCCGGGGATTTCGATGTCGAGGATTTTGTGCGCGGCTTCCTGCACGATGCGTGGAACGTGCGGCTGCTCAACCGCGTCCGCGAGTGCTGCGCCCCGAACGTACTCCTGCACCTTCCGGGGCAGCGCGAACTGTACGGCACAGGCGACTACACCGCCCACATCACGGGCCTGCTTGCGCAGTTCCCGGACGCGCAACTGCTCGTGGACGACCTCTACTGGAACCCGGATCACGCCAAGGGCGGCTTCAAGCTCGCAGTGCGCTGGACCCTGCAAGGCACCCACGAGGGCTGGGGCGTGTTCGGCAACCCCACCGGACGGCGCATCACCCTGATGGGCCTCAGCCACCTCTACGTCCGCAACGAAACACTGGTCGAGGAT
>CAZQXS010000093.1:0-14822 GCA_964597275.1 uncultured Pseudomonadota bacterium | reverse complement strand
TTTAATCTTCAATTGAGGAGAGAAGTATGTTTTCTTTCAAGAAAATTCTAGGTGCCCTTGTGGCAGGTACCATGCTCGCATTCAGTGCGGGAACAAGTGTTGCAGATAGTAGCGCACCAATTAAAATTCCAATAAAGAACTGGTCAAGCCAGATTGTTATGGCCCACGTTATTGGAGGAATGTTTGAGAGCATGGGCAACAATGTTGAATATGTGCCTATTGACAATCAGGCCGCTTTTGAGGCTGTTCGTGTTGGTGATTTAACAATAGTGCATGAAGTGTGGCAGTCTACCATGCAGAATGCCTATTACAAAGCAATGGAAACAGGTGGCCTGATTGATGCGGGAACTCATGACTTGGAGACTTTCGAGGAAATGGGTTTCCCTAATTGGGTTCTTGAGCAGGGACTTTGCCCGGGGCTGCCCAACTGGGAGGCTCTGAAAGACTGCCACGCCAACTTTGCAACTCCCGATTCGGGTGGCAAAGGCCGCTGGCTGGAAGGCCCTCAAACTTGGCATGGTGATGTAATGCCGAACCGCCTTAAAGGATTAGGCCTGGATGATAAGTGGACCGTTAAGTTTGCTGGTGCGGCTGATGCACTGTGGGCTGAACTTAAAGCTGCGAAGAAAGAAGGTCGCGGCACGATCATCTTCAACTGGTCTCCTAACTTTACGGATGCGACAGGGTTTACCTTCATTAAATTCCCGCCGTATTTTGATGGCTGCAGAATTGCTGATGGTGGCGACTTAAGTACGACCGGATGTGGTTCTCCCAAAGGTTGGTTGAAAAAAGGGGCAAACTACAAGTTCCCTAAAACGCACCCACAAGCGTACATGGCTTTTTCAAAACTTTCCTTTACCGCTCCGCACATCGGTCAAATGGCAGCGCTGGTTGACACTGACGGGATGACTCATGCGGATGCTGGTGCGAAGTGGCTGGCAGACAACGAAGCTGTTTGGAAGCCCTGGACCGAATCCATACTTGGTGCTGGAAATTAAAGAGAATCTACTCTTAAAATCTTTATTCTCTACTGGCATTTAATGATTTCCCCCTTATACTTTTTGTATAGGGGGGATTTTTTTGTTGTGGCAAGAGAATGAAGATTATCGCTCTGGTGTAAACAAGTTAATTTAGAAAAATTTCATGCCTCTCCAGCAAGAACCTACCTCCAGTCAAGAACAGGCTGTCATCAAATGTGAATCTGTTTATAAAATATTTGGTGATAATGCTAAAAAAATGCTTCAGGGTTCTCAGGGAAAGGTGGATGCTAAAGCCTTTCAAGAGGCAGGTTGCATCGTGGGGGTCAATAATGCCTCTTTTGAAGTTTCCAGAGGGGAACTGCTGGTGGTGATGGGGCTGTCAGGATCCGGCAAGTCAACGCTGCTTCGCTGTATCTCACGATTGGCAGATACGACCGCCGGGAAGATTTTTATTGATGGCGAAGACTTGCTGGCGATGGACAACAAGCAGCTCATCGAACTGCGCCGGAACAAGATGGGGATGGTTTTCCAAAACTTCGCCCTGCTTCCCCACAAGACGGTCCTAGAAAATATCGCCTTCCCTTTGCAAGTAAAAGGCATCAGTATGCAAGACAGCATTAAGAAGGCCATGGACATGGTTGAGCTTGTCAGCCTTGGAGGGCGCGAGAATTACTTTCCAAGAGAGCTGTCTGGAGGGCAGCAGCAACGTGTGGGGATTGCTCGCTCGCTCGCGGTTGAGCCAGATATTTGGTTTTTGGATGAGCCGTTTTCTGCGTTGGATCCCCTCATTCGTAAAGAGATGCAAGATGAGTTTTTGCGACTGCAAGGTGTGCTGAACAAGACGATTCTCTTCGTTACGCACGACTTTGATGAGGCGCTACGCTTGGCAGATCGGATCGCCATTATGAAAGACGGGGTGATCGAGCAATTGGACACCCCCGCCAACATTGTGCTGAATCCTGCGACGGATTATGTCCACAAATTCACAGAAGAAGTGCCAAGGGAAAAAGTGCTGAGGATTGAGTCTGTGATGGATCCAGTAGACACTTCAGAAGAGATGAGTGATTTGAGGGTTCCCAAAGACGCAATTATTGAAACGGTTGCCGAGGTTGTTCTCGGTGAGAAGAAGCCGATTGCCGTTGTGAATGAGAACGATGAGATGGTTGGCACCCTGCACGCCTCTCATGTGATTCATGTGTTGTTTGGTAGTAAGTGAAGAGGGGAAAAGCTAATTTAGGCTAATGAATTACTTAACAAGAAACCCAAAATTATTACAGTTCATAGGGTTGCTGATTGTATTCTCCCTACTCTGTCTCTTTATTACCCCAGCAGAGAGTAATTTCCTTTGGCGTTTTCCTGCCTTGCTCAAAGACCTTCCATCATTGATTAATGATTCAGTTCAATTTTTGATGTACGAATGGATGCCTATTGAGGTATATGATCCTGAAATTGAGGATTATGAACAGAAACCGTTATTCCGAGAGGTGACTAGAGCAATTTCAAGCTCCATTCTTATAGTAATTACATTTATTCGTGAAATTTTCCTAGGCGGTGTTAAAACCATCGTTGCTTTTACAGATTGGGATTTTGTTAATGAGAATAAATGGGCTTATTGGCCTGCGCTCCCATGGACAGTGATTACAGGTGGGGCTATTCTTTTAGGCTATAAACTTCAGGGTAAATGGCTTGCGATACTGGCGGCTTTTTCAACTACTTATATTGGTGTTTTTGGTCAATGGAAACCTTCAATGGAAACCCTCTCTTTTGTAATGATCGCTGCACCAATTTCATGTCTTTTGGGGTTGATTGCAGGTATTTTCGGTTATAAAAGGAAATGGATTGAAACAGCATTACAGCCTGTCCTGAATGTGGCCCAGACCATGCCACACTATTCTTATTTAATTCCAGTGTTGGTGTTTTTTGGGGTTGGTGATCATGCAGCCGCAATTGCAACTATTATTTTTGCCACGCCACCAATGGTGCGCCTGACTTTGCTGGGACTTAAAAATATATCACCAGAAGTTGTGGAAGCTGGAATGATGAGTGGCTGCAACAACTTTCAACTCTTGTTCAAGGTTTTAATTCCAACAGCAAGGCACGATATCCTGATTGGTGTGAACCAAGTGATCATGCAGTGTTTAGCAATGACTGTGATTGCATCTTTTATAGGAGCGCAAGGTCTAGGGTCTAACTTAATGATTGCATTAAATTCTCTTAGGGTTGGAACAGGTTTAGAAATCGGTATTTGTATTGTCTTAATAGCAGTGCTTTTAGATAAAATGTCTTTGGCATGGGCAGATAAACAAACGGATTATTTTGCAAATCTTACTTTTATTGAGCGGCATAAATTTTCATTGCTGTTTCTCGCGATTTTTTTGGTGGGTTCTTTGGTAGCATACATTGGCACTTTCTTTTTCAAGGAGGGCTTTAATTATTTTTATATAGTTCCACATAATAAAGGTGTTACGACAGCTTCTTTTTGGCAGGCAGGAGTTGATTGGGTGTGGGATACATTTTTCTACATATTAAACGGGTTTAATATATTTTTAATTACAAAAATTTTGGTTCCCATGAAAAATGCCTATCTTGGCATGCCTATCGTCGCAACTTTTTTGTTGATGATGGGTGTAGGTTATATTTTATCCGGAATTAGAACGTCATTGATTGTGGGTGGATTTTTATTATTTATTGCTCTTTCTGAATATTGGGATAGAGCTTTAATTACAGCATATATGGCATCATTTGCAGCCATTGTTTCAGCGGTCATTGGATTTTCTGTTGGTTCTTTATGTGCTCGTAATTCGCTCACTAGTAAAGGGATTTTATTACTATGTGATTTCCTGCAAACCTTTCCCTCCTTTATTTATTTGATCCCAGTGATTATGCTTTTTGGAGTTACGGATACGTCTGTCATAATCGCGGCTGTAGTTTATGCTGCTGTTCCTGCCACCCGCTATACAGTTGAAGGGCTACATAGTGTTCCAGCTGCACTGCATGACGCAGGATCGATGTCAGGTGTTTCACGTTTTCAAAGGTGGATTTCAATTGAACTCCCCCTTGCTTTCCCACACATTATGCTAGGTGTAAATCAAACGGTTATCTTTACTTTGTTCATGGTGATCATTGGCGCCTTCATTGGTACTACAGATTTAGGGCAGCTAATTTTGAAGGCGATATCACAAGCACAAGGAACAGGAATCGGGATTACCTTGGGACTTTGTGTTGCTTTTATTGGTCTGGCCGTTGATCAGATTATCCGAACTTGGGCCGGCGCAAGAAAAAAAGCATTAGGCTTGAGTTGAGGCGACTCCAGAATCGGCGTCGAACACCTACAGCTCGCTGAGGACCGGAAACATGCAACCCGTCCATCACACCCCGTGGCTGGAGGTGATGGACGATTCGATGGAGTCGTACTTGGGCGAGAAAAAGTAGGGCAGGCCCGGCCAGAAAACTCTGCTGTACAGGGTCACATATCTTCAGGATCGATCCCCGGAACCTCAGACAGCCCGGCAAGCTGTTTCCAGTTGACCGGATAGGCCGCGTAGAAGATGCTGCACTCGCCGTCGGTTTCGTAGGCGATGTGATTGTCTTTCGGCACGAACATCATATCTCCCGGTCCAAGGTTGTAAGCCTCTCCGTCGCACATCAGGCGGAAGTTGCCCTCGTGGCAATAAATGATCTCGTCGCAGGTCAAATCCCACGGAATCGAGGTTTTCTTCAGAAAGTTGACACCGCCCGCCATACTTTCGCTATTGCGGACGGTCACGAACGGCTTGATGAACGTTCCGCCGTCTTCCAGTCCGTCTTTGCGGTGCTGGATGGAGGCACGCTGGAACACAATCGGTTTGGCCATGAGGTTTTCCTGTATGGAAATGGTTTGTGAGAACGCCCCGTGATTGGGGTCAGGAATGCACCGATTCCAGCAGTTCGGAAAGGGCGCGGTCGAGAAAGCGAGTGAACTCCGGGTCGTTGCCCGGCGAGGCCACGCAGTGGCCCCACGGGGAGTCGTAGGTTCGCAACTCTGCGTTGGGCAAGTGGCGAGCTTCGATGGCGTTGTCCTCCGGAGGAAAGTAGAGGTCGGTGCTGCACGGCATGAGGATCGCCTTGGCGGTGATGCGGCCCAAGGCCCGCTCGAAATCCCCCGCATACACCGGATTCGCGCTGATGTCGGCGGTCTGCCAGGTCCGCAGTTTGGCGAGCAGGTTGTTCGCGTCCCAATTCAGATGATCCTCCTCCCAGTCCCGGAGCAGAGCCTCCACGGACTCGAATCCTAAATTCCGGTACAATCCTTCTCGGTAAAAGGTCTGGGAAAATGCCCAGCCTGCGTAAACCCGCCCAAACGCCTTCAAGCCCGCTTCCGGCGGTGAGGTGTAGCGTCCGCCCGCCCAAGTGTGATCCGCCGTGAGCGCGGCTTTCACGCCTTCCAGAAAAACGAAATTGTGCGGCGAGGTGCGAGCCGACGCGCAAAACGGCAGGATGGCTCCCACCATCTCCGGATACTGCGCGGCCCAGTGATACGCCTGACAGCCTGCCATGGACCAGCCCGCCACCAGCCGGATGCGCTCGACTCCGAGGGCTTCGGTCAGCAGACGGTGCTGGCACTTCACGTTGTCGTAAAGCGACACTTCCGGGAAATTGGCTCCCTGCGCGGCAGGCGCGGCGTTGCTTGGGGAGGATGACCAGCCATTCCCGAACAGGTTGACCGAGACGATGAAATGTCGGGCGGGGTCAATGGCGCGGCCTGTGCCGAAAAACCCCTCGTTGCGAAGGTGGCTTCCCGTGTAAAACGTCGGCAGCAGCACCACGTTGTCCTTCGCCGCGTTCAACTCGCCGTAGGTGCAGTAGGCCAACACGGCCTCCGGAAGCATTGCTCCGGAGAGCAGTTCAATGTTTCCGAGTTGATAATGTTGCAGAGGTGTTTGCATCTTCAATAAAGCCGCAGGTACTCCTCGACCTCCCAATCCGTGACGGCCTGATGGTAGCGCTCCCACTCATCCGTTTTGTAGTGAAGGAACGAATTCATCATCGTTTCGCCAAGGACGGTGCGGGCCAGTTCGTCGGAACGCAAAATCTCAATCGCCTCCAGCAGATTGCGGGGCAGCCGTTGTGCGCCAGATTTGGAAATCGCCTCCTCGCTCATTTCGTACAAGTCCTGATTGAGTGGTTCTCCGGCGGAGTAACCGTTGACCACGCCTTCGGTCATCGCGGCGGTGGTCATGCCGAGCGCAAGGTACGGATTCATGCACATGTCGGCGGCGCGGTTTTCGATGCAGAAGCGGCTCTGCGGCAAGCGCAGCATCGCCGAGCGGTTGTTGTAGCCGTAGGTCATGTGGGTTGGTGCCCAAGTGACGGTGCCGCCCTCGAAGCCCCCGACCTTGGGGACGAGTCCGTTGTAGGAGTTCACCGTCGAGCAGGCGATGGCGGTCAGCGCCCCGCCGTGACGCAGCAGGCCGCCCACTGCGTTGAACACCGGATCCGCCCAGCCGGACTCTCCTTCAAAGAGATTCACTCCCGGCTTGTCAAGCAGCTGCATGGAGGTGTTCATGTGAGCGCCGGAGCGCCAGTCGCCGATGGTGGTCTTGGGCATGAAGGTGACGAACATGCCGTGGCGCTTGGCGACCTCCTTGAGCAACACGCGCAGGAAGACCAGACGGTCGGCCATCCGGAGTACATCGGTGTAGTGGAAATCCAACTCGAACTGCGAATACGCGCCTTCCGCGACCACATCGTGAAGGTTCCAGCCCAAGCCTTCGACGATGTCAATCAACTCACCCAAAAAACCCATCGAGTCAATCGAATACTCGACATCGTAACCGAACGCCTGACGGCGCGGGCGCAAGCCTTGTCCGGGCTTGGGGTCGTTGTCGAAGGCCTTGACGGGGTGGCCGTCCTGCCACTTCATCACCATGAATTCCGGCTCGACTCCGGCATAAACGGCATAGCCCTGCTCCGCCGTGCTTTTCACGACGCGCTTGAGCGCACTGCGCGGGCAGAGGTTGTACGGGCGGCCTTCCCACCAGAGGTCGGCAAACATCCAGGCGCAGGTCTTGTCCCAAGGGCAGATCACGAGACTGTCCAGATCGGGCACTGGAATCTGGTCGGAGTCGGCTGGCCCCAGCTCCGGGACAAAAGAAATCGAATGCACCGCGAACTGCGGCCCCTTGCCCATGCAGAGCAGCTCGAAGTCGCTGATCGGGACGGGTTTGGTCTTCGGCACCCCCAGCAGGTCAATCCAGCACGAAAGGATGTACTTGACCCCGGCGGCTTCAAGTTTCTGCTTTTCCTCCGCCACCCGCTTGGGGTCCGGGAGTGCATCGGCGAAGTGTTCGTGGTAGGTGTTGCTCATTTGGTTCTCCTTCTCAATTGGGCTGGGTTGAAAAAATGCTGGGTCAAAGGGCTTGGCGCTTCAAGAGAAATTGATTCTTGAACATGTCAATCCCGGTCATGATCTCGACCTGATGAAGGTCCGGCGACCGATAGCAGTGGTCTTCCAGAAACGCCCGAAAGCGGTTCGTGGACTCGCAAACGACCTCGACCATCAAGTCAAAGCGGCCCGACACCCAGAGGACATACACGACTTCGTTGCATTTCGACAGTCGCTCGGCAACCTCTTGGGGCGTGTGGGGCGAGGCCACGTTGATCCCCAGCATGGCATCCGCTTGGTACTTGATGGCCATTGGGTCCACCAAGGCCACAATCTTCAGCAGCCCCGCATCCTTCATGCGCTGGACGCGGTTGCGGATCGTGCCCTCCGAGACCTGTAGTGCCTTGGCAATGTCCTTGTACGGAAGCCGTCCGTCCGTTTGCAGCATCCGGACGATCTTCTGGTTCAGGTCATCGTATGGTGAATCGCGCATCGGCGTTTCGGTGTTGGGGCCACTTTGGATGGCGTTCTCCCCGAGGCTGAGGTTTGTTGAATTCGTAAATGATATTTTTATTATTGACGAAAACAAAAAATACTGGCATGATTTTACTTTTTTCGCAAGTTCTGTCAAGAAGAATTTTGTGAAAACGCAACCTGACCCCACACTGCCCGTTCGTGCTGAGTCCTTCGACAGAGCTTCAGGACGAACGGAGATTTCGCATACAACCGATGCCAGCAGACACTACGTCGCTACCGGACCCGGATCGTGGCAACGAAGCGATTGAGAAAATCAGCAGGCTGTGGGAAAGTGTACCCCGTGAAGACCACGGGGTCTGACACAGCAACTCTAATCCAAGCAAAGCAACATGGCTGAGACTTCAACCGCCCTGCCCAACTTCAAGCTCGACCACACCATGCTCCGGGTGAAAGACTTGGAGAAGAGCCTCGATTTCTACGTGCGCATCCTCGGCATGAAGGTTCTCCGGCAGAACGAGTATCCGGCAGGCCGCTTCACCAACACCTTCATCGGCTACACCGATGAGGACGCGGGCACCAACCTCGAACTCACCTACAACTGGGATCAGGAAGAAGACTACGCGAAGGGGAACGCCTGGGGGCACTTGGCGCTCAAGGTCTCGGACGTGTACGCCGCCAGCGAGTACCTCAAGCAACACGGGGTGGAGTTCACCAAGGAACCCTCCCCCATGAAGGGCGGCACCCGCATCCTCGCCTTCATCAAGGATCCGGACGGCTATGTGATCGAACTCAACGAACCTCTTGGACCGCAAAAATAGCATGTGTGGCATTGTTGGCCTCTACCTGAAAAACCCGGAACTGCAAACGCGGCTGGGACGCATGTTCAAGCCCATGCTGGTGGAAATGAGCAGCCGGGGGCCGGACTCGGCGGGCGTGGCGATCTACCGCAATCCGGTGGAGGGCGGACAGACCAAGTTCTCGCTTGCGCACAACGATCCGGGATTTTCGTGGAAAATGCTGGAGGTCAATCTGGCGGCGGCATTGCGCTGTGATGTTTCCGCCACGCAAGTGGCCACGCATTGCATTCTCGTCACCAATGCCGAGGAATCCGCTGTGGTGGGCTGGTTGCAAAATCAGCATCCCGACGTGCGAGTGGTCGGCTCCGGGGAGTCCATCGAGATTTTCAAGGAAGTCGGGGCACCGGAGTCGGTCTATGAGCAGTTCGGCCTCAACGTCGCCTCGGGAACCCACATGATCGGCCACACGCGCATGGCGACGGAAAGCGCCGTCACCACTGCCGGATCGCATCCCTTCGCCACGGGCGCGGACCTCTGCCTCGTTCACAACGGCTCGCTCTCGAATCACAACCGCCTGCGCGAAAACCTCATGCGCGAGGGCATCCAGTTCCAGACTGAGAATGACACGGAAGTCGCAGGCGCGTACATGACGTGGAAGCTGCGCTCCGGAGCCACGTTGCGCGAAGCCTTGGAAGACGGCCTCCGCGACCTTGACGGCTTCTACACCTTCTGCATCGGCACGCAGGACGGCTTTGCGGTCGTGCGCGACCCGATTGCCTGCAAGCACGCGGTGATGGCCGAAACCGAGGATTGGGTCGCCATGGCCACGGAATACCGCGCCATCGCGCACCTGCCCGGCTCGGAGCAGGCGCGGATTTGGGAGCCGGAACCCACCACCATTTACGTTTGGGGCGGGCAGTGATGGAAATTCTCGATCTCAAGGAAATTGGCGTTCGTGGGGTCAACTCCACCCTGCACGGGCTTGATGCCAACAGCGAACGGAACTGGGAAATCCACAATCCGATGGGGCAGCACGCCATTGCCTGCGGACTGGACGATGCGCTTTCCGTGGAGGTCAAGGGGCACGTCGGCTTCTACTGCGGCGGCATGAACCAGCATGCGAGCATCACCGTGGCAGGCCACGCCGGAGTTGGGGTGGCCGAAAACATGATGTCCGGCAGGGTCCATATCAAGGGCAACGCCTCCGAATCCGCAGGCGCGACCGCGCACGGCGGCCTGCTTGTGATTGAGGGCGATGCCTCGTCGCGCTGCGGGATTTCGATGAAGGGCGTGGACATCGTGGTGGGCGGCTCGGTCGGGCACATGTCCGGATTCATGGCGCAAAGCGGCCACCTCGTGGTCTGCGGCGATGCTGGGGATGCGCTCGGCGATTCGATCTACGAGGCCCGGATTTTCGTGCGCGGCACGGTCGCCAGTCTTGGGGCGGACTGCGTGGAAAAGGAAATGACTCCCGAACACCTTGCCGCTCTCACCGAACTGCTCCGCCTTGCGGGCATTGAGGCCGATCCCGGCGAGTTTCGCCGCTACGGTTCCGCCCGCAAGCTCTACAACTTCGACGTGGACAACGCCGACGCCTACTGACCCCGGACATGACCCCAAACACGCCACGCACCCATCCGCGCAAGTCCGCGACCTTTGACGACTACACCCTCTCGGAAATCCGTCGGGCGGCGGCCACCGGGATTTACGACATCCGGGGTGGTGGGGCCAAGCGCCCACTGCCGGGACTGGACGACCTGCTCTTTCTGGGCGCGTCCATGTCGCGCTACCCGCTGGAGGGCTACCGCGAAACCTGCGGCACCGATGTGGTGCTGGGCACGCGCTTCGCGAAGAATCCGATTCACCTGAAAATCCCGATCACGATTGCAGGCATGAGCTTTGGATCGCTGTCCGCGCAGGCCAAGGAAGCTCTGGGGCGGGGAGCCTCCATTGCCGGAACCTCCACCACCACGGGCGATGGCGGCATGACTCCGGAAGAGCGCGGGCAATCGAAGATGCTGGTCTATCAGTACCTGCCCTCGCGCTACGGCATGAACCCGGACGACCTGCGCAAGGCGGACGCGATTGAGGTGGTTGTTGGTCAGGGCGCGAAGCCCGGAGGCGGCGGCATGCTGCTCGGCCAGAAAATTTCCGACCGCGTTGCCGAAATGCGCACCCTGCCCAAGGGCATTGATCAACGTTCGGCATGTCGGCATCCGGACTGGACAGGGCCGGACGATTTGGAGATCAAGGTGCAGGAGTTGCGCGAGATCACCAACTGGGAAAAGCCGATCTACATCAAGGTCGGCGGGGCGCGTCCGTATTACGACACCGCGCTTTCCGTCAAGGCCGGGGCGGACGTGATCGTGGTGGACGGGATGCAGGGCGGCACCGCGGCAACTCAGGAGGTCTTCATCGAACATGTCGGGCAGCCCACGCTCGCCTGCATCCGCCCGGCGGTCAAGGCGTTGCAGGAACTCGGTATGCACCGCAAGGTGCAATTGATCGTCTCCGGAGGCATCCGCAACGGGGCCGATGTTGCCAAGGCACTCGCGCTCGGCGCGGATGCGGTTTCAATCGGGACGGCTGCGCTGGTCGCGCTGGGCGACAACGATCCCGCCTTGGAGGGCGAGTATCAAAAGCTCGGCACCACCTCCGGAGCGTATGACGACTGGCACGAAGGGCAGGATCCCGCCGGAATCTCAACGCAGGATCCCGAACTCGCCAAGCGGCTCGATCCCGAACTGGCCGGACGTCGGCTGGCGAACTACCTCAAGGTGATGACCCTCGAAGCCCAGACCATCGCCCGTGCTTGCGGCAAGAGCCATGTCCACAACCTCGAGCCGGAAGACCTAGTGGCCCTCACGGTCGAATCTGCGGCGATGGCGCAGGTGCCCCTCGCCGGAACCAACTGGATTCCCGGAAAAACTTGAAGAGCGGGCTGAGGCCCGCAGGCAGGAACGCCGCCACACTTGTGGCATGGCGGCGCTGTTAGGAAGAGAGCAAATCGCTCACCCGTGGGGCGGGATTTACTCTCCGGACACCGCTTTGGGCAGGTTGCCCTGCACTTGGCTGACTTGCTCGTCGTACACGTTGTTCTCAAACTTGATCTGCCAGACATGCCAGACCAGCCAGACGATCACGGAAACGACGGTCAGGGCGACTTCCGTGCCCACGAACGGATACATGGCATCCATCTTGGAAACGGCTTCCGCCCCCCAGCTTTCGACTCCAGTACTCATAACATTCTCCATTCAAAAGTGAGTTAAGAGGGATTAGCGGTTGGCTTCCACCAGTTCCGCGTTGACGATCTCCTGCCGCTCGGCTTCCAGGCCTTGCTCTTCGACATAGTCGAGGCCCGCCAGTTCCACCTCACGCGGGATCCGCAGCAGACCCATCGCCTTGAGGATGCCCGCGACGATGTAGGTCGGGATGAAGCCCAGCACGACGAACATGATGATCGCGCCAATGATCTGACCCAGCGGGTTGATCGTGGCGGAGCCGTCAGCCAGTGCGGGATAGCCCCAGAGCATGAAGCCGCAGGCGATCACGCCAAAGGAACCGGCGTAGCCATGCACGGCCACGGCGCCCACGGCATCGTCAATCTTGAACTTGCGCTCAACCCAGTAGTGGAGCTTGTACATGACGACCACTCCGACAATCGCGATCAGGAAGGCCTGCAGCGGGTGGTAGAGGTCGTTTCCGGCGGAAGCGGCAATGATGCCGCCGAGTCCTCCGGAGAAGGTCCAGTAGGCGTCGCCCTTGGACATCGTGTACCCGGCGAACAACCCGCCTGCCAGCGAGAGCAGGAAGTTGAAGGTGATCGTGCTCAACGTGGTCGGCGTCAGGTAAATCGTGGTGGCGGTAAACAATTCGCCTTTTCCAGTGAAGTCCAAAATCGGCACGTTGCAGGCCGCATAGAAGCCCCAGAAGCCCGTGTAGATGACAAAGAGGCCGATGACGGCGAACCACGGGTTGGCGGGGTTGAGGTTGCGGGGCGTGCCGTCCGGAGCGAACTTGCCGATGCGGGGTCCGAGATGCACCAGAATGCCGAGGGCCGCGCCACCGCAGATGCCGTGGATCACGCCGGAGGCGTAAGCGTCGTGATAGCCCAGGTCTGTGACCATCCAGCCGGCGGCGCTCCAGCCCCAGGCGGCGTCAATCACCCAAGTGACTGAACCGACCAAGACAGCGAGGATCAGGAATGCGCCCGTGCGGATGCGCTCGATCACCGAGCCGGAAACGATGGAAGCCGCCGTCCACGCGAACAGCAGGAAGGCCGCCCAGAACACTCCCATGATGTGGTCTTGGAAGTTCGAGGCCATGGTCACATCCCACGGCAGGGCGCCGGTGCCTTCGACGATGTCGCCGAACGGCCATTGCGGCAGTGCGAAGTAGATCCAGAACCCGAAGAAGAAGAACGTGATCGTCACCGTCGGGATCAGCATCGCGTTTTTCATCAAGGTGTGCAGCTTGTTCTTTGCTCGGGACACACTGACTTCGTAGAGACAGAAGCCGACGTGGATCAGGAACATCAGTGGCACCGTGATCCAGTAATAGAACTCGGTGAAGACGGTAACCAGAGCATCAAGTTGATTGCCCATAGCTCTCCTTTTTGTTTGGTTGAAAGAAGCTGGCAAGGGGCAAGGTCCGGCCCATTTTCAGGAAACCGGAAGTACAAACTTACCCAAGCCCTGTCCAGCCCTCCTCTCCTCCATTGAGGGCGTGGACAGAGGGCTTGGGATGAAAATGCGGTTACGGTAGGAACTCAGAAATGGGTACGGACTTTGTCTCCCTTGCCAGCGAAGTTGACCCAATGCCCGCACAAATGCGAGGCAAGATAGAAATACGATAAATGGGATGAACATTCAAGTGAAAAATGAGAATGTGCGGGACTTCCGCAGGAGTGGCCTTTGCGGTTCATTTGTGCTGGAATGGCTTTGTTGACTTTTTCCGACCCACCCAATGGAGACGCCGTGCAGTGGTTCTCAAGCCCTCAAGCAAAATCAAACTACGGAGCGGCCCACCGCGCCGTTCTCAACGAACAGGAAGCGCAGGCTGCGTTTCAGGAAATTTCCTCGTGGCCGGGCTACGCGCAAACCCCGCTGCTGCATCTGCCCGGACTCGCGGCCAAGGCCGGAGTCGCCTCGGTGCAGTACAAGGATGAGGGCGGACGCTTTGGGCTGGGAAGTTTCAAGGCACTCGGCGGGGCGTATGCGGTTTATCGGCACTTGGCCCAGCGGCTTGCTCAAGAGGCCGGGGAATCCGGAGTCACTTCCGCCGATTTGGCTTCCGGGAAGTGGCGCGACCTCACCAAGGATTGGGCGGTGTGCTGTGCGACCGACGGCAACCACGGACGCTCGGTGGCGTGGGGGGCACAGATGTTCGGTTGCCGCTGTGTGATCTACCTGCACGAAAACGTCAGCCCCGGACGCGAGGCGGCGATTTCCCACTATGGGGCCGAAACTCATCGGGTGCCCGGCAACTACGACGACAGCGTTCGGCAAGCCGCCGAGGACGCGGCGACCCACGGCTGGACCGTGATTTCGGACACCTCCTACGAGGGCTACACCGCCATCCCCCGCGACGTGATGCACGGCTACACCGTGATGGTCGAGGAAGGCGTGCGGCAGTTGGACGGGGTTTTGCCGACGCACATTCTGGTGCAAGGCGGCGTGGGCGGCGTGGCGGCGGCGGTCTTTGCGCGCTTCTGGTGGGAGTTCGGCGAGCAGCGTCCCCGCTTCATCATTGTGGAGCCGGAACGAGCGGCCTGTCTTTATGAAAGCGCCCGCGCCGGAAAGTGGGTGCAGCTCACGGGCGACCTCGACACCGTGATGGCTGGACTCTCCTGCGGCGAGCCGTCGCTGCTGGCGTGGGAACTTCTCAAGGATTGCGTGGATGGCTTTGTCACGCTTCCGGATGCTGCAGCGCTCAACGCCATGCGCGTGCTGGCGGAAGGGGTCGGTGGCGATGCCCCGGTGGTTTCTGGAGAATCGGCGGTTCCGGGCGTGGCGACGCTGCTGGAAATGGCAGGCCATTCGGGCTGCGCCGAAGCCCTTGGACTCAACGCCGACTCACGGATTCTCGTTTATGGCACCGAAGGCGACACCGATCCGGAGCTTTACCGCGAAATCGTTGGATGCTCCGCCGAGGAGGTCCGTGCCTCTCGCTAGAAATTTCTGCACACGGCATTCCGAACACCTA
>CAZQXS010000092.1:0-14825 GCA_964597275.1 uncultured Pseudomonadota bacterium | reverse complement strand
ACACACCTGCGTCCACCACCGCCCGCATGCTGATCCCGGTGGGGCGGTAGCGCTCGCCCTCGATCCAGTCCGGGGTCCACGCAAAATTCGAGGGGTAGATGTCCGTGGTGATGCGCTCGTTGAAGCCATGCACCTGATCGGGGCCGATGAAGTGCATCTTGCCGCACAACACCGTGTGGTAGCCCGCCGAACGCAGGTAGTGCGCCAGCGTCGGGATGGATGCGGCCATCTCGATGGCGTTGTCCCAGAGTGCCAGCGCGTTCGCGTAACGCCCCGCAAGCATGGAGGCTCGCGAGGGCACGCAAAGCGGAAAATTGCAGTAGGCGTTCTCGAAGACCGTGCCGCCTGCGGCAAGCCGCTCAAGATTCGGCGTTTTGACCAAGCGGTGCCCATAGAGCGACAGCGCAAAGGCCGTCATCTGGTCCGCCTGAATCACGAGAATGTTCGGTGCCTTGGAAGCCACGCTCACGCCTTTTTTGACTCAAAATCCGGTTTTTCACAAGGGACTGTAACCGGGGCCAGAGGAAGGCATCCAGCCCCGGAGATTGGGAAAGAGTCTATTGAATGACCATTCCCAATTTCTCAGCCAAGTCCTTGAAGGTCTCGTACTGGTTCTTCACAAAGGCCTTCGTGTCCGCAGGGTTGCGGATGGAGGGCACTGACCCCAGCCCCTTGGAGAGCTTGTTCCACGCCTTGTCCTTCTTGATCTTGCCTATGACACCCACCCACTTGTTGGTCACCTCACCCGAAAGTCCGGGAGGCCCCCAAAGTCCGCTCCAGCCAATGACTGCTTCCAGCCGGGGATGCCCGACCTCGGAGGCCGTCGGCACGTCCTTGATGGAAAGCACGCGCTTCTTGGTGGTGACGAGCAACGGGCGCAGCTTGCCTGCCTGAATGTTGCTGATCACGCCGGAGAGGTTCTGGAAGATCATGTCCACATGTCCTCCGACCACCGCCGCCGCTGCCTTGCCACCGCCCTTGTACGGAACGTGCTTCATCGCGCTCTGCGGAACCCCGATGTCGTCCAACACCAGCACCATCGCCACATGCAGCAAGGTGCCCACACCCGCCGAGGAGTAGCTCAGCTTCTTTCCCGACTTGATCGCGGCCTTCACGTCATCAAGACTCTTGTAGGGCGAATCTGCGCTCACGCACAGCACGAACGGATTGAGTTCCAACAGGCCCAGGAACGTGTACTCGTCCCAAGTGTAGGGAATCTTGCGGTTGATGGCCGGAACCGCCGCCTGCGACCCCACGCGGGCCAGCAACAAGGTGTAACCGTCCTTCCGGCCTTTGACAACCGTGGTGGAACCAGTCACGCCTGCGGCTCCCGTGCGGTTGACCACGAGGATGCCGTTGCCCAAGTACCCCGGTGCCGTGGCGGAAAGTGTGCGGGCCGCCAAGTCCGCCGCCCCTCCCGGACCATACGGGGACACCAGCGTCACCGGACGGGTCGGGTATTCGGCCTGAGCAGGCACAGCAAGCGCAAGCGCAAGCCCAATACCAACGACTCCCACCACCATCTTGATGAAATTACTGATGATTTTCATTTTGATCTCTCCGGATTGAAGTTGAATGAAACAGGTGGGTTGACACCACCGTGGCTATACTCTACTATAATTACTTACAGTAAGCAACTAAAAAATGCTGTTTCCGAAATGATTCTGGACTTCATCAACACACGCGAGGACTTGGGCCAGCGCAACCGACGGCTGGTGCTGGCGGAAATCCTCTTCAAGAGTCCGGTTCCAAGAGCGAAGATCGCCAAGCGCGTGGGTCTGACCCCGGCTTCGGTCTCACGGATCACACGGGACTTGCTGGATGCGGGCCTGATTGAGGAAGGGGAGGAAGTCGCCCGCGAAAATCGACGCGGACGGCGTTTGGTCGGGCTACGGGTCCGGCCATCGGGATGCTATGTGGCAGGATTCGCGCTCAACGCCTTCCGGCAAGACATCGTAGTGGCGGACCTCACCAACACTCCCTTGGCGAGCCGCCAGCTACAGTTTTCCGACCTGAGCGATCCGGAGTCCGTGCTGGCCGAAAGTGCGGCGCAGCTAGATGCGCTGATCGCAGAAGCAGGCATTGACCGGAAGCGGCTGATCAGTTGTGGAATCGCCATCACCGGAGCGGTGGATCCCGAGGCATGCGTGGTGCGTTCGGCCCCCACCTTGGGCTGGGAAAACGTTGCGGTGGGCGAGGTGTTCCGCAAGCGGCTCGGCCTTCCAGTTTTCATGGAGAGCATTCCGAATGCCAAGAACCTCACCGCGCATGGCTTCGGCCCGACCAAGGGAGAGGGCAACGTGGTGCTGTTCAACGCTTCGCTGGGCATTGGGTGCAGCCTGCTGGTGGATGGGCGGCTCGTGCGGAGTCATGAATTCAATGCCGGACTGCTGGAAAAGCTCTGGATTCCTCAGGAGGATTCACCAAAGCTTTGCCGTCTCGACCAATGTGCGGGCGGGCAGGCCGTGATCGAAGACCTGCGGGGTCAAGGAGTTCCGGTGCCCAGTGATCCGGCGACGGCACTGATCGGGATTCTGGAGCAGGCGGGGCAAAACGAGGAAAGGGCCGTGGCCGCGTTGCGACGGGCGGGGCGGGCGTTGGCATTTGCCATCAGCGCCGCCAACGCCTTTCTGCATCCGGAACGGCTCCTGCTCTCCGGGCCGCTGGGGGAAAGCCCCGTATTTTTCTCGGCGGTTCAGGAGCGGCTTGCCGAACTGGTTGGCGAGCGATTTGTGCAGGAGACCTTGTGCTGTTCCCCGATGTCCAGCCACGAGGCCGCGCAGTCGCTGGCCATTTACCAAGCCCTGGTCAAGGGGCGAGTGGGGTCGGTGATTCCAACCCAGCAATCGGAGGTCTGAAATGAATCAGGAACGCTACACCGGAATTGCGGTCTTGTTGGTTGCCGTGTTGCTGCTCACCGTGGTCATCCCGTTGGGGATCGACAGCCCCGGCCAAATTGACAATGCCGCGCTGGCCCCGGACTTGTGGCCCCGCATCATTGTGGCACTGTTCGGACTGATGGGGGTGCTGATGATCGTGCGGCCTTCCCGAAAGCTGGAGGGCGAGGGCGTGGGGGCGTGGCTGCGCCGCCTGCCCCGGCTGCTGTTCGTGATCGGCGTGCTTTTCCTGTTCTACTTCGCCATCCCTGAAGGCGGCATGGTGCTTCCGGGCATCGCCACGATTCTGCTGCTCACCACCTTCGCCGGGGAGCGGCGCTGGCCGCTGAGCCTGCTGATTGGTGTGGGGGTGCCCGTGTTGCTCTACGGCTTCTTTGTGTACATCGCCCGCATCCCGATTCCGCTGGGAATCTTTGAGGGCTGGATTTGACCTTTTCCAGAACTTGCCATGTCTGAGCAAATCCTTGAAGCCTTCGGGCTGTTCCTGACGGTCCAGAACCTCATGATCGTGTTTGTGGGGGTGTTGATTGGCACCTTCGTCGGGGCGATTCCGGGCATGACCACGCCGATGGGCGTGGCCCTGGCCCTGCCCTTCACCTTCACGATGGAACCCGTCACGGGCATTCTGCTGCTGCTCGGCATCTACAAGGGCGGGCTGTACGGCGGCTCGATCACCGCAATCCTGATCAAAGCTCCGGGAACCCCGGCGGCGTCCTGTACGGTGCTGGACGGCTATCCGATGACACAGAAGGGCGAGGCCAAGCGGGCACTGGACATGGCGCTCTACGCCTCGTGCTTTGCGGATTTCGTCTCCAACCTCTCGCTGATCCTGCTGGCCGGAGTGCTGGCGGGCTTCGCACTCAAGTTCGGCCCCCCTGAGTTCTTCACCCTGATCGTCTTCTCCCTCACGATCATCGCCGGGGTCTCCGGAGAACATCTCGTCAAGGGCGTGGCCTCGGCGTGCCTGGGATTGCTGTTCGCCACCATCGGGCTGGACTTGGTCTATGGCACCAACCGCTTCATCTTCGACAACTGGAACCTGCTGGGCGGGCTGAGCTTCATCCCGGTGCTGATTGGCCTCTTCGCCCTCCCGGAAATCTTCGACTTCTTCTCGAAAAAGGAGGGGCCGCGCCTGAAGTCCGCCCTCATGAAGGGCGGCAGCGCCACTTTCGCGGACTTCAGGCGCTGCTTCCGTTCGATCCTGCGAGGCAGCCTGATCGGGGTCGCGCTGGGGGCGATGCCGGGCATCGGCGGGGCACCGTCGGCCTTCTTGTCGTACAGCGAGGCGCGGCGCACCTCAGACACGCCAGAGAACTTCGGCAAGGGTGAATTGGAAGGGGTGGCTGCCGCCGAGGCCGGGAACAACGGTGTCGCCGGAGCCACGATGATTCCGTTGCTTGCGCTTGGGGTTCCGGGGGATGTGATCACGGCGGTGATTTTGGGGGCGTTCATGATCCACGGGCTACGTCCGGGGCCGGTGATGTTCACCGAAAACCTGACGATGATCTACGGACTCTTCATCGGCATCATGCTCAGTTCCGCGTACCTGCTGGTGATCGGCAAGGCCTCAATCCGCACCATCAGCCGCATCGCCGAGGTGCCGAACCGCCTGCTCTACCCCATCGTGCTGATCTTCTGCATGTTCGGAGCCTTCGCCATCAACAACAGCGTCTTCGACATTCTCGTGATGTTGCTCATGGGCGTGCTGGGCTACCTCATGCTGGTGCTACACTTTCCAGCCCCGCCGTTCCTGATCGCCTTCATTCTCGGCCCACTGCTAGAGGACAACTTCCGGCAGTCTATGATCCTCTCCGAAGGTGAGTTGGGCATCCTCGTGCGCAGCGGCATCTGCTGGTTCTTCTGGGGACTCACGCTCGCCTCGATCCTGTTCCTGATCCGTAGCAACCGCAAACAACGGAAACCCGAAGCGGCCATTGAGACCGACCATGCCTGAAAAAGCCGCAGGCCCGCGCCTGTTTTCCTTTGCCGTCATCGCCGACACGCACCTCAACCAGAACGAGACCGACTGCAACTCGCCGTTCGAGGTCAACCGCCTCTCCAACCGCCGCCTGCGTCATGTGATTCACGACCTCAACCGCCGTGACCTCGCACGCGTGTTCCATCTGGGAGACGTGGTGCATCCGGTGCCCTCGATGGGTGAACTCTACGCCGATTCAGCCCGACGCTTCTTTGAGCAAGTGGAACACCTGCGGCCTCCGCTGCACGTGATTCCGGGCAACCACGACGTGGGCGACAAGCCCATTCCGTGGGGTCCGGCGGGCACGGTCAATCCGGAATTTCTTGATGCGTGGACGGAGCATTTCGGGGAGCAGTACTTCCGGGTTTCACAGGACGGAATCACGTTCCTCGGCATCAACGCTCAGGTGATCGGCTCCGGGCTGCCGCTCGAAGTGGAACAGCAACGCTGGCTGGAAGACACGCTGACTTCGCTACAAGGCGAGCGCGTGTTCCTGTTCTCGCACTATCCACCCTTTCTGACGGACGAGTCCGAAACCGAGCATTACGATAACCTTGGAGCGTCCGGGCGGCAGTGGCTCCTGCAACTGATCACGGATTCCGGGGTCGAGGCACTGTTCGCCGGGCACGTTCACAACTTCTGGTACAACCGCCACGCCGGATGCGACTGTTACCTTGCACCTTCTACAGCTTTTGTTCGGCAGGACTACAGCGAGATGTTCCGGGTGCCGCCGGGGCCGGAGCATGGGCGCAACGACGCTCCAAAGCTCGGCTACTTCGTGGTGCATGTCTTCGAGCAGGGGCACACGCTGGAAGTGGTGCGGACCTACGGGACAGAGGCTGATGCCGACGCACAAGCGGTTCCGGCAGTGGCCACCGTCCAGCCGAGTGCAACGCCGCGACCGCGCACTGTGTTGGGCTTCGACTTGCGGCAGGACTGGACCGAGCGGGTGCAGGTTCCGCCCAGCGGCGGGCTTGACGAATTCGACCGCAAGACTGTGCGCAACGACTACGGGCTGATGGCGCTGCTGGAGATGGGTGTGCGCAAACTCCGGGTTCCGCTTTCCGATGTGCTGGAGCCGAAGCGCCGCAGTCGCCTGGAAGACCTTGCGCACCTCGGCTTTGAGTTCACGACCTATTCCTTCGGCACCCCGGAAGCCGCACAGCTTGCGGAAATCCAGCCCCACCTTTCACTGCTCTGCAACTGGGAAATTGCCTGGCCGCAGAGTCGCCTCCACGAATTGGATTCGGCGGTGTTGCGAAGCTTGTCCAAAGCCGGGATTTCGCTGTTTTTCTCGCCCCTGCGCAGCAAAGCGGAAATCCTCCGGACTCAGAAAAAATACTACCACGTCATCAACCACGGGTTCACGATCCGCGATGAAGCAATCGCCGATGTGCTGGAACAGCCGGAACTCCGGGAGCATTTTCAGGGCTATGTGCTGCGCCTCGGCCTTGAGGACGACAGCCCGTGGCAAGCCGGGCAGCTTGCGCAGGACATCGAGGTCCAAACCGGACTCCGGGCCTCGGCTCACCTGCGCCTCTCTGGAGACAATCCGGCAGATCCGGTCCAGAACCCGCAACAGCTTTGCGAACGTCTGGCCGAAGCGGTGTTCTCCGGTTGGGCGCACTCCGGTGTCACCTTTTTCTGCGACACCTTTGCCGACAATGACCGGGGCTACTTTCCAAGGTCAGGCGTGGTGGACCGACTCTACAACCCCCAGCCCGGATTCCATGTCGTCCGCAACCTCCATGCCGCCTTGGAGGGTGTGGACGCACCGCAGAATCCCCACGCTTACGAGCAGGACGGCGTGACAGTGTTCCACGCCGCTACCGCCTCCGGGTCAGTGGCGTTGTGCCACTTCCGTGACCGTCAACCGACAGAATCACACTTGGCGGAAATGGAAAGGACGTTGGCCAACGAACCCGGCAGGCAGTGGATCAACGGATTTTCCGGAGCGGTCTGCGACGCTTTGCCAGCCTGCCTCGCCAGTGCTTCTGCTCCCGAAAGCATAACGCCGCCCCTCATTGTCATTGGCAAGTCTTCAGACTGAAGACGCAAGACCACCTTTGAGGTGAGGGTGCGACCCAATGCGGAAACGCCCAACCCGCGCAGTTTCCCTTGACCTTCGTTTTTTGGGAACGGATTCAAGATCGTCATTCCGGGCGCAGCGGAGCGCAGACCCGGAATCCAGAGCAAACGGCCGTGTGTCTGGATTCCCGCCTGCGCGGGAATGACAAGTGAGTGCCAATCAACCGAAATTGCTCAGGGGGCTTGAAGCGTAGCGGCAGTGTCCCGGATGCGTTGCCAGGCCTGTTCGACGTGCCGGGCTTCGGTGTGGGTTTGGCCGATGCTCATGCGCAGGGTGAGTTGGTCCCGGAGCTTGGTGTGGGTGAGGTAGAGCTGGCCGCTTTGGTTGAGCGTGTCCAGCAGTTTCTGGTTAAGCGCATCCCCGCCCTTGTGCCGGAAGCAGACGAGGTTGAGCGGCGCGGGAGCCATCAATTCAAATTGTTCGTCGGCCTCGACCCAAGCCGCAAACTGCTGGGCGAGTTCAACGTGCCGACGCACATGGTGCCGCAGCCCCTCCACCCCGTAATGCCGGATCACAAACCAGAGCTTGAGTGCCCGGAAACGCCGACCCAGCGGAATCTGCCAGTCCCGGTAATCAATCACGGCTCCAGATTCAGTGGCCTGATTGCGCAGGTACTCGGGCAGGATGCTGAGGGTTTTGATCAAGGCGGAGCGATCGGCAACGAAGAAGCAGTCGCAGTCGAAATTGGTGAACAGCCATTTGTGCGGATTGAAGCAAAAACTGTCGGCGAGTTCAATGCCCGCCAGCAAGTGCCGGAACTCCGGGCAAAGGGCCGAAGTTCCGGAAATGGCCCCATCAATGTGGAACCAGAGGTTGTGCTTTTGGCACAGTTCCCCGATGGCGGGTAGCGGGTCCAGAGCGTTGGATGAGGTGGTGCCCACGGTGGCCGTGACAAAGCAGGGCGTCTTCCCGGCTTGCAGGTCCGCTTCGATCTTGCGGGTCAAGTCCTCCGCATCCATCGCGTAATTCTCGTCCACGTCCACCAGCCGCAGGTTCTCGCGTCCGATTCCGGCAATCATCACGCCCTTCTCGATGGAGGAGTGCGCCTGCGAGGAGGTGTACACGGTCAGTTGGCCGTCGCAGCCGCGAGCGTTGCTGGCGAACTGCGTGGTCCGCTCCCGTGCGGCCAGTAGCGCGACGAGTGCGGCGCTGGAGGCGGAATCCTGAATCACGCCACCGCCCGCTCCGGAGGATTGGAATTTCCCCGGCAGGTCGAGCATCTCCGCCACCCAGTCGAGGACGTGGGTTTCCAGTTCCGTGCAGGCCGGACTCGTCGCCCAGATCATGCCCTGCACCCCGAACCCGGCGGAGAGCAGTTCGCCCAACACCGAGGGGCCGGAGGTGTTCGCCGGAAAAAACGCGAAGAAATTGGGCGACTGCCAGTGCGTGATGCCGGGCAGGATGTGCTGCTCCACGTCCTGCATCATCGCCTCGAAGGATTCGCCCTGCTCCGGAGGATGGGGGGGCAACGCCTTGCGCACGTCTCCGGGCTGTGCCTGCGAAAGCACGGGCAGTGATTCGATGCGATCCCAGTAATCCGCGATCCAGTCAATCAGCGCGTGGCCTTGTTTGCGGAACTCCTCCGGGGGCATGTGGAAGGAAGGAGAGGATGCGGATGAAGAAATGGGCATCGAGTTTTCTGATTTTTGGATTGGTGAAGACTCCGTTCGTCCTGAGCGAGTCGAAGGATGAACGGGCCGCGTCCGCACTTCGACAGGCTCAGCACGAACGCTTTTGTTTTTCGGTTTTACGGCCAGTGCTTCATCCACCAACGTACTGGCCATCCTGCCAAACGACCGGATACTGCTCGCTGTCGAGGATGTCCCCGTCCTTGAGGTTGGGGTTGCGGTTGCCGAGATGCGACCCCGGATCGGCGCAATAGACGGCCTCGCTTCCGGTGTAGCGCACGGCATAACCGCGTCGCCGCAGGGTGTTGCTGTGGTTGCCGCCAGAGCCGTGGACGACGAGGGCGTGGAAGGCCAGCACGTCGCCCGGCTCCATGTCCCACGAGACGATCTCGTACTGCTCGCGCTCGGCCTCGATGTCCGGCATTTTCACGAAATCTTGGTTCTGCTCGTAGGGCTTGCTCACGCCCGGAGCGAAGTTTTCGGGCTGATACCAGTGGCCCCAGCGGTGCGAACCCGGAACGAACTCCATGGCTCCGGTGTCCTTGTTGACGGGATCGAGCGCGACCCAGAACGACATCACGGGCCAGCCGCGCACGGGCCAGTAGGGCTGGTCGTTGTGCCAGCGTGTGCGGTTGGAGGTTCCGGGTTCCTTGACGAAAAGCTGGTCGTAGAAGAGGTTGACCTTGTCCGTCTTGAAAAATCGTGCTGCCAGTGCCGGAAGCGGCGAGTTCCAGCAGTAGTCCCGGAAGCCCGGATTGTGTTCCCACACGCGCATGCTGCCGTGGAAGCGGCCCTTGCCGCCTTCGGCCTCATAAGCGTGGTGATGTGGGCCGGGATTGGCGATGTCCTGCTCGATGGACTCGCAGAGCGTCTGCTGCCAATGCTCGTTGATCAAGCCTTTGAGCAAGACCACCCCGTCTTCCTGAAATGCTGCAATTTGGCCAGCGGTCAGCGAAACTGCGTTTTCCATAATTCCCTCGTTTTGAAATTACCAATACCCAATCAAAAAGCCACGCTTGGCCGGATCGCCCCAACTGAAGATGGTTTCGTCCGAAATCGTCACCCGCGTCCTGCGTTGCAACATCCACTCGAACCAGCGGTCTTTCAGTTCACCGAGTACAGGTTCGTAGCCTGCATCGGCCCCCAAGTCCTCGCGCTCCTGCGGGTCGTTTTGCAAATCGTAGAGTTCCGGGCGGAAGCTGGGATGGAAGACCCCCTTCCAGCGGTCAGTGCAGACCATCGTGGCCCGCGCCTCAACGGGCTGGAGTCCGAGAATCGAGCGGGCGCCGCGATTGGAGTAGTCGCTTTCGCTGAAGGCGCAGTCCCGCCATGACGCATTTGAAGAACCATGCAGCAGAGGCACCAGCGACGCGCCCTCCAAGCGATGGTCGGGGGGAGTCCCTCCCAGCCACTCGATGAAGGTCGGCACCAGATCAATGCCCTCGATCATGCGGGAATCGCGGGTGCCGCGTGTGGCGTCCGCCTCCGGAGAAGGATCGTGGATGATGAGGGGAATGCGCACCGACTCATCGTGAAACAAGTCCTTCTCGCCAAGCCAGTGATCGCCAAGGTAGTCGCCGTGATCGCTGGTGAAGACGATCAGCGTGTTGTCCCACTGTCCCTGCGCCTCAAGGAATTTCCAGAGCCGCCCCAGATGGTCGTCAATCTGCTTGACGAGACCCATGTAGGCCGGAATCACGGTTTCGCGCACCTCGTCCCGCGCAAAGTTCTTGCTGTCCTCGTGCTGCATGAAACCCGCCCGCACCGGATGCGGATCACGCCGTTCGCGTTCGTTGCGGTTGGCGGCTTGGATGTCCTCCGGGCCGTACAGGTTGTGGTAGGGCACCGGGGCCATGTAGGGCCAGTGGGGCTTGATGTAGCTGAGGTGCAGGCACCACGGCTCGTCTCCGGAAGCGCGGATGAAGTCCAGCGCCCGATCCGTCATGTACGCCGTTTCCGAATGCTCCTCCTGCACCCGCGCCGCGAACTTGGCGTTGCGCATGTACCAGCCGCTCAGCAGTTCTCCGTCCGGTCCCTCCGCCGAGTTGGCAAAGTCCTCCCACGGGTTTTCGGATTCGTAGCCGAGTCCGTGCAGGTAGCGGTTGTAGGCCAGGTCCGGGTTTGCCATCACGGTTGGGTGCAGGCCGTCGTCGCGCTCATGCGGCTCAAACCCGCACTGCCGCATCAGCACCCCGGCGCGGGAATCCGGATCAATGCCCAGCCGCTGGATCGTCTCGCGATCCGCCGCCATGTGCGCTTTCCCGGCCAGCGCGGTGCGCACCCCCATGGGCCGCAGGTAGTCGCCCAGCGTCCACTCGTCCACGCGCAGCGGGTAGTTGTTGTAGCGCGCCCCGTGGCTGAAGACCGAGCGCCCGGTGTAAAAGCTCATCCGGGAGGGACCGCACAACGGCGAGGGCGCATAGGTGCGCGTGAAGTTCACCCCCCGCCGCGCCAGTCGGTCAATGTTGGGCGTTTGCAGTGAGGCATGACCGCAGCACGACAGGTAGTCGTAGCGCAGCTGGTCGCACATGATGAAGAGGATGTTGCGTTTCATTGGTTAGCCTTCCAAACCTCATCCAGTTCAAAATTGTCGTCCTCGTCAAAGTGAATCTGCCCCTTACAGATTCCCAGCAAGGATTGCCGAGTTTTCTGAAGGGGGACAAGCCTTGCCAGTGGTTGCCCTGCTTTGGCGATCACAATTCCCTCACCTTCCGACACCTTCACCAACAGGCGGGACAGGTGAGTTTTTGCCTGATGAATGTTCACGGTTTCCATCACAATCTTTCCCGATACTAAACTTAGTTCAAACTTAGTTTAAACATGACCCATTTACAAAAGAACTACAACCTCGCCGTGTTCTGTTCTGCGCCTTGATAAAGAATCTCGCGGGTCACGGTGCTGGCCCGTTCGTGGGCCGCCACTGCCTCGGCATCCAGCGCCCGCACCGGAGGCGGCGCGAGCCGGAAGTGTCCATAGCGGTCTTCGCCCCGGACGAGGGCGGCGTAGTCCACGTCCACCTTCGCCTGCCGCGCACAGGTGGGCATGTACTGGACCGAGAAGCCGATTCTGCGGTCATCGGAGCGGTTCGGTCCCGAACCGTGAGCGATCCGGATGTCATGCAGGGACATCTCTCCGGGCTGCAAAGGCATGCTGACGGTTTTGCTGGGGTCCACGTCCACCGCGATCTCCTGCCCGCGGGTGAGCATGTTGTCCTGATGGTAGCGGTCGTCATGCGGCAAGGGCGGTTGCAGGTGGCTTCCGGGCAGCACGCTCATGCAGCCGCTGGTGGCGTTGGCCGGAGAAAGCGCGACCCAGACGTTGACCACGTCGCCGCCCGTCAGTCCCCAGTAGGTGACATCCTGATGCCACGAAACGAAGCTGGAACTGTGGGCCTCCTTCGTCCAGAAAATACTGCCCCAGCAAAGAATGTCGGAGCCGATCAGATCCTCAACCGCATCCAGGATTTTGGGATGGCGAACAAGGTCGTCCAGCCACGGAAACAGCAGGTGCGCGTGACTGCGCTGTCCTCCTTCCAGAGGATGGCCCTGCCCGGTTTCAAAGGCTTCCAACTGCTCCCGGACCTCCGCGACCTCGCTCTCACTCAAAAGCGGGATCGGAAAGTAATAACCCTCGTTGCGGTACTGCGCGGTTGCGTCTTCAGAAAGGATTTTCGACATCACAGGCTCCTTGCTTGAGTTTCTTTGTCCGAAAAACGATTCACTCCCCAGAAACATTCGCTCCCAGTGTGATCACGTCGTTCAGCAGGCGGTTCAACCGTTCCAGTTTATCCGGAGAGACCTGCACTTCAAACTCCTGATATTTTGCCTCGACCTCCGGACGGATGCGCTCGAACAGTTCCAGCCCCTTCGAGGTGAGGCACAGGTTCACCCGCCGCCGATCCTCCGGAACGCGATGGCGCTCCACCAGCCCGGACTGCTCCAAGCGGCGCAGGATGCCCGTCAGGCTGGGACTCAGCAACGCGCAACGCTGCGCCAGGAATCTCGGCTCCAACTCCCCATGCTTTTCCAAGGTCCGGATGATGCGCCACTGCTGCTCCGTCACTCCATGCGAATTGAGGATGGGGCGGAAGTGCGACATCGTCGCGTCTCGCGCTCGTAGCAGCTTGAAGGGCAGGGCTTCCTGAAAGTCTCTCACGTTAGGGTCTCGCGCTTTGTTAATGTATTAATTAATCAGGATTCCAGTGAGTGTCAAGCCCGATTGTCCACGGTCCACCCCCGCACGACCCAAACCGATCGGTCCAGAGGTTTTTCTGCAAGGAATCCACTCGGTTTTGTTAACGTGTTAATTTTTTGTTTGAGGTTTCAAGCATTGTGAGCAGAATATGTTCGTGGTGCGACATCGCCTTGCGGGGTCCACTCAAGTTGCCTGTGTGAAAAACGGTCTCCGCCAGAGGAGTGTTCGGTTTCTTCAGGCGGGCATTTCCATTTGATTCTTCAACCATTTCAGGAGTAAGATCATGTTCAAAAAACCTGCGATCCTCGCCATCGCCCTTGCGTTTTGCGCGTCATTGTTCGCTGCAAACCCGGTGTCGGCAGAATCCACCCTCCGAGTGGTGATGCACTCGGACCTCAAGATCGTTGACCCGATCTGGACCACGGCGTACATGTCCCGCAACTACGGGTACATGGTCTATGACACGCTGTTTGCGCTCGACAGCAACCTGCACGTCCAGCCGCAGATGGTGGGAGACTACTCGGTGAGCGACGACAAGCTCACTTACACGATGTCCCTGCGCGACGGGCTGATGTTCCACGACGGCGCCCCCGTGACGGCGGCAGACGTGGTGGCCTCGCTCAACCGCTGGGGCAAGAAGGACGGCATGGGCCAGATGCTCATGGAGTACACGAAGAGCTTGACGGCAGAGGACAGCAACACCGTTAAGCTTGTATTGAAAAAGCCATTTGGGCTTGTGCTGGACGCCTTGGCCAAGCCAAGTTCCAATGTGCCGTTCATCATGCCCAAGCGTGTCGCCGACACTTCTGCGGACGAGCAGATCAAGGACTACACGGGTTCCGGCCCCTTCATCTTCAAGGAGGATGAGTGGAAGCCCGGCGACCGCACCGTGTTCGTCAAGAATCCCAACTACAAGGCTCGCAGCGAGCCGTCGAGTTGGATGGCCGGAAGCAAGGCCGTCAACGTGGACCGCGTGGAGTGGATTTCCATCAAGGATCACCAGACGGCAGTGAACGCCCTGCTCGCCGGAGAGATTGACTACATGGAGTCGGTGCCGCATGACCTGCTCCCGTTGCTGGAAGCCGACCCCAACGTTCATACCGGAGTGCTGAACCCCTTGGGCAACCAGTACATGTACCGCATGAATTGGCTGCACCCGCCGTTTGACGATGTCCGGGTCCGCCGTGCGGCGATGTGGGCGGTCAACCAGAAGGACTTCCTGCAAGGCGTGATCGGCAATCCGGATTACTACAAGGAGTGCGCGGCCATGTTCTTCTGCGACACCCCTTTGGCCACCGACAGTGGAGGCGAGATCATGATGCGCTCCGATTATGCGAAGTCCAAGGCGCTACTGAAGGAAGCGGGTTACGACGGCACTCCAATCGTGCTGATGCACTCGACGGACTTGAACGTGCTGGCCAACTTGGCTCCAGTCGCCAAGCAGAACCTGGAGCGCGGTGGTTTCAAGGTGGACATGCAGTCCATGGACTGGCAGACCCTCGTCTCCCGGCGCTCCAAGAAGGATCCTCCGGGGAAGGTCGGCTGGAACATCTTCATGACCGCTTGGCAATCACTTGACATCCTGAACCCGATCAGCGCAGCGGGCTACCGGGCGAACTGCGACAAGGCATGGTTCGGCTGGCCCTGTGACACCACGATGGAGGTGTTGCGCAAAGCCTTTGCCGAGGAGCCTGATCCGGTGCAACAGAAGGCCATTGCCGTGGCCATTCAGGAGCGTGCAATGCAGATTGGCACCCATGGCCACGCCGGCCAGTACCTGCCGGTGACTGCCTGGCGCAAGGACCAGATCTCCAATGTCCCGAATGCGCCGCTTCCGGTGCAGTGGGGCATTTCCAAGTAAATCAGTGATCGGTGGTCAGTAATCAGTGGTCGGTCAACTAACAGCCGACCCCCGAAAGCCGACCACCAACAACGGATCATGCTTGATTTTCTTGTCCGTCGCATTTTGGCCACCATTCCGGTTCTCGGCATGGTGGCCCTCTTCGTGTTCTTCATGCTGCGGCTCACGCCGGGAGACC
>CAZQXS010000091.1:0-14826 GCA_964597275.1 uncultured Pseudomonadota bacterium | reverse complement strand
TTGCAAACTGCTGCACGGCGGCAAGCGCCTGTTTTTTCACATCCGGGGCATCGAGATCGCCGTTGACGAGTCCGTTGAAGCCGAACACGCGCCGCTGTCCGGCCAAGGCGACCAGTTCGACTTCCTTGGAATCCCCCGGCTCAAAACGAACGGCGGTGCCTGCGGGAATGTTGAGCCGCATCCCATACGCCTGCTTGCGGCCAAACTTCAGCCAGCGGTTCACCTCGAAAAAATGAAAGTGCGAACCAACCTGCACCGGACGGTCTCCGGTGTTGTGAACGGCGAGCGTGACGGTCGCCCGACCGTGATTGGCTTCCAAGGCCGCATTCTTGAGAACGTACTCTCCGGGAACCATCATGTCTTTAGGGAATCGGGTTATGCACCGTGACGAGCTTGGTGCCGTCCGGAAAAGTGCCCTCCACCTGAATTTCGGGGATCATTTCTGGAACCCCCTCCATCACCTCGTCGCGACTGAGCAGGTGCCGCCCCAGTTCCATGACCTCAGCGACCGTCCTGCCGTTGCGGATTTCCTCCAGCAGTTCCGAGGTGATCAGTGCCACGGCTTCCGGGTGGTTGAGCTTGAGTCCCCGCGCCTTGCGCTTCCGGGCCAACTCTCCGGCGGTGAAGACCAGCAGCTTCTCGATTTCACGCGGAGTCAGGTGCATTCAAGCCTTTGCAGGATTCATCAAGCGTGATACAAAATCGGACAACCTCTTGAAAGTCCGGCCATTCGATAAAACCCTATGCTAACAAAGCGGTGAGGGAAATGCCACTTTGTAGAAACCGCTGCTGAAAGTCGGCCCCGCTCAGGATTCCGCAATTCTCTGGGAGTATTCGGAAAGACAGCAGTCGTGGATTGTGGTAAGTTGTTCAGGAACATCAACTCTCAACTGCAAATGAAAGGGAGACGACAAGAATGGAAGTCAAAGCCGACAAGGAGTTTCAGGTTAATTCGGACATCGCCACGGTGTGGGGGATGCTTTCGGACCCTGCCAAGGTGGTGGTGTGTGTTCCGGGGGCGCAGCTCACCGAGGTGGTGGACGAGATGAACTTCAAGGGCAAGATCAGCGTCAAGATCGGCCCGGTGACGAGCAAATTCAACGGCGAGGCCAAGTTCGACAAGCTCGATGCCGAGGCCCGCGAAATGGTCCTCAGCGGAGCCGGAACGGACACGGGGGGCAAGGGCAGCGCGTCGATGACGATGGGCCTTGCGCTCAGCGAGGTCGAGGGCGGCACGCTCGTCAAGAGCAGCATGAAGCTCTCGATCACCGGAAAGCTCGCGCAGTTCGGTGCCCGCATGATCGTCGCGGTCAACAACAAGCTCTTCAATCAGTTCACCCAGAGCTTCACGCAGATGGTGGAAACCGGAGAGGCCGGGGCCGGAACCGAAGCCGCACCCGTGGACGGCCTCAAGCTCGCAGGCTCGGCAATCATGGGGATGATCACAGGAAAAAAGGATTAATTGTTGGCTTTTCTCCCAAAGCGAGCTAGACTTGGTGAACACTGGGTTTCGAGACTCGTAAGGGGGAGGTCGTGAAACTCATTAACCCGCCTGACGCGCTCCGGCTTTCATGGGAGTGGTCCCTCTTTGCTGTTCGCAAGGAGGGACATGATTCCACCATCCTTTGACTACCTCACCCCACAATCCTTGAGCGAGGCGATTGGCCTGCTCCATCAGCATGGCCCGGACGCCAAGGTGCTCGCCGGAGGGCACAGCCTGATCCCGGCAATGCGTTTGCGTTTTGCCGAACCCAGTCACCTCATTGACATTAGTGGACTGGAGGATCTCAGCTACATTCGTGAAGCCGATGGCTTTCTGCGAATCGGTGCCATGACCCGTGAGGCTGACTTGGAAGACTCCGAAGTTGTAAGAACGGGTTACCCCATCCTGCTCGACACTGCCAAAATGATTGCGGATCCACAGGTCCGCAACCTGGCGACCGTGGGGGGCAATCTTGCACATGGCGATCCGGCAAACGACCATCCGGCGACAATGCTTGCGCTGCGGGCACAGGTCGAGATCACTGGGCAGGGCGGAAAACGCACCGTGCCGGCTGATGACTTCTTTCCGGATTTCTTCACGACCGTGCTGGAACACGGGGAGATTCTCACCGAGATCCAGATTCCCGTTCCACCTCTCAACAGCGGCGGTGCGTACCTTAAGATCGAGCGCAAGGTGGGCGATTATGCGGTTGCGGCGGTCGCCGCCCAAGTGAGCCTGGGCGCGGATGGAGCCTTCCAGCAAGTCGGCCTTGGCCTGACGAACGTGGGGCCGATTCCTATTCGAGCCGCACGCTCCGAGGATGCCTTGCGGGGCCAGCGCCCGGATGAGGCCCTCTACGCACGAGCTGGACAGCTTGCCTCCGAGGATGCTGATCCCGGAGATGATTTGCGGGGATCGGCGGACTACAAGCGGTCCTTGATCCGGGAACTGATGAAACGCGCTCTCCGCCGTGCGGTGGATCGTGCCCAAGGAAGGAGCTGAAGATGTCGAAACACACCATTTCAATCACACTCAACGGGGAATCCGTCAGTCAGGAGGTGGACTCCCGGCTGCTGCTGGTTCATCTGTTGCGGGATGACCTTCAGAAAACAGGAACCCACATCGGCTGCGACACCTCCAATTGTGGTGCATGCACGGTGCTGGTGGATGGACGTGCCGTCAAGTCCTGTACCGTGTTTGCCGTGCAGGCCAACGGCAAGTTGGTCGAAACCATCGAGGGCGTGGAGCAGGAGGCACTTCATCCCCTGCAAGAGGGCTTTCATGAGGAGCATGGACTCCAGTGCGGGTTTTGCACTCCGGGAATGATCATGCGGGCCAAGGAGCTTTTGGAAAAAAATCCGAATCCCACTGAAGAGGAAATCCGCTGGGGAATTTCAGGAAACCTGTGTCGCTGCACCGGATACGTCAACATCATCAAGGCGATCCAGTATGCGGCCAACAAGATCAACGAGCAGCAAAAGGAGGCCGCATGATCCAGTGCAAAACATCCAAGGAGATCGGAGGCATGGGGCACAGCCTCAAGCGCAAGGAGGACGCCCGCTTCATTCGGGGGAAGGGCAAGTACACCGATGATGTCAGCCTGCCGGGGATGCTCTTCATGGACATTGTCCGCAGCCCCTACGCCTACGCCAAAATCAAGGGCATCAACTCGGAGGCGGCGCTCAAGCTCCCCGGCGTGTTGGCTGTGATCACCGGCAAGGATTTGGAGCAGTACAACCTGCACTGGATGCCGACACTGATGTCCGACACCCAGATGGTGCTGCCCACCGACACGGTGATGTATCAGTCACAGGAAGTGGCGGCCGTGATTGCCACTGACCGCTACGCCGCAGCGGACGGGGTCGAGGCGGTCGAGGTGGAGTACGAGCAGATGAAGCCTGTGATTGACCCGCACAAGGCACTTGATGCTGACGCACCGCTGCTGCGGCCTGACAAGGAAGGCAAGACCAACAACCACATCTGGCACTGGGAGGCCGGAAACCGGGAGTCCACGAACCAGATCTTCGAGAACGCCGAGGTGGTGGTTTCGCAGAAGATGTACCTGCCGAGGATTCACGTTGCTTCCATCGAGACCTGCGGTTGCGTTGCCAGCTTTGACAAGGCGGAGGGGAAGCTGACAGTGTGGATGACAACTCAGGCACCGCATGCGATCCGCACCGTGGTCGCGCTCGTCGCAGGACACGTCGGGTTGTCCGAGGAGAAAATACGCATCATCTCTCCGGACATCGGTGGTGGCTTTGGCGGCAAGGTTCCCGTCTATCCGGGGTATGTGATCGCCATTGCCGCCTCAGTGCTGACCGGCGCTCCCGTGAAGTGGATCGAAGACCGCTCGGAGAACTTGCAGGCGGACTCCTTTGCCCGGGACTACCACATGAACGTGGAAATTGCCGCGACAAGGGAGGGCAAGATGCAGGGCCTGCGCATTAAGACGTTGGCAGATTACGGCTACACCGAAGCGGCGGCCAATCCCTCAAAGTATCCGGCAGGGCTGTTTTCGATCTGTACGGGATCGTATGACTTCGACAACGCCTTCACGGAGATGGATGCGGTTTACACCAACAAGCCCCCGGGTGGGGTGGCTTATCGTTGCTCGTTCCGGGTGACAGAAGCCGTCCATGCCATCGAGCGCATCACGGATGTGCTGGCGCAGGAGTTGGACATGGATCCGGTGGACTTGCGGATGAAGAACTTCATTCAGCCCGAGGAGTTTCCCTACAAGTCTCCGCTGGGCTGGGAGTACGACTCCGGAAACTACCCTGCCGCGCTCAAGGTTGCGCTGGACCAAATTGGCTATGACGACCTTCGCAAGGAACAGGCCGAAAAACGGGAACGTGGGGAGCTGATGGGCATCGGCATTTCCAGCTTCACGGAAATCGTCGGCGCCGGCCCCTCCAAGGATTTCGACATCCTGGGCATCAAGATGTTCGACAGTTGCGAAATCCGGATTCATCCCACCGGTAAGGCGATCGCACGCTTTGGCACCAAATCGCAGGGGCAGGGACACGAGACCACCTACGCACAGATCATCGCGGAGGAACTCGGCATTCCAGCCCTGAACATTCAGGTGGAAGAGGGGGACACGGACACGGCCCCCTACGGGCTTGGAACCTACGCCAGTCGCAGTACCCCAACCGCGGGTGCCGCCGCCGCCAAGGCCGCACACAAGATCCGGGACAAAGCCCGCAAGATCGCGGCGCATTTGCTGGAGGTGAGCGAGGATGACTTGGAGTGGGAGCCCGGGAAGTTCTCGGTGAAGGGGACGGACAAGTCCACCACCATTCAGGACGTCGCTTTTGCGGCCTACACCAACCACCCACAGGGCATGGAGGCGGGGTTGGAAGCGACGCACTACTACGATCCGCCCAACCTGACCTTCCCGTTCGGGTCCTATATCTCGGTGGTGGACATCGACAAGGGGACCGGAGAGGTGAAGGTGCGGCGGTTTGTGGCAATAGACGATTGTGGGAACATCATCAATCCAATGATTGTCCAAGGCCAGATTCACGGTGGACTGGCCCAAGGCATTGCTCCGGCGTTGTTTGAGGAGTTGATCTATGACGAGGACGGCAACATCCTCAACGGCACCTTCATGGATTATCTGGTCCCAACGGCCGTGGAAACCCCGCATTGGGAAACCGGGCACACGGTCACGCCTTCTCCACATCATCCCCTTGGGGCCAAGGGCGTTGCAGAATCCCCCACGGTCGGGGCACCTCCGGCAATTGCCAATGCCGTGGTGGACGCGCTTTCCCACCTTGGGGTCAAGCATGTGGACATCCCCATCACGCCCTACAAGGTCTGGCAGATTCTTCAGGAGAAGGGGCTTGCCGCCTGAATCAATTGACGGAGGCGGCTTTGCTGCCTCCGGACTCCTTGACCTGAACACCTGTTGTGATTGACGATTTCCTCAAGCACTCCCAGGCCCGGCGAGCACGGCGTGAGGCTTATGCCCATGCCATTGTCATCCGGCATGGAAAGCCCATTTCTGGAAAACCTGGGGACAAGGCCATCATCGGGATGGATGGTGTGCTGCACGGCTGGATTGGCGGCGGCTGCACCCACCCCGTTGTGGTCAAGGAGGCACTGCAAGCTCTGCAGGAGGGCAAGCCCCGTTTAGTGGCGATCAACCCTTCTGGATCCGTCCAGCCCATTGAGGATTTTTCACAATACCCCATGAGTTGCCAGGGCGGGGGTGCCTTGGACATTTACATCGAACCGGTCATGCCCAACCCCTTGATTGTGATCCTTGGAGCTTCCCCAGTGGGACTGTGCCTGTCCAAGTTGGCACTGGAAATCGGCTACAGTGTGGCGGTTTCTGAAGCAAGCGGGGTTGCCGGGGCGACCTATCGCTTTCCGGAAAATGACCTCGGTGCGCTCCCTTTGGCCAACCCGTGCTTTTTGGTGGTCAGTACCCAGGGAGAGGATGACGAGCTGGCACTTCAAGCGGCTTTGCAGACGACCGTGCCTTACGTCGCCTTTGTCGGGAGCAGGCAGAAGTCCAAGGCCCTCAAGGAATACCTGCAGCGGGAGGGGGTGACGAAGGGGCGGCTCGAGACCCTTCGTACTCCCGCTGGACTGGATCTGGGCGCCCGGACTCCCGGAGAAATTGCCCTCAGTGTGCTTGCTGAGATCATCCAGTTGCGTCGGGATTCTCCCACCGAAATGGCTCAAGCCCACGAATCCCTTGCCCGGCCGCTGATCTCAGAGGACACCGTGGACCCGGTGTGTGGGATGACAGTGACAGTGGCGGCGGCAAAACACACCTCCCGACACAACAATGAGACGTACTATTTTTGTTGTGGGGGGTGCCGGACACGATTTGAAGCGGAACCGGAAAAATTCCTCGCCCAGCTTCCTTGATTTCCGCCATCCTGCTCGCTGCCGGAGCATCCCGGCGCATGGGGGCGCCGAACAAGCTGCTCCTGCCTTTCCGAAACACCACCCTGCTTGGAAACGTCGTCACGGCTCTTTGCGCATCAGAGGCCGAGGAGGTGATCGTGGTGCTGGGGCACGAAGCCGAGCAGGTGCGGGTCGCCCTGCCGGAGAGGCGATTCCAGATTGTGGAGAACCCGGACTTTGCGCAGGGCATGACGACCTCGATTCGTGCCGGGATTCGGGCGGCTTCTCCGCAGTCCGAGGGGTTCATGATCTGCCTTTCCGATTTGCCCTTTGTCGAGGTGGAGGACTACAATACGCTGTTGTCTGCTTTCCGGAAAGCCCGAATCCAAGAAGCCCGCGCCATCGTGCGTCCGGTGCATCAGGGATGTCCGGGCAATCCGGTGCTGTTCTCGTCAGAATATCGGCAACTGCTGCTTGCCCATGAAAAGCTGGAGGGTTGCCGAGGGCTGATCCAGCAGCACCCCGAACACGTCCGGGAGGTGGAGATGCCGACCGACCATGTGCTGCGGGACATTGACACGCCGGAGCAGTACGGAACGTGGATTCGGCCTCATGGTATGTAGGGGCAGACCTGCGTGTCTGCCCAAAGGTTTTCCTTTGGAGATTTGACGGGCGGTCATGGGGTACAATCCTTCCAAACACCATCGGCGTTCGATTCGTTTGGGCGGGTACGATTACTCCACTGAAAACGCATACTACGTCACGGCTTGTACCCAAAACCGGGAATGCCTGTTTGGAAAAATTGAGGCCGGAGAAATGGTACTGAATGATGCCGGGCGTATGGTGGAACAATGGTTCCAAGAATTGGGGAGCAAGTTTGCTGATCTCCTGTGCGATGCGTTCGTGTGTATGCCCAACCATGTGCATTTTGTGGTTGTGAACGCAGGGGCAGACCTGCGCGTCTTCCCTAGGGATGATTCTTTGGGCGAACACGCAGGTTCGCCCCTACATGTTGTGGTGCAGTGGTTTAAGACGATGACGACCAATGAATATATCCGCGGTGTGAAGCAGCGGGGATGGTTGCCGTTCGACCGTCGTTTATGGCAACGGAACTATTGGGAGCGGATCATTCGCAACGACTCGGAGCTGTGTCATATTCGCCAGTATATTCGTGAGAACCCGTCGCAATGGGAGTGCGATCATTTGCATGAACCCCAAGATCAAACAAGAGCATGTCCGCCGAATTCTTTGAGCAACTGAACGAACTGAACCGTCAGGAGGTGTCCTTTGTGGTGGCGACGGTGATCAAGATCACGGGGTCGGTTTCGGCCAAGCCGGGGGCGAAGTCCATCATCAACGCACAGGGCGAGACGGTCTTCGGCTGGGTCGGGGGCGGCTGCGCGGAGGGCGCGGTTCGGGAAGCGGCGCTCGAATGCCTCAAGGATGCGCAGACCCGCATTGTGCCGCTGGACCTTGACGACGAGGTGCTGGGCGTGGGGATGCCCTGCGGGGGCACGATGGAGGTCTATGTGGAGCCGTTCCTGCCACGTCCGGAACTGCTGATCGTCGGACACGGGCGCATCGCCGAGGTGCTGGCAGAATTGGGGCACACCCTGCATTTTGCTGTGACGGTCAACGATGCTGGCGCGACCCGCGAGAGCTTCCCTCATGCCGAACGGCTCGTGACTTCCGATCCGGACTACAGCCAGCTTCAGGTGAGTCCGAATTCCTACGTCGTGGTGGTCACGCAGCACAAGGGCGACCAGCACTCGATCAAGAAGGCGTTGGAGGGCAACAGCGCGTACATCGGACTCGTGGCCAGCGCCAAGCGGTCGCGGCTCGTGTTCGAGTACTTGCTGGACGAAGGTGTGAAGGCGGAAGACCTCCAGCGGATTCACGCCCCGTGCGGACTGGACTTGGGGGGCACGACGCCGGAGGAAATCGCCCTCAGCGTGATCAGTGAAATCGTGCAGCGCCGTCGTGGCGGCAGCGGCGGTTCGCTGATGGTCAACAAGCAGGTGCAGGCCCCCGCTGGCTGATGCCGGACTCGTTTCCAATGGCTTCATTTCCGGATGCACTCCGGCAGGACTTCCCGGTTCTGACCCGTCTCATCAACGGGCATCCGCTCGCTTTTCTGGACAATGCGGCGACCACCCAGAAACCGCGTGCGGTGCTGGACGCGCTCACGCACTTTTACGAAACCTCCAACGCCAACATCCACCGGGGCGTGTACACGCTTTCGGAAGAAGCCTCCGAGCTTTACGAGCAGGCGCGGGAGCGTGTGGCTCAGTTCCTCAATGCTCCAAATTCCCGGCAAATCGTCTTCACGCGCGGCACGACGGAAGCCATCAACCTAGCCGCAAATTCATGGGCGCGGCCCCGCTTGCGGTCCGGAGACCGTCTGCTGCTCACCGAGATGGAGCATCACTCCAACCTCGTGCCGTGGCAGCTTGTGGCCGCAGCCACTGGTGCGGAACTGGATTATGTCACGGTCACTCCGAAGGGGCACCTCGACCTTGATTCGCTCACGGGCCAGTTGGCGAAATCCCCAAAGCTGCTGGCGGTCACGCATGTTTCCAACGTCCTCGGCACCATCAATCCGCTCCGGAAGATCATCGCCACCGCACACGAACACGGGGTTCCGGTGCTGGTGGACGCGGCACAGGCGGTGGGGCGCGTTGCGGTGGACGTGCAGGAACTCGATTGCGACTTCCTCGCCTTTTCCGGACACAAGGTGTACGGCCCCACCGGAATCGGGGTGCTGTACGCCAAGGCCGAGCATTTGGACGCGATGGAACCGTGGCAGGGCGGCGGCGGGATGATTGCCAAGGTGGGGCGCGACCACTCGACGTGGGGCGAAGTGCCTGCAAAGTTCGAGGCCGGAACTCCTCCCATCGCCGAAGCCGTGGGACTGCACGCCGCGCTGGATTTTGTCGAGCGGCCGGGCGTTTCCAAAATCCGCGAACACGAACGCGACCTCGCCGACCTCGCCTTGGGACGCTTGCTGGAGGAACCGGAAGTGACGGTTTTCGGGCCGCCTAATTCCGCCGAGCGCACTGGATTGGTTTCCTTCGCACTCGATGGCGTTCATCCGCACGACGTGGCGCAGGTGCTGGACGAGTCCGGTATCGCCGTCCGCGCCGGACACCACTGCGCCCAAGTGCTGCACGAACGACTGGGCGTGAACGCGACCGTGCGGATGAGTTTTGGTGTTTACAACACTGCGAGCGAAATCCACCGCGCCGTGGACACGCTTGCCGAAGCCCGGAGGCTGTTTCTGTGAGCGAATCCCTGTACCGAGACGTGCTGCTGGATCACATGCGCCACCCGCGCTTTTCCGGCAAAGTCGAGCCTGCCGACCGCGCCGCCTCTGCGCACAACCCGCTTTGCGGCGATGAACTGGAACTGACCCTTGCACTGGACGGAGACCGCATCCGGGAAGCCCGCACACAGGTGCGCGGCTGTTCGATCTGCGTGGCCTCTGCCTCGATGATGGGCGAACTGCTTCAGGGGGCTTCCTTGTCCCAAGCCGCCTGCTATGGCACTCTGTTCCAAGAGGCGATGGCTTCCGGAGAGTTGCCCTCCGAAGACCTTGCCCGCCTGCGCCCGCTGCTGGAAGTCCGCAAGCACAAGAGCCGTGTCAAGTGCGCCTCGCTTGCGTGGAATGCGCTGGAGGCGTGCCTTCAAGCCCCCCAATCCTCAACCTGACCACCCTTCTTCTCATGCAAAACGCCGAACTGGAGAACATCCAACGCCTCTTGGAACAGCAGGAGTACATCGCCGACCGCAGCATCGTCATGTCGGTCTATCTGGCGATGACGCTCAAGAAACCCCTGCTGGTGGAGGGTCCGGCGGGGGTCGGGAAAACCGAGATCGCCAAGGTGATGGCGCAGGCGTTGGAAACCGACCTGATCCGGCTCCAGTGCTACGAGGGGCTGGACGCGAACATGGCGCTTTACGAGTGGAACTACCAGCGCCAGTTGTTGCACCTCAAGCTGGACGAACACAGCACGCGCTCGCTGGAGGAGCGCGAGGCGACCATCTTCAGCGACGAATTCCTGCTCAAGCGCCCCCTGCTGCAAGCCCTCACGCATCCGAAGGCTCCGGTGTTGCTGATTGACGAACTGGACCGCGCCGACGAGGAATTTGAGGCGTTCCTGCTCGAAATCCTCTCCGAGTGGCAGATCACGATTCCAGAAATCGGCAGCATCAAGGCCGAGGAACCGCCCTACGTCATCCTCACGGGCAACCGCACCCGCGAGCTTTCCGACGCGGTGCGCCGCCGCTGCTTCTACCTCTGGATCGACTACCCCGGCTACGAGAAGGAACTCGCCATCGTGCGCAGCAAGGTTCCGGGCATTGATGCCGCGCTGGCCGAGCAGATTTGCCGCTTCATGGAACTCATCCGCGAGCAGAAACTGGAGAAGGTTCCGGGCATTGCCGAAACGCTCGACTGGGGGCGCTCGCTGGCCGCCCTGCACCAGAACCACCTTGACCCGGAAATGGTCTCCGAAACGCTGGGCATCGTCTTCAAGGACCGCAACGACGTGCGGCAGGTCAAGGAGTCGCTCTCGGATTTCTTGGGACGGCTTGGGGTGCAGGCGAAGGAAATCCCGGAAACGGCGGGTCATGCCTGACTCACCACACGAACCCGCGACCCCTGCATCTCCGGAGGGGCGGTTTGGCGACTTGGCGCTGCGCCGTGAGTTCAGTGCGAACGTGGTGGGCTTCTGCCGCCACTTGCGCAAGCACGGTTCCGGAGTCAGTGCGACCGAGCAGATGGACGCGCTGCGGGGGCTGGACCGCATTGACCTCACGGACGAGGACGTTTTTTTCTGGACCCTGCGGACCACCTTGGCCAAGAGCCAGCGCGAGCAGGAAATCTTTGACGAACACTTCCGGCACTACTGGTACGTCTGGGACAACGCGGAGTCGCTGAGCCATCGCGGGGAAGAGGAAGTCCAGCCGGACACAGTGATCATTGACGACCGCCCCCAAAAGCAGCGCTTCGTGAGCATCAGCGACTGGCTGAAGGAATCGGACCCGGAGGCGACCGACGAACAGGACGCGGCAGGCTACAGTCCGTTCGAGGTGCTGACCGAGCGCGACTTCAGCGGTTTTCGGGAGCAGGACTTGGACGAGGTGGCGCGGCTCATCCACGAAATCGGCAAGACGCTCGCCGTGCGCTTCAGCCGCCGCACCATGCGCTCGCGGCGGCGCGGCCCGCTGGACTTGCGCCGCATCATGCGCGGCTCCTTGCGTCGGGGCGGGGAAATCCTCGACCTCGCGCACCGACAGCGCAAGCGGCAGCGGCTCAAGCTCGTGCTGCTTTGTGATGTCAGCAAGTCCATGGACCTCTACAGCCGCTTCCTCATCCAGTTCATCTACGCCTTCCAGAGCGTCTATCGCCGCATCGAAACCTTCGTCTTCAGCACCTCGCTGCACCGTGTCACCGAAACGCTGCAAACCGAAGAGTTGGAAGAAGCGCTGGATCGGCTCACGGCCACGGTTCCGGACTGGTCCGGAGGCACCAAGATCGGCGAGTCGCTGCAAACCTTCGTGCAGGACCACGGACTCTCGCTCGTGGATCACGGCACGGTCGTGCTGGTCATCAGCGACGGCTGGGACACGGGCGACATCGAGGCACTCGACGAGAGCATGCACTTCCTCAAGCAGCACGCCCGCAGCGTCCTCTGGCTCAACCCGCTGATGGGCAATCCGGGCTACGAACCCACCACCCGCGGGATGCAGGCCGCACTGCCGCACTTGGACCTGCTCGTCTCCGCCCACAACGTCGCCAGCCTGCGCACCCTCGTCCGCCAACTCTCCCGCGTCCAGCACGGTCGGCAGCTACGCGCGGCCTGACCGTGCTCGCGCTGCCCACACCTTTTCTCCCTCAGGAGCAGGAACCATCGCTTCCTGCTCCAGTTCAACGGCCTTGGCATTGCCGGAAACAACACAACCCTTTCCCAGAACTCCAGTGAGGACGCCTGCCCTGTCCAGCCCCCACCTCTCAACGCATAGCAACCTGCCTCACCAGTACCAGTTCAGCGCCAGCCGGCCCTCCCGGCCTTCCCGCTCCTCCAGCTCCAGCCGCAGGTCCGAGCGGGAGGAGAGCGTAAGCCGCTGGTCGAGCCGGACCCGAAGGCGGCGCACTTTTGGGCCGCTGAGGCCATGAAACCTCCCGCCCTCCAGCTGAAGCTGCCAGGCGGTCACAGGCATCCACCGCAATCCCAGGTGGGGGGCGAGTCCCAAAGTGGTGGCGGACCACGCGGCATGACCCGCCTCGGTGAACGCCTCCAGCAGCGCGTAGGCCTGAAATCCCGGGACGGGAGCCGCCGCCTTGCCGAGGCCTCCCGCCAGCCGGAACACCCGGCAGCGCGCGCAAGCGAGGTGGCGGCGCTCCCAGCCGAGACGCACACGCCACGACCAGCCCGCGCCTTCGGGAATCCCGGGCATGGGGAGTGCCAGCTTCTCGACGCGGGCCACCTCGAACTGCGAGACAGTCACGTTGTCCTGCCGGACGTGCAGGCGCAGGTCGAGCGTGACCAGCCCCGCGTCCGGGAGGTGCCCGGTGGCGTCGCCGAGCAGGTCGTGGTAGGTCACCCAGGCGCCCAGCTCAAGGGCGGGGCCGAGGTCCGCATTGGCAACGGCCCCTGTCCGGAAGCGCGTGGGTGGGGTGCCCCCGGTGGGTGGCTTCGGGGGCGTGGGATCGGTCGGTTCCGGCAGGATGGGGAGCTGGCTCCGGCGACGCAACACACGGGTGCGCAGCGCCTGCTGTTCCGGGGCCAGGGCCCCGTTCCTGACGTACTGCTGGTAGTCAATCAAGGCGTCCAGCACCCGGGCCTGCGACTCCTCCGGCAGCCTCTGGAAATCCACGGCCTCCGGGTCACTCTCCCCTTTCGCAAGGCGCCTCAGCCATTCCGCCCTTTCTGGGTTCAATCCCGCGGAATGCCGCATCAGGCGCCGCTGCCGTGACGGGATGAGCGTCGGCTCGCCGAGCAGTGACTTTCCGTCCTCGGCGCGCCTTGACTGCATCTTGAAGACCACGTCCACCGGAATGGCCCAGAGCGCCCTTGGGGTGTTGATCCGTGTGGCGTCCGTCCACGCCAGCTCCAGCAGCTCCGCCTGCCGGTAGGCGCAGTTGTCGAGGAAGAAGTAGTAGGTGAAGCGGACGTCTTGGAGCAGTTCCCAGGCGTGGCGGGCAATGCGCTCCCGCTGCTTGGGGGTGAAGCGGATCGGGTACTCCCAGAGGTCGCGCAGTTCGCGCTCGCCATAGACGTGGTTGAAGCTGTAGAAGCGCTCGTCGGAAAACACCCCGTGGTAGCCCCCGAAGATTCCGCGCACGGCGAACTCAACGGCGCTGTCCTCCGGGCCGGACACCGCCCCGAAGTTGAGGGTGGGACTGAGCAGGGAGTGGCCGTAGTGGGGGGCGGCGGTGTTGAACTTGATGAGCAGGTGCCCGTAGAGCGAGGCGGGGTTGTCGAGGAAGGCCGAGACAAAGACAAGGCTGATGCCTTTGGCGGCGGGCAGGTTCGACCAGCGCTCAAAGCGCGGGCAGCTTCCCGGCTGGAGTTCCGGGAGCGGCAGGTGTTCCCTGAGCCAGTGGTAGCGGGCGGTGAGGCGGCAGCGCGGGTGGTTGTCCGGGTCCCCGCCGGCTGGCTCCAGAAAACCCGCGAGTGTTGCGTCCAGTTCCGCCTGCGGGTCCGTGCGGCCCTTCGGGGCGAGGAAGAACTCGGGGCTCACCACGTCGCTCCCGGACGACCACTGCCCGACGGACTCTCCCGGGCGGTAGAAGTGCAGCAGCTTGAGCCAGTAGGGATGCTCCGCCAACTGCAGTTCCCGGGCGCGCGCTTGCAGGTCCGCCAGCACGGGCTGTGCAAGCCCTTGGGCGGGGGCGACAGCAAGCAGCAACACAAGAACGATGGGCGCGGGACCCCAAAAAAATCTCGATTGGGTGAGGGCCGACTGCATCTGGGCTCTGCTTAGGGAGGTGGGGAAAGCCCACCCCCTGTCATGAAACGCTCGGCGCGGCAAGACCTCCGGTTTTTTGATGCCTGCCGGTGGTGGGTGCGGGGTGCTGGTGCCCGGCACGCAGCTGTGGCCGTTGCCTGCGGGTCACGTTGGCGGGAGACCATCAGATTTTCTTGTATTCGTAGGTGCGGGTGTACTTGACGCCGGAATTCCACACCTCAACGGTGCGGTTGAAGCCGCTGGCCGTACTGCTCCAGGTTTCCTTGATGTCTTCAGGCGTGATGGTCAGCGGGGAATCAGTGTACGTGCAAGTTCCCAAGTTCGTATTTATAGCCCTCACCACCTCGCTGTTTTGGTCCAGCACGACTTTCATCGTGAGACTGGATGGACAGCTGAGCGACCATTTATATTGTGGCACCACCCCCTGATAGGCATAGACCGCCCCGGACTTGGAATTGCTGTCGTCGCTGCTGGCGGTCGTGCCGTTGGTGATCGTCGTCTGGTTGCTG
>CAZQXS010000090.1:10203-14834 GCA_964597275.1 uncultured Pseudomonadota bacterium | reverse complement strand
TTGGAGCTCGCAAGCGGATTTGAACCGCTGACCTACGCATTACGAATGCGTCGCTCTACCAACTGAGCTATGCGAGCCTTGGAAAGAGCATTCAGAGTACGAGATTTGTGGAAACTTGCAACTCATTCTTGCTTTGGGAGGAGCGCGACAAAGCGCAGGGGAACTCGGCTCAGGCGGGAACGGCTTCGGCGGCGCGAGCCTTGGACTGCCCGACGATGAGCTGGCCGCAGGCCCCCTGCACGTCCTGCCCCTTGGAGATGCGCAAAGTGGCCACCACGCCCCGGTCCAGCAGGTGTTGCTGGAAGGCGCGGACGTCCTCCCAATCGGGACGCTGGTACTGGCTGCCGGGGGCTTCGTTGTAGGGGATGAGGTTGACCTTGAACTTGAGTCCGTGCAACAGTCGGATGAGCTGCTTGGCGTCGGCAATCGAGTCGGTTACGCCTTTCATGAGGATGTACTCAAAGGTGATGCGCTTGCGCGATTCCAGCGGGTACGCCTTGCACGCCTCCACGAGTCGCTGGAGGTTGTAGGTGCGGTTGACGGGCATGAGTTGGGTCCGGACCTCGTCGGTCACGCCGTTGAGCGAAACCGCGAGGTTGGCCTTGACGCGCTCTTGTCCGAACTTGCGGATTTGCGGGAGCAGCCCGGAGGTGGAGACCGTGATGCGCCGCTGCGAAAAGTTGAAGCCGTGTTCGTCCGTGAAGATCTCCAGCGCCCGCATCACGTTGGCGTAGTTGTGGAACGGCTCGCCCATGCCCATGAAGACGATGTTGCGCAGATTGCCGCCTTCCGGAAGATCGCGCCACGCCGCCAAGACCTGCATGACGATCTCGCCCGGAGTGAGGTTGCGCACGAAGCCCATCTTCGCGGTCTGGCAGAAGTCGCAGCCCATCGCGCAGCCCACCTGCGAGGAGACACACACGGTGTGGTGGTCCGTGTGTTCCATCAGCACAGACTCGATGCTGCGCCCGTCCTCCAGCGCAAAGCGGTACTTGATCGAACCGTCGCTGGAGCGCAAGGCTTCGGCAGGCTCCAAGTGGCCAATCCGGAACTGCGAACCCAGTGTGGCTTTCGCAGGCTTGCCCAAATTGGCCATTTCGTCAAACCCCGCCACCCGACGCTGGTAGAGCCAGGTGTACGCCTGATCCGCCCGGTACGCCGGAAGGTCATACGTCGCCATCCAATCCCGCAACTCCTGCCGGGTCAAGTCCTGAATCAACGGAAGGGCATTGGCGGGGTTGGCAGTGTCAGTCATCAGCAGTTGCAGGCTCAAAGTGAACCTTACATTTTACGGGGTTTGGACTGCTGTTACAAGGTAAGGTTCCAGCCATGCCTGCCACTCCGTGTGGGCGTTGGGGTCCAGTCCGGCCCGCACGGATCGGGTGCCCAGCGCGAGTGGTTCCAGCGGCTCCCCGTTGAGTTGGTTGCACTGGCCCCCGGCTTCGCGCATGATGAGTTGCCCGGCGGCGTAATCCCAGAGCTGCTGCCGCCCGTGCAGGTAGAAATGTCCCCGTCCGGCGGCGATCCAGCACCACTCCAACGCGGATGCGCCAAAGTTGCGCTGGGAGCGGTACGGAGGCTTTTCCGCAAAGGCTCGCCGCAGGGTTTCCGGAAGCCGCTTCAGGTCCGCCTGAAGGGTCTGCTGGGCCAAGGGAGGAGTCGGTTTCGGCCCCAGCCGTTGCGTTCCCAACCACGCACCCTCGCCCCGGACGGCGGCAAAGCGTTCTCGCCGATTCGGGTCGTACACCCAGCCCAGCCGCGTTCGTCGGTTTTCTATCAACGCCAGCGCGGTGCAGTAAAACGGAATCCCCGCCGCATAATTCCCTGTGCCGTCCAAGGGGTCCAGCACCCAAAACGGCGTGGTCGCATCTTCGAAAATACGTGACTGTTGCACGGCCTCCATCTCTTCGCCCAACACTGGATACTGCGGAGTCACTTCCTGAAGTGCGGCAATGATGGCCTGTTGCAGCGCATGATCAAGTTCCGTGACCTGACTGCCGTCCGGCTTCAGGGTCCAGTCCGTGGGTTGCACCGCTTCCAGCGTTGCGTGCAACACGGGAAGCAGGCGGGAATCGAGTTCAGCAGGGGCAGGGCAGGTCACGGGATTTCTTCGGAACAGGCTTCACGGGAGTGATCCCGACCGTCGGCCTCTCACAAGATTTGGCTGAGGAACTCCTGAGTGCGCGGGTCGGAGGCTTTGGTGAAGAAGGTCGCGGGCGGGCCGTGTTCGACGATGACGCCGCGATCCGTGAAGTAGATGTGGTCCGCCAGTTCGCGGGCGAATCCCATCTCGTGGGTGACGAGGATGCAGGTCATGCCCTCGGCGGCGAGTTCCTTGATCGTGACCAGCACCTCCTTGACGGTTTCCGGATCAAGCGCGGCGGTCACTTCGTCAAAGAGCATCACGTCGGGGTTCATCGCCAGCGAACGCGCAATGGCCACACGTTGCTGCTGGCCTCCGGAAAGCTCGCCGGGATAGCTGTCCTCCTTGCCCTCCAGCCGCACCTTGCGGATCAGCGTCTGCGCCTTTTCGTGGGCGACGTCCTTGGATTCCTTCAGCACCAGCACCGGAGCCATCATCACGTTCTCCAGTGCGGTCTTGTGCGGAAAGAGGTTGTACTGCTGGAAGACCATGCCCACGTTCTTGCGGAGTTCCAGCTTGTCTAGGTTGGGGTCGTGGACCTCCTGCCCGTGGACGGTGATAGAGCCGGAGTTGATGTCGTTGAGGCCGTTGATGCAGCGGATCAGCGTGGACTTTCCGGAGCCGGAAGGCCCGATGATGCAGATCACCTCGCCCTTCATCACGTCAAAGCTGATGCCCTTGAGCACCTCCAAGTCACCGAAGGACTTGTGGACGTTCTTGAGCGAGACGATGGGTTGGTCCGGGGTCCAGTTGGTGTGGGTCATGGTGGTCACAATTTCACAGAGTAGCGTTCTTCCAGCTTGAGGGTCCAGCGGGCAATGGGGTAGCAGTAGGCGAAGAAGATCACGAGCGAGAAGCCGAAGAAGGGCACGAGCAGTTCCGGGTGGTCGCTTTCAGCGGCCATCGCCTGCCGTGAGAGCGTGACGATCTCCTCCACGCCGAGCAACGACACGAGCGGGGTGGCCATCGTCAGGATCGCGTACCAGTTCATCCACGGGGGGATCATGCGCTTGAAGCACTGCGGCAGGATGATCTGCCAGAGCGTCTGACGGCGCGAGAAGGCGAGCGACTCCGCCGCCTCCCATTGTCCGGTGGGCACGGACTGCACCGCGCCGCGCACGACCTCGGAGATGTTCGCCATGATCGGCAACGACAGCCCGAAAACCGCCTTCATCCAGTCCGGGATGGGGATGATGTGGTCGCCAATCTCGATTTCAAACGGAAAGGTGAGCATGACGATGAAGAGCAGCACCAGCCACGGGGAGTTGCGGAAAAGCTGGGTGGCGAACCACGAGAGCCTGCGCACGGGCGGGAAGACGGACATCTGTCCCAAGCCGAGCAGCACTCCCGCTACCGTGCCAATTGCCATCGTGAAAAAGCTGATCACGAGGTTCATCACAAACCCCCCCAAGACGATGAAGGGCAGCCAATGCCAGAGCGCGGCAAACGCATCCGTCATCGTGAACTTGGACTGCGCCCACACCGCCATCGGATACAGGCACGCCAATGCGGTCAGCAGTAGCAGCACTCGCGGTGAGAGCGAAGTCAGCCAGTGGCTGAAGCGCAGGTCGGCGGGTTCGCCTGCGGCCCGGCCCCGGAAGGGCAGCAGCACCGGAAAGTCGGTTTGCTGAGAGTGGAGACAGAATCGAGACATCTCAACCCCCGTAGCCCGGAATGGTCATCGCCTTTTCCCAGTGGTGCATCCCGAAGACGAGGATGCCCACCAGCATGATGTACACGAAGAAGAGCAGGAGCATCGAGGCGTTCATGGCGGTCGAGTAGTCGTTGTAGATGCTCACCATTTGGTAGAGCAGTTCCGGAACCGCAATCGCCATCGCCTGCGTGGTGGTCTTGACGAGGTTGACGAGGTTGTTGTTGAGCGCGGGCAGACTCACGCGGAAGGCGAGCGGCAGCACGATGTACCGATAGGTTTGCAGGCGGCTGAAGCCCAGTGCCTCGGATGCCTCCTTGGTGGATTCCGGAATCGCCTCGATCCCGGCCCGAAAGATTTCGACATTGAACGCGCCCGCGAAAAACGAGAGCGAGATGATCGCCCAGCCGACGTTGGAGATGATCGGCACCTCCAGCCAGCCGTCCGGCGAGTAGGTCGGGGTGAACTGCCCGAGGGCGAAGTAGAAGAACAGCAGTTGAATCAGTGGGGGCGTGTTGCGGAAGAACTGGATGTAGCCCTGCACCAACGAGCGCACGGTTCGGTTCGGAAGCGTCTGCAACCACGCGCCCACCACGCCGAGGACCACGCTCAGGATCACGCAGACCAGCGAGAGCAGAACCGTATTCCAAAACCCCTCCACCACCCGGTCCCACTGCACCGGATCGTAGAAGAAGATGAAGTTCCACTTGGGGTTACCCTCGTAGAGCGTCAAAAAGTACTGGCTGAAGGATTCCAGCATCCCCGAATCGTGTCTGAAAAAAAGAAGGCGACCGCAACAGCCGAGGCCGCTCCGGTCGCCGACAAGAAAGGCACAGG
>CAZQXS010000090.1:0-10103 GCA_964597275.1 uncultured Pseudomonadota bacterium | reverse complement strand
CGGCCCGACTGGTGCCAGTTGTAGGTCATCCCGGACATGAAGTTGCCGAAGATGCAGTCCTTCTCGGCCACCGGGACGGCAAGCCCCCAAGGATTGTCGTCCTCGGACGCAAGGGGCATTTCGAAATCGTTCCAGTTGCCCGAAGAGAGGTCGGACATGATGGAGGAGTCGTCATAGACCCACGCGATGCACTTCTTGTCACGCAACGCCTGCTTGGCCTCGGCGTTTCCGGTGAAGGCGGTGATCTTCGCACCATAGCGGTCGGCGACGATCTTGTTGTAGAACGCACCCTGCTTGCCACAGACGGGCTTGCCGCGCAGGTCTTCCCACGAGGTCAGGCCCAGCGCCTTCGGAGACATCACGTTGGTTCCGGACGTGTAGTAGTTCGGCTGGGTGATGCCGACAATCTTGCGGCGGTCCAGGCGGTCGGACATGGTGGCGATCATCATGTCAATTTTGCCCTGATTGAGGAACTGCATACGATTCGAGGACTGGACCGGAACCATTTCCAAGTCCACGTTCATGGCGGCGGCCACGTCCTTCGCCATGTCAATCTCCATGCCCACCAGTTCGCCGCTGGAACTGCGGTAGCCCCACGGCTTGTAGTCGGCCTTCACGCCCACCACGATCTTGCCGCGCTTCATCACCTTGTTCCACACGTCGTTCGTGCATTGCCCCGCCACGGCGGCGCTGCCCAGCGTGAACGCCGAGGCCAGTGCGGCCATCACCGAAGTGCGCCACAGTGCCTTCATCCACTTGCTCATCATTTGCTCCTTTGCAAAAGGTTCATTGCCCGCCCAAAGGCGGAGGGTTCAACAGAAACTCGCCCAAAAACCGAAAGCGAACCTCCACTGAAAAAATATGTAACCGATCTCCTTGGTTGAGTCAACCAAAATTTGTTTCAGGTGATGGTTTTACTGGAGCTACAACCGGGGTCGGCCATTTTCGGGATCATAGGGCGCGTCCAGCGAGGCCTGTGCGGCAAAGCGCTCGCAGGCGATTTCGACCTCGAAGCCGCCAGCGTCCAGCATCGCGTCCAGCCCGCCCTCGGTGATCCGGACGTAGCCCATCGCCACCGCGCAATCGAGCGTGTGCCCAAAGGCTCCGGAGGTGGTTCGTCCCACCAGCGTGTCTTGCCGCCAAATCGGTTCTCCGCCGTGTGGGTGCGCTTCGGGGTCAGCGAGGGTGAACAACACCAGCCGCCGCGACACGCCTTGGGCTTTTTGCCGGAGCAGGGCTTCCTTGCCGATGAACGATCCCGGTTTGCCGAAGCGCACCGCAAACTCCAGCCCGGCCTGCAAGGGGGTGTCGTCCGGGCCGATTTCATGCCCCCAGGCGCGGTAGCCCTTTTCGGTCCGCAGCGAACCGAGGGCTTCCGTGCCTGCGAGCTTGAGGCCGAGATCGCGTCCAGCCTCGCAGAGCGTATCGAAGACCGGAACTGCCGATTCGCTGGGGATGTAGAGTTCCCAACCCAGTTCCCCGACGTAGGAGAGCCGCGCCGCCCGCACGAGGGCCGGGCCGACTTCGACCGTGCGATGCGTGTAGTGCGGAAATCCGGTGCTGGAGAAATCATCCGGGCTGACACGGTTCAACAGTTCCCGCGAGTTTGGCCCGGCAAGGCTGATCACGGCATGGGCACTGGTCACGTCAGCGACCGTGACATGTTCGTCGGGCAGGAGGTTGCGGCGAATCCAGTCGCGGTCCCGCACGGGCTGTCCGGTTCCAGTGATGAGTAAAAAGCTTTCGGCCTCTAGCTGCATCAGCGTGAGATCGCTTTCGTAGCCGCCCTGCGGATTGAGCATTCCGGAATACACCACACGGCGGGCGGCCTTGGAAACGTCGTTCGCGCAGAGTCGCTGAAGCGCAGTCTCCGCGTCGCGCCCTTGCACGAGCAGCTTTCCGAAGGTGGACTGGTCAAAGAGCGCGACGGCCTCACGCGCTGCCCGGTGTTCCTCAGCGTGAAGAGAATCCCAGCCCGGTTTCCCAAAGCTCAACTCAGGGGCGGTGGGGTGCTGTTCCGGGTTGAACCAGCGGGGACGCTCCCAGCCCATGCGTGCGCCAAACTCCGCCCCGGCGGCTGCAAGCCGGGAATGCAACGGGCTGAGCCGCAGGTTGCGGGCGGTCTGGTGCTGGCGTCCGGGAAAGCTGACGGCGTAGTGCAGGGCGAGCGTTTCCGGGGCACGTTCCCGCAGGGTGCGCAGTGCATTTTGTGCGGGAGGAAAGCGCCGGATGTCCACGGGCCAGAGGTCCATCGACGGCTCTCCGGCGAGAATCCACTCGGCCAGTGCGCGTCCGGCTCCGCCGCCTGTGGCGATGCCCACCGAACACATCCCGCAACCCAGGAAAAAGCCGCGCAGTTCCGGGGATTCGCCCAGCAGAAACCGGTCGTCTGGGGTGAAGCTCTCCGGGCCGTTGAGCAGCAGCTTCATGCCCGTCTGCTCCAGTTCGGGAATGCGATGCAGCGCGTGATTGAGGATCGGTTCGAGGTGTTCCCAATCTTCCGGAAGCAGACCGAAGGCGAAATCCTCCGGAAGTTGTTCGAGGTCGAGCGGCTTGCCCTTCGGCTCGAAGCAGCCCACCAGCAACCCCCCGCCTTCGTCTCGCAGGTAGAGGTGGCCGTCGTGATCGCTGAGCGTGGGCAGAGGTCCGGTGACGGAGGCCATCGGCTCGGTGAGCAGGTAAAAATGCTCGCAGGCGTGGAGCGGGGCGGACACTCCCGCCATGCCGGCAATCCGGTGCCCCCAGAGTCCGGCACAGTTGACGATGGTTTCGCAAGTGATCTCGCCCTGCGCGGTCTGCACGGCGGCGACCCGTCCGTTTTCCGTGCGGATGCCCGTCACGGGTGTGTCCTCGAAGACACGCAAGCTCCGCGAAGTCGCCCCCTTGACGAGCGCGGCGCACACGTCGCTGGGGCTGACCCGGCCATCCGAGGGCGAATGCACCGCGCCGATCACGTCGTCCGAGCGCATCAGCGGCCATTTTGCAGCCGCTTCCGAAACCGGGATTTCCTCTGCACCAACTCCGAAGGCCCGCGAGAGTGACGCCTGCCGCCGGATGTGCGTGAGGCGGTCGGGGTTGGTGGCGATGCTCAGGCTGCCCGTCTGCTTCCAGCCCGTGGCCTGTCCGGTTTCAGCCTCAAGCGAGGAATAGAGTTCCACGCTGTGCTGCACGAGCCGCGTGAGGCTTTCAGTGGAGCGAAGCTGCCGCACCTGCGCGGCAGAGTGCCAGGTCGTGCCGCTCGTGAGCTTGGCGCGCTCCAGCAGGACCACGTCGCAGCAGCCGTTTTTCGTGAGGTGGTACGCGGTGCTACACCCCATGATGCCACCGCCGATCACCACAATCTGGGCGTGCTTCGGAAGGGGTTCGCTCATTGCAAGAGTCGTCGGAGTTGTAGAAGGGCTGGAAAACTCCGTGGATTCACGATTCCGGCATCTCTTGGGTCATGCGGACTCGCGGGTTGGGCGGAGTCCGTGCCGGACGTTTGCGCTCGCAGAGTGCGTTGTCGGAATAGTTGACGACGCGGCGCAAGGGTGGTTTTGTGGATTCGTACACGCAGGCGTCGCCTTGGTTGCTCCAAAGCGGGGCTTCGCTGCACGAAGTCAGTAGCCAGCCGCCCAGCAGACTGAGCGCAAACCAGCGGTGTTTCCGGATTGAAAGAGCAGTCATGAAACGGGAATGCTTGCGGTTTCCTGCGGGGTGCGGCACTCTGAGGCCGTTGATATCCTGCAATGCAGCCAGCTTAAAGGTTTCCAGCCGAAGCACAAGCCTGAACCCTTTTCCATTCACACGACTCGTAATTGCACCGTGGCCCAGATCGGCGTTGGACTCTCCCGGAACCCGGATTCGCTGAGCGCACTGGAAGAGGCGCTTCAGGCGGCCTTCACCCATGCGGAACTGCAACAGGTGGACTGGGGCTTGGTGTTTTTCACCGCCCCGCACTTGCCGCAAGCCGAGCAAATCCGCAGCCAGTTGGTGGAGGAAACCGGATGCCACATGATCGCAGGATGCAGTGGAGCGGGGGTGTTGACCGGAGAGGGAGAAACCACGGGCGCTCCCGCACTGGCCGTGATGCTGGCGCACACGCCGGGGCTTCAGCCGCTGGCCTTTGCGAAATACCAGGAGCTTCCGGACAGCGCCAGCGTCAACCAGCAGCTCAAGGAAGTGCTGGAGCGCTTTCACGACGACCCGCTCGTGTTCCTCTTTCCAGACGTTTACCGCAATCAGGCCTTCAACTTCATCAACACCATGAACTACGCGAAGACCCGTCCGATGGTCTTCGGCGCAGGCTCGTGCGACGACGGGAGCATGCAGGAATCGGTGCAGTTTGGACCGGGCGGCACGGTGACGTGCGGAGCCGGCGGCTTGGCGCTCACGGGGGTTCCGCGCTACCGGGTTGGGGTCACGCAGTCCTGCGTTCCGCTCGGCGATCCCATGTTCATCACCGAGGTCAAGGACAACCTCATCGTGCGGCTGGACGACCATCCGGCGCTGGAGGCGTTTGTCACGGTCGGCTCCGAGCTGGGCCTCACCAGTCTGGAAACCGCCGCGCATCACCTGCTGCTCAGCTTTCCGCTCGATCCGGAAACCCCGGAGTTCACGGCGGATGCCGCGCTCGTGCGCAACCTCACGGGCATTGACGTGCCCACTCAGGGGCTGGAGGTGCCGCAGCTCGTGCAGGAAGGCATGGTCGTGTCCTTTGCGTACCGCAGTCCCGTCACTGCCGAGCAGGACCTCTACGGGATGCTGGAGCGCATCAAGGCGGAGGAGCCGGAACCTCCGGCGTTTGGGGTGTACTTCAACTGCGCGGCACGCGGCGAGGCACTGTATGGCCGCTCGGACGTGGACACGGAAGCCATCCGGGAGGTGCTGGGCGAGTTCCCGCTGATCGGCTTTTTCGGGGGCTACGAGCTGGCCCGCGTTCCTGCCGGACTGCAACTCTACTCCTACACCGGAGTTCTCGTGCTGGTGTACCTCTGAGCCTGATGTTCCGGATTTCAGCAAGCTTACTCTTTCTGAGCCGATGGCGGCTGGTCATTGTTGGCCTGCTGCTGGGGCTGGCCCTTGCGGGATGCGGCTACCACTTCGAGGCCGGGTCACGCCCGCTTCCGGCAGAGGCCCAGTCGCTCGCCCTGCTTCCCGTGCAGAACCGGACGGATCAGTCCGGGCTGGAAACCCGCCTCGCCTCCGAACTCCGCACTCGCTTTCGCGCCAACGAGAAGCTGAAGCTGAAGCCTCCTGAACTCGCTGATCTGGCGCTCACGATCACCCTGCTCAGCTTGCAGGAGTTCAAGCAGGGGTCGGAAGCCGATGCCGGGATTGGCCTGCGTCTGCGCGGGCAGGTGGTGCTGGAGGACCGCCGCAACCGCAAGACCCTCTGGAACGATCCAAGGCTGACCGTGGAAACCGGAAGTGTGGGAACTTACGACACCACCCAACTCTCGCGACAGGGGCTGACTCCGGCGTTGCATCACCTCATCCAACGCTACGCCGAGCAGGTTCATCACCGCATTTTTCTGGATTTTTAGCACGAAGCCTTCCGCCCCGATGCACAAAGAGCTTTTCGTCTTCGTGCATTTCCCGTATGCTGTCGGCTACTTGAACTGAGGGGGTGTGGCGGTTCGTTGTGCAGGGACGCCCAACCCGGATGCGGCCCCCTTTGCTTTCGGAAAAACCATGGAAGACCAAGATCTGGAAGATTTTCGCACCCAGTTGGAGGGGCAGCGACAGGAAATCCTCGGCGAGTCGGAAGGCACCCTGCATGACATGCAGGAGGAAAGCACCCTCTACCCCGACCCCAACGACCGCGCCGCGATGGAAACCGAACACATCACGGTGTTGCGCATTCGCGACCGGGAGCGCAAGCTGATGGGCAAGATCGAGGAGGCGCTGGAGCGCATCGAAGACGGCTCTTTCGGCTCCTGCGAGGAATGCGGGGAGGACATTGGTGTGGAGCGACTCAAGATCCGCCCGGTGACGACCTACTGCATCTCCTGCAAGGAAGTGCAGGAGGCTGGCGAGCTTCGCAAATAGTCCCACAAAACAAAAAAGGCGGGCCTGCCTTTCGACAAACCCGCCTTGCGCTCAGGGATTCCTGAACGGAATGATCACATCATTCCGCCCATTCCACCCATTCCGTCCATGCCGCCCGGAGGCATTGCCGGCATGTCCTTCTTTTCTTCCGGAAGCTCGTGGACTCCGGCTTCGGTGGTCAGCACGAGACCTGCCACGGATGCGGCATTCTCCAGCGCGATGCGCACCACCTTGGTCGGGTCAATGATCCCGGTCGAGATCATGTCCACATAGCTCTCGCTCGCAGCGTCAAAGCCTTCGTTGGTTGAGCTGTTCTTCACCTTGTCAACGATCAGCGCACCTTCGAGTCCGGCGTTGCCGACGATCTGGCGCAGCGGGGCTTCGAGGGACTTGAGGATGATGTTGGCGCCGACCTGCTGGTCGCCTTCAAGGCTGTCCACCGTGCTGGCCACGCTATCAATGCTGCGAAGCAGCGCAACGCCCCCACCGGGAACGATGCCTTCTTCAACCGCAGCGCGGGTCGCGTGCAGCGCGTCCTCGACACGGGCCTTCTTCTCCTTCATCTCGATCTCGGTGGCCGCCCCAACGTTGATCACGGCAACGCCGCCGGCGAGCTTCGCCAGCCGCTCTTGCAGCTTCTCGCGGTCGTAATCCGAGGTGGTCTCTTCGATCTGAGCGCGGATCTGGCCGATGCGGCCCTTGATGCTGTCCTTGTCGCCAGCACCGTCCACGATGGTGGTGTTGTCCTTGTCAATCACCACGCTCTTGGCGGAGCCGAGCTTGGCGAGCGTCAGGTCTTCCAGCTTCATGCCCATGTCCTCGGACACCACCGTTCCTCCGGTGAGGATGGCGACGTCTTCCAGCATGGCCTTGCGGCGGTCGCCGAAGCCCGGTGCCTTGACAGAGGCGCACTTGAGGGTGCCGCGGATCTTGTTCACCACGAGGGTGGCCAGGGCTTCGCCCTCGACGTCCTCAGCGATGAGCAGGAAGGGCTTGCCGGTCTTGGCAATCTGCTCCAGTGCCGGAAGCAGGTCCTTCATGTTGCTGACCTTCTTCTCGACGAGGATGATGTACGGGTCTTCAAGAACCGTCTCCATGCGATCGGAGTCGGTGACGAAGTAGGGGGAGAGGTAGCCGCGATCAAACTGCATGCCTTCCACCACGTCCAGCGTGGTCTCGGCGCTCTTGGCTTCCTCAATGGTGATCACGCCATCCTTGCCGACTTTCTCCATGGACTCGGCGATGATGTCGCCGATCGTGGTGTCGCTGTTGGCGGAGATGGTGCCGACCTGAGCAATCTCCTTGGAGCCGGAAACCGGCTTGGAGATTTTGCGCAGTTCCTCGGTAGCGGTGGCCACGGCCTTTTCAATGCCGCGCTTGAGGTCCATCGGGTTTGCACCGGCGGCCAGGTTCTTGTGGCCTTCGCTGACGATGGATTGCGCCAGCACGGTGGCGGTGGTGGTGCCGTCCCCGGCAACGTCCGAGGTCTTGGAAGCCACTTCCTTGACCATCTGGGCGCCCATGTTTTCCAGCTTGTCGGCGAGTTCGATCTCTTTGGCGACCGTCACGCCGTCCTTGGTCACCAGCGGGGCGCCAAAGGACTTCTCGATGAGCACGTTGCGGCCCTTCGGACCCAGCGTCACCTTGACCGAGTTGGCCAGGGCATTGACGCCGCTCAGCAGTTTCTCGCGGTTCTCCGACGAGAAGGTTACTTGTTTTGCAGCCATTTTGACTTTTCAGTTTAGGAGTTGATGAGTAGCTCAGGGGATCAGACCACCACGCCGAGGATGTCGTCCTCGCGCATGATCAGGTAGTCGTTACCATCAATGGTCACATCCGTTCCGCCATACTTGCTGAACAGAATCTTGTCGCCCTTCTTGACGCTCATCTCCTGCACGGAGCCATTGTCGAGGCGCTTGCCCGGACCTGCGTCAACGACTTCCCCCTCTTGGGGCTTCTCTTTGGCGGTGTCCGGAATGATGATTCCACCAGCCGTCATCTCGTCGGCCTCGATCCGCTTGACCAGCACGCGGTCTTGCAGTGGACGAATCATAGTTCTCCTTTCGGAATCTGGGTTTTGGAAAGGGGTCCAACGGCCCGGAAGGGCGCTGAACACTCTGAAGAAGCTGCCGGGTCACAATGCTCCGGCGGTTCCAAGATAACAAAATGTTACCGCATTCCCGAAGCATCCTCAAGAAAAAAATAGCACTTAACTCCGATGAGTGCTAACGAGGCGGGAAAGTGGGGCAAGAAGTGGGAAAATCAGAGGTATCCAGCGGCGCGGGCTTCGCGCTCGACTTCCTCGAAGTCCTGCATCACCTTGGTCTTCGCGTCGTATTCCGTGAAGCCGCGCTGTTCGATGAGGAAGCGCTGGAGCGCGAACTCCATGTAGGCTCGATATTCCTGATGATACTGGCTGGGGTCCATGAAGCCTCCGGGTTGGTCAGGGTGAGGTGCCGGATTCAGTATAAGGGAACGGCGGGCAACCACAACACTTCCGACAATTGCATTGTGGGTGTGGGCGGATTCGCGTAATTTGAACATTTTCACACTGAACAAAATCCCGTTCCACCACACCATGCAGGACTCTTCCGATCAGCGCCAAACCCGCCTCGACAAGCTCGCCCGTTTCCGGGAACTCGGAGTGGAGCCTTACCCCTATTCGTTCGACAGCACCCACACCGTTCCGGAACTTCAGGAGCAGGGGGACGCCCTGCTGGAATCCGGAGCGCAGGTTCGGCTTTCGGGGCGGCTGATGGCGGTTCGGGGGCAGGGCAAGGCGATGTTCGGAAATGTGCAGGCGCAGCATCAACGCCTCCAAATCTACGTTCGCAAGGACGAGGTGGGCGATTCCGGGTTCGAGCAATTCGGTTTGTGCGACATCGGCGACTTTCTGGGCATCACCGGAACGATGATGCGCACCAAGACGGGAGAACTGACGCTGCGGGCGCAGGAGGTCATGTTGCTCTCCAAGGCAATCCGTCCCATGCCGGTTCCCAAGGTTGAGGAAAAGGACGGCGAGCGCATCGTCCACGACGAGGTGACGGACAAGGAATTCCGCTACCGCCAGCGGTATGTGGACTTGGCGCTGAATCCGGAGGTCGCGCAAGTCTTTCTGCAGCGCAACACAATTTTCCAGACGACCCGGAACTACCTTGCCGAGCAGGGGATGCTGGAGGTCGAAACCCCTACGCTTCAGGCGGTTTACGGTGGAGCCAACGCGACTCCGTTCACCACGCATCACAACGCGCTGGACCAGACCTTTTACCTGCGCATCTCCAACGAACTCTACCTCAAGCGTCTCATCGCCGGGGGCTTCGATGCGGTCTTTGAATTCGTCAAGGACTTCCGCAACGAGGGCATTGACCGCACGCACAACCCGGAGTTCTCGATGCTGGAGTTTTATCAGGCCAACGTGGACTACACCACGATGATGCGGCACTGCGAGGAGATCTACAGCCGCTGCGCCCTCGCGTTAAACGGCACCACGCAGTTCGAGTACGACGGCAAGACGATTGACGTGAAGGCTCCGTGGCAGCGCATGACGATGGCCGAGGCGATTGAGTCGCTGGGCGGAATTGCCATTTCCGGAATGAGCGACGAGGAACTCCAGAACCTGCTCGCCCAGCGGGGCTGGGAATTGGACGGAGGCTGGAACCGGGGGCTGGCGATGCAACTGGTTTTCGAGGAAACCTGCGAACCGAAACTGATCCAGCCCACCTTCATCACGGACCACCCCAAGGAGACCAGCCCGCTCTGCAAATCCCACCGCAGCAACCCGGAACTGATCGAGCGCTTTGAGGCGTTCATCAACGGCTGGGAAATGGCCAACGCCTACTCCGAACTCAACGACCCCGTGGTGCAGCGTCGCCTGATGGAGGAGCAGGTCGAGCGCGGACGCGGCGGCGAGGCCGAAACCCATCCGCTCGACGAAGATTACCTGCGGGCGATGGAGTACGGCATGCCTCCGATGGGCGGCATCGGCATCGGCATGGACCGCATGGTCATGCTGCTCACCGGGCAGTACACCATCCGCGACGTGATCCTCTTCCCCACCATGCGCCCGGAGTAGC
>CAZQXS010000089.1:4236-14937 GCA_964597275.1 uncultured Pseudomonadota bacterium | reverse complement strand
CCGTGGGCGGGGTCGAGCGTTCGATGGGCAAAGCCCGCCGCATTGTGGACCAACGTCCTAAAGGCTGAATCAAATGCAAAAAATCAAAAGCTACGCTCTCGGAAAATGGGTTGAAGGCGAAGGTGCCGGGCAGGTCGTCCATCACGCCGTCACCGGGGAGTCGATTGGGGAGGTCACCAGCCGGGGGCTGGACTTTGCGGCGATGCTCCACCATGCTCGCACCGTCGGCGGCTCCGCGCTCCGGGGGATGACCTTCCACGAACGTGCCCTGTTGCTCAAGGACATGGCCAAGTACCTGATGGGCCGCAAGGACGAGTTTTACGCGCTCTCCACTGCAACCGGGGCGACCAAGGCCGATTCGTGGGTGGACATCGAAGGCGGCATCGGCACCTTCTTCGCCTACTCCGGGATCGGACGGCGCGAGTTTCCCAACGAAACCTTCCATGTGGAATCCGACGTTTCGCCGCTTTCCAAGTCCGGCAGTTTCATCGGGCGGCACATCTGCACCCCGCTGGAAGGCGCGGCGGTTCACATCAACGCCTTCAACTTCCCGTGCTGGGGCATGCTGGAAAAACTGGCCACCACCTTCCTTGCCGGAATGCCCGCTATCGTCAAGCCCGCCAGCCAGACCAGTTACCTCACCGAGAAAATGGTGGCGGCGATGGTCGAATCCGGCCTGCTTCCCGAAGGTGCGTTGCAACTCATTTGCGGCTCGGTGGGCGATTTGTTCGACCACTTGGGCAGTCAGGACGTGGTGACATTCACCGGATCAGCAACCACGGGACGCAAGCTCAAAAGCCACCCGAACATCGTGGAAAACGCGATCCGCTTCAGCATGGAGGCCGACTCGCTCAACTGCATCATCCTCGGCCCGGACGTGACTCCGGACAGCGAGGAATTTACGATCTTCATCAAGGAGGTCGCTCGCGAGATGACCTCCAAGGCCGGGCAAAAATGTACCGCGATCCGCCGCACGATTGTGCCGGAGGGCATGACGCAGCCCGTGATTGACGCGCTCAAGCAGCGGCTAGCGACCGTTCGGGTGGGCCATCCGGATTCCGAGGGAGTGCGCATGGGCACCTTGGCGGGCATGGATCAAGTCCGCGAAGTCCGGGAGCGCGTGGCCGAGCTTCGGCAAAGCACCGAACTAGTGTTTGGGGGACGTGAAGATTTCGAGATCGTGGGCGCGGATCGTGCGAAGGGAGCTTTTTGCGAACCGACCCTGCTCTACTGCGCGGAACCGCTGCAAACCGATTCGGTTCACGAACTCGAGGCGTTTGGCCCAGTCAACACCGTGATGCCCTACAGCGACCTCGACGAAGCCATTCAACTTGCAGCCAAAGGCGGAGGCAGTCTCGTCGGCTCGGTGGTTTCGGCAGACGATGCGACTGCCCGCAAGCTCGTGCTGGGCATCGCCCCGCACCACGGGCGTGTGCTGGTCCTCAACCGCGAAAGCGCCCCGGAATCCACCGGACACGGATCACCGCTGCCGACCCTCGTGCATGGCGGCCCCGGACGCGCCGGAGGCGGCGAGGAAATGGGCGGCGCACGAGGGGTGTTGCACTACATGCAGCGCACCGCGCTTCAGGGATCACCCACCACACTGACGAGCATCACGGGCGAGTGGACCAAAGGGGCCGCCCAGCCACAGGACCAAGTGCATCCCTTCCGCAAGCACTTTGACGAATTGGTAATTGGCGAAACGCTGGTGACGCACCGCCGCACCGTCACGGAAGCCGATGTTGTTGGATTTGCGGCCCTGAGCGGCGACTGGTTTTACGCGCATGTGGACGAGATCGCCGTACAGGAATCGCCTGTGTTCGAGCGTCGTGTGGCGCACGGCTACTTCGTGCTGTCTGCTGCCGCCGGACTGTTTGTGCATCCCGCGCCGGGTCCGGTTTTGGCGAACTACGGACTGGAAAACCTGCGCTTCACCCAGCCCGTTTACATTGGCGACACGATTCAGGCCAAGCTCACTTGCAAGACCAAGGCTCCCAAGCCGCCCCGCGAAGGTGAGGTGCCGCAGGGCGTGGTCTCGTGGGATGTGGAGGTGACCAACCAGAAAAACGAGACGGTGGCCGTTTACACGATTCTCACGTTGGTTGCCCAGAAACCCAAGGGAGACGAGAGTGGTTGATGCAATGCCGTGGTTTCATACTTTCCGTTCGCCCTGAGTCTGTCGAAGAGTGAACACCGTCCGTGCTTCGACAAGCTCAGCACGAACGGGGAGGACGGACTTACAGCACACGAGGAAGCCGCTTCCAAATATTTTGCGCAAATGAGATAGATGCCCTACGAATACCCACAATACGAGTACCGCCGCAGTCCGGATCAGGACTCCGCGAGTCCCGCCCGGCATCCCGTGGTGATCGCGGGGGCTGGACCTGTTGGGTTAGCCTTGGCGATTGACTTGGCGCTCAAGCGGGTTCCGGTGGTCTTGCTGGAGGTGCTGGATACGATCAGCGACGGCTCCCGTGCCATCTGCTTTGCCAAGCGCACCCTGGAGGTCTGCGAGCGGCTGGGGATTGGCCGACGCCTGCTCGACAAGGGCGTGACCTGGAAAACCGGAAAGGTGTTCTTCGAGGACGATCAGGTCTTCGAGTTCGACCTGCTTCCGGAAGACGGCCACCAGTTTCCCGCCTTCATCAACCTCCAGCAGTACTACATGGAGTTGTACGGCATTGACCGGGCGCAGGAACTGGAGGAGTTCATTGACCTGCGCTGGTCCAACGAGTTGCAGGGCATCGCTTCTGACAAAGACGGAGTACGCCTCACGGTGGGCACTCCGGACGGCTCTTATCCACTCGATTGCGACTGGCTGATCGCCGCCGACGGTGCCCGTAGCTTTTGCCGAAAGACGCTGGGGCTGGAATTCGAGGGACGCACCTTTGACGACCAATTCCTGATTGCAGACATCAAGACCAAGAGCGACCTGCCGCCCGTGCGCCGCTTCTGGTTTGCCCCGACGTTCACGGATGCCGATTCCGCCCTGCTGCACATGCAGCCGGACGATGTGTGGCGGCTCGACTTCCAGATTGGCCCAGAGGCTGATGCGGAGGAGGAAATGCGCGTGGAGAACGTGATGCGGCGTGTGCGCGGGATGCTTGGTGACAACATCGAACCGGATTTGGAGTGGATCAGCGTCTATCGTTTCCAAAGCCGACGCATCCGCGATTTTCGGCATGGGCGCGTGTTGTTCGTGGGGGATGCGGCGCATCAGGTCTCGCCCTTCGGAGCGCGGGGCGCGAACAGCGGGATTCAGGATGCGGAAAACTTGGCGTGGAAGCTCCAGCTGGTCCTCAACGAACTTGCTCCGGAAACGCTACTCGACAGCTACCACGCCGAACGCACCTACGCCGCCGACGAAAACATCCGGCACTCCACGCAAAGCACCGACTTCATCGCACCCAAGGGCGAGGTCAGCCTCGCATTCCGCAACGCGGTGCTGTCGCTAGCCCCAAACCACAAGTTCGCCCGACCCTTCATCAACAGCGGCAGGCTGTCCGTGCCGACGATCCACCGCGAGTCCGCCTTGAACACTCCGGACGGAGATGCGTGGTCCGGCAAGCTACTGCCCGGTGCCCCGGCAGTGGATGCTCCAGTGCAGACCCCAGACGGCGAACGCTGGTTGCTCGACCAACTCAAGGGCGAGTTCACACTGCTCTACTTCACGGATGGCCCCGCTCCAGAAGCGCTACGGCAAGACTTCCTGCCCTTGCAGGAAAACGACATTCCTGTGTGCCCCTTGGTGTTGGGGCTGACCCCCGGAGTTCCAGAGGCGCGTGTGTTTGACTCGCAAGGACTCGTAGCCATGCGCTATGATGCCCAAGCCGGGACCGCCTACCTGCTGCGCCCGGACCAACACGTCACCGCCCGCTGGAAACGGTTTGACCTCGACGCAATCCGGACGGCCCTAAACACCGCGACTTGCAACTAAGTGAGCTTCATAATGTCTCTGAACCTCGACCCAAGATTTGACGATCCGGACGGTTTCTACAACGAACTCATCCACATGCACGACGGCCTCAGCGAGTCCGAAAGCCGCGAGGCCAACGCCCGCTTGATCCTGTTGCTCGCCAATCACATTGGCGACCGGGCCGTGCTGTCCGAGGCCATGCGGATCGCCCGCAATCCCTTGGATCATTGAACTTGTTTTGGTAATCTGTAACCTGTAATGCCAACCTAACCACATTCGATAGAGAACGCATGTCCAAAAAAGCATTTGCCTCGCAGGGCGACCTTGAGGCCAAGACCATCAGTTTCACGCAGTTGGGCGAGGGGCTGTATGCCTTCACCGCCGAGGGCGATCCGAACACAGGCATCATCGTCGGAGACGACGGAGTGATGGTGATCGACACGCAGGCCACGCCCGTGATGGCGCAGGAGGTGCTGTCGCGCATCCGCGAGGTGACGGACAAGCCCGTGAAGTACGTCGTGCTGAGCCACTACCACGCCGTGCGCGTGCTGGGCGCAGTGGCGTACCAGCCGGAGCAGATCATCGCCTCGGCGGCCACCCACTCGCTGATTCACGAGCGCGGACAGGAGGACTGGGACAGCGAATACGGACGCTTCCCGCGTCTGTTTCAGGCGGCGGATTCGATTCCGGGGCTGACATGGCCCACCCTCACCTTCACGAACAAGATGACGGTGTACCTCGGCAAACGCCGCGTGGAGATCATGCACCTTGGGCGGGCGCACACGGCGGGTGACACGGTGGTCTGGATTCCGGATTCCGGCGTGATGTTTTCGGGCGACACGGTGGAGTTCCACTCCGCGTGCTACTGCGGCGACGCCCATTTCCGCGACTGGCCAGAAACCATCGGCAAGCTCAAGGGCTTCAACCCGCAGGCACTCGTGCCCGGACGCGGCGACGCGCTCACGACCCCGGACATGGTGTCCGAGGCAATCCACCTCACGCAGTCGTTCCTGACGGACACCTACACGCCCGTGGCCGCCGCCGCCGCCAAGGGCTGGCCGCTCAAGGATGCCTTTGCCGCCTGCCGCGAAGCATGTGATCCCAAGTATTCGGATTATGCGATTTACGAACACTGCCTGCCGTTCAACGTGGCCCGCGCCTACGACGAGTCCAACGGCATTGACCATCCGCGGGTCTGGACAGCCCAGCGCGATCAAGACATGTGGGAGGCGTTGCAGCAATGAAACTCGCCACCCTCAAAGACGGAACCCGCGACGGCCAACTCGCCGTCGTCAGCCGCGATCTCAGCCGCTGCCTGCGCTCGGACCACCCGAAAACGATGCAGGCCGCAATGGACGACTGGATGGGTGCGGCTCCGGAACTCGCCCGGCTTTCCGACCGACTGCACTCCGACCCTGCGGCAGGGGAAGCCTTTGATCCTGCGCAGTGCGAAGCCCCCCTGCCCCGCGCTTACCAGTGGGCGGATGCCAGCGCGTTTGTCAATCACATGGAACTCGTCCGCAAGGCGCGTGGCGCGGAAATGCCCCCGGAGTTCTGGACCGACCCGCTCATGTACCAAGGGGGCAGCGACGACTTCATCGGGCCATGCGATCCCATCGAACTCGCCTCGGAGGACTGGGGCATTGATTTCGAGTCCGAGATTGCGGTCATCACCGGAGACGTGCCGATGGGTTCCAGCCCGGAGGAGTGCGAGCCGCACATCCGCTTGGTGATGCTGGTCAACGACGTTTCGCTGCGGGGCTTGGTGCCGCAGGAACTGGCAAAGGGCTTTGGCTTCTTCCAGTCCAAGCCCGCGACGGCCTTCAGTCCGGTCGCGCTCACGCCCGACGAATTGGGCGATGTCTGGCAGGGCGGCAAGCTGCATCTGCCGCTGGAAACCCGGCTCAACGGGGAAGTCTTCGGACAGCCCAATGCCGGAGTGGACATGACCTTCAATTTCTTTCAACTCGTGGCCCACTCCGTCAAGTCCCGCAACTTGCGGGCAGGGGCGGTCGTTGGGTCTGGAACCGTCTCCAACGTGGACCGCAGCGCGGGATCGTCGTGTCTGGCGGAACGTCGCATGCTGGAAACCATCAGCGACGGCAAGCCGACCACACCCTTCATGCGCTTTGGAGATCGTGTGCGCATCGAGATGCTGGATGTGTCCGGAAACAGCCTCTTCGGAGCCATTGACCAAGAGGTGCGGCAGTACCAGAAGTAAACCGAGTCAAGCCATGCCCTACTACATCGAACGCGGCCAAGTGCCGCCCAAGCGACACACGCAGTTCCGGCGTCCGGACGGGGCGCTTTACGGAGAGGAACTGATCGGCGCGGAGGGATTCAGCGCAGAGTCCTCGCTGTGTTACCACACGAATCCGCCCACCGAGGTGGTGCGCATTGAGGAGGCGCAGCGTTATGCCGTGGAGTACGCCACGGACGCGGCGGCGCAGCACCGTCTGGTGAACGGTGCGGACCTCGCTCCCGGCGGGGACTGGCTCTCCGGGCGCAAGATTCTGCTGGGCAACTCGGACCTGCGCATCGGGCTGTGCCGCCCCACCGAGCCGATGTCGTGGTTCTACCGCAACGCCGAGGCGGACGAACTGGTGTTCGTGCATGACGGCTCCGGGGTGCTGGAAAGCCCCTTCGGGCACCTCGCCGTGCAGTCCGGGGATTATGTGGTGGTGCCGCGCACCGTTCCACACCGCTGGGTGTTTGCCGACGAGGACGAACCGCCGCGCCTGCTCGTGGTGGAAAGCCTTTCCCCCGTCAAGTTTCCCAAGCGCTACCTCACCGCCACCGGGCAGTTTCTTGAAACCAGTCCCTTCTGCGAACGCGACTTGCGCCCTCCGGAGTTTCGGAAGCCGAACGCCGAGCGCGGCGAGCACGAGGTACGCATCCGCAAGGACGGCTGGGTGCATCCTTACATTTTCCGCAACCATCCCTGCGACCTCGTGGGCTGGGATGGCTGCCTCTACCCGTATGCGTTCTCGGTCCACGACTTCGAGCCGATCACGGGGCGCGTTCACCAGCCGCCGCCCGTGCATCAAACCTTCGAGGCGCACAATTTCGTGGTCTGCTCCTTTGTGCCACGCAAGTTCGACTACCATCCTCTTGCGATTCCGGCCCCGTACCACCACTCCAACATTGATTCCGACGAGGTGCTGTACTACGCCGAGGGGAACTTCATGAGTCGCAAGGGCGTGGGGCGCGGCGCGTTTTCGCTACATCCGGCGGGACTGCCGCACGGCCCGCATCCGGGCACCATCGAAGCTTCCATCGGCAAGGAAGGCACCGAGGAAATCGCCGTGATGATTGACACCTTCCGTCCATTGCGGCTCACTCAGGCCGCGCTCGATCTGGAAAATCCGGACTACGCAAGCACCTGGCTGATCGGGGACTGAGGTGGCGCTGGAAACGTGGGTGGCCTTTGCGCTCGCCGCCCAAGTGGTGCTGCTGATTCCGGGGCCGACCATCCTGCTGGTGGTCGCCTACTCCCTGAGCCACGGACGCATGGCCACCGTGCCGCTGGTGATCGGCGTGGGCTTGGGCGACTTGACGGCGATGGTGTTTTCCTTCGTCGGGCTGGGCGTGCTGCTGCAAACCGTGGCCGCGTTCTTTGCCGTTTTCAAGTGGGCGGGCGCGGCCTACCTCGTTTACCTCGGAATCCAGCTTTGGCGCACCCCGCCCCAGCCGCTGGAACTCTCCGAAATCGACACCGCTTCCCAATCCCAACGGACGATGCTTCGGCACACCTGGGTGACGACCGCGCTCAACCCGAAAAGCATCGTCTTCTTCCTCGCCTTCGTCCCGCAGTTTCTTGACCCCCAAGCCGAGTTCCTGCCACAAATCCTGCTGTTCGGCGGCACTTTCTTGGGCTTTGCCCTGCTCAACGCCTTCGGCTACGCTTGGCTCGCCAGCCGACTCCGGAATCAGTTCCGCAACCCCACCACCCAGCAACGCCTCAACCGCGTGGGCGGCAGCCTGCTCATCGGCGCAGGCGGGCTGGCTCTGCTTCCGGATTCCTAATGCTCTCGCCACTTAGCCAAGGGGTGCCTCTGGCATACGCTTCCTCTTGCCTTTTCATCGAAACACGCTAAGGTTGCGTGACTCTTTCCATAAGAGTCGGCTTGCGACTGGATGTAACTCGAATCAATAAATCATGTAAGTAAAGATGGAACCCAGCATCCATGAAAGAATATTTGAATATTGCTTCAATACAGAATTTTGTGATATTTTCAACCTCTATCTTGTCACACATCCTGACATTCCAACTACAAGGCAGGAAAGAAAATCAGGCTATGATGTAAGGTTTTCATTAGGAGAATCTGGTCGAAATTATTCCGTATTTTTTCAACATAAGGTAAGTCGTTTTAACAATAAAAGATACGGATCTAATAAAAGATTCTATGATTGCCATAAGAAACCTTATTACATTTTTCATTTAACAAATCATCAACATAACACATTAAAGAAGCTATCATTAGATTGTCCTGATGTTTATTACTCCGCCCCATTGTTTTATGAAAGACACGAATTGAGTTCTTATGCAAAAAATCACCAGATCGTTAAAAAGACAATCAAAATCCCCTTGATTAATATGCCATTTATTCCATCAACAAAAATCGTCAACGGGAAACGAAAGGATTGCAGAAACAACATAACCTACGATGAACAAGGAAGGCTTGCCTTCCTGCACATTGATTTTGAATCCAATCAATCGACTCCTTATGATACGATCATTCACAACGTTTCAATAACGGATTATAACAGTAGTGAATTCACTGGATCTCAAGAATTAAAAATCGGATTAACTTCCTATTATCAAAGGGTTTTTGTAAGTAACACCACCTTCTATGATAAAGAGAGCATCAATCGTGTTTCTAAGGAATTAATGACTCACATCATATCTACAAACGAAACCCTCATAAACCCAATAAATCTTGATCAAATAATCAAAATCAACAATCCGGTTTCAAAACTCGAACACCTCATCGGTCATATTTGTGAAGCTTCATGGCTGACGAACAACTATCAATTTATGGAAAGATAGTTGTTTTCTCAATATACGGTTACGGGGTTTGTCCATTGAGGCAGGTAATGGGCGTTGTAAATGGCGGTTCCTCTCGTGCCATTCCGAGCGAAATGGATCGCAGACCTGAAAACCAGAGCAAGCGGACGTGTGGCTGGATTCCCGCCTGCGCGAGAATGACAACATCGGAGGAAAGGGTTTGCCACGGATTTTCACGGAGGTTTCAGGGCTGTTGGAATGCTGTGTGATTGCCAAAACCCCGTTCGTGCTGAGCGTGTCGAAGCATGAGCGGGGTTCGCCCTTCGACAGGCTCAGGACGAACGGAGAGAGCTTGCCACGGATTTTCACGGATGTTTGATCCGTGGTCATCCGCGCAATCCGTGGCTCCCTTTTTTTGATCTGCGTGATCCGTGGCTTTTTGTTGAGCCTCAGTCAAGCTCGCTCGATCACCAGCGCAATGCCCTGCCCGACACCGATGCACATGGTGCAGAGCGCGTAGCGTCCTTGGCGGCGGCGCAGTTCGTAGGCGGCGGTCGTCACCAGCCGTGCCCCGGACATGCCGAGCGGGTGCCCCAGCGCGATGGCCCCACCGTTGGGGTTGACGTGGTCCGCGTCGTCCGCAATCCCCAAGTCACGCAGCACCGCAAGCCCTTGGCTGGCGAAAGCTTCGTTGAGTTCAATCACATCCATCTGCGCCAGCGTGAGGCCGAGGCGGGCGAGCAGTTTTTTGGAGGCGGGCGCGGGACCAAAGCCCATGATGCGCGGTTCGAGTCCGGTGGTTGCCATGCCGACGATGCGGGCGAGCGGCGTGAGGCCGTGATCCTTGAGCGCCTGCTCGGAGGCGACGATTCCCGCGCAGGCTCCGTCGTTGACCCCAGAGGCGTTTCCAGCGGTGACGGTGCCGTTCTCGCGGAAGGGCGTGGGCAGCAACGCGAGTTTTTCCAGCTTGGTGTCCGGACGCGGATGCTCGTCCTGCTCGACCACGACGGGATTGCTCTTGCGTTGCGGGATCGTGACGGGCACGATTTCCTCGGCCAACCGTCCGAAGGCTTGCGCCGCCCCTGCTTTTTGCTGGGAGCGCCATGCAAAGGCGTCCTGAGCCTCGCGGGAAATCCCGAACTGCTCGGCAACGTTCTCTCCGGTTTCCGGCATGGAGTCAATGCCGTACTGCTTTTGCATGAGCGGATTGACGAAGCGCCAGCCGATGGTGGTGTCGAAGACCTCGGCGTTGCGGGAAAACGCAGCGGTCGCCTTGCCCATCACGAAAGGAGCGCGGCTCATGCTCTCGACTCCTCCGGCGAGCAGCAGGTGCGCCTCTCCAGCGCGGATGGCGCGGGCCGCCGTGCCAATCGCGTCCATGCCGGAGCCGCAAAGGCGGTTGACCGTCGCACCGGGAATGGACTGCGGCAACCCGGAAAGCAGGGTGGCCATGCGAGCGACGTTGCGGTTGTCCTCTCCCGCCTGATTCGCGCAGCCGAGAATCACGTCCTCCACTGCACTCCAGTCGAGGCCGGGGTTGCGCGTTTGCAAGGCTTTGAGCGGAATCGCGGCCAAGTCGTCCGTGCGGACGGAGGCGAGGGCACCGCCGTAGCGGCCAATCGGAGTGCGAACGGCGTCGCAGAGAAATGCGTCCATGTGAGTTTGCTCTAGTTGAGTTTGCAGGTTCAGAACAGTACGATAGCACACAGGAAAGACACCTCAATCCTGCATTACTCCAAATGAACCTCAACCACATCCGCATCTTCGTCCGGGTGGC
>CAZQXS010000089.1:0-4136 GCA_964597275.1 uncultured Pseudomonadota bacterium | reverse complement strand
CTGGCACTTATCTCGGGTTTCTTTGCTCCGCTTGCTTTGGTGGTGCTGGCTCCGATCATTGTCAATATTCTGTACTTTCACCTGTCTCTTGATCCAGTCGGTATTCCGGTGGGGATCATGCTGGCTGTGCTGGCAATGGTTGTGGCAAACGGTTACCGCAATGTCTTTCTCCCGTTGCTGCAACCCCGTATGAGGAGGAGCGAAGATGCGTCTGTTGGAGTTTCGGCAATTTAAACGTCCAAGTGATTAGGAATCACAAATGATTCAGTTTCGCAAATCAGGGGAGCGGGGACGTATCCAGACTGACTGGCTGAACAGCCACCACAGCTTTTCATTCGGCAGTTATTATGATCCACGGTTCATGGGCTTCCGCAATCTACGGGTCATCAACGAGGACATCATTGCTCCCAATGGGGGATTCCCCACCCATTCTCATCAGGATATGGAGATCATCACATATATGATTTCCGGAGCCTTGGAGCATCGGGACAGTATGGGAAATTCGGAAGTGATCCATCCCGGAGAACTCCAGCGCATGAGCGCGGGAACCGGAATCCAGCACAGCGAATTCAATGCGTCCGGTTCCGAACCTGCACATCTGCTACAAATCTGGATTGAGCCCAAGGAATGCGGGATCACTCCAAGCTACGAGCAGAGGTTCGTGCGAGATGTGGTTCAATCGGGAAACCTCGGACTGATGGTTGCTCCGGAAGGCAAAGGTGGAGCCCTTACCATGCATTCCGATGCCCGGCTGTATGCGGGGATTCTTGAGGAGAATCAAAAACTCACTTACACTCTACCGCCAAAACGTCATGCATGGGTGCAAATGATACGAGGGGAACTTTCGCTCAACAGAACCTCACTCCAAGCCGGAGACGGAGCCGCAGTCAGCGAGGAAGATCAACTGCAAGTCCTAGCTTCCAAACCGAGCGAGTTCCTCCTCTTTGAACTTTCTTGAACCCTTTCTGAAACATTTAAATGGAAAAACCCGCAGTCACTGAAATCCCCCTCATCGCATCCATTTCTCGACGTTGGAGTCCCCGTGCATTTGCCACAACCCCGGTTTTGCAGGACCGTCTCCGGCAACTGCTGGAAGCGGCCCGCTGGGCACCATCGTGCTACAACGCCCAGCCGTGGTCGTTCATTGTGGGGACGCAGGACAACTCGGAAACTTTCCAGAAACTGAGTGAGTGCCTCGTTCCCGCAAACCAAGCGTGGGCTGCGAAAGCTCCAGTGTTGATGCTGGCGCTCGCGGAACTCAACTTTGTGCACAACGGCAAGCCCAACCGCTATGCCGCACACGATGTCGGCCTCGCACTCGGCAACCTGCTCAACCAAGCAACCATACTTGGCTTGCAGGCACACCTGATGGCTGGCTTTTCCAGAGACAACGCACGGGAGAGTTTTGCGCTGCCCGACACGCATGATCCCGTGACGATGCTCGCCCTCGGGTATCCGGGTGATCCGGAGTCACTAACTGAAAACCTGCGAGAAAAAGAACTTGCTCCACGCACCCGCAAGTCCTTGGAAGAAATCGTTTTCGGAGGTCAGCTTGGCGAATCCTTCTTCCGCTGAACACTCAGCGCTCCCCTGGCCGGTCTTACTTCTGTTCAGAGCCAGACTTCCTGAGCTGGAGTGACTACAATCAGTGGTAGTACTCCGGGCGCTGCTGGTCGTTGACGGGCAGGCGGCTGCGGAAGTCGCGCAGGTGATCGAGGTCAATCGTGCCGCTGATCAGTCCGGTGCGCTCCGGGGCGTGGGCGAGGACGGTGCCCCACGGGTCGATGAGGACGGTGTTGCCAAAGGAGGAGCGGCGTCCGTGGTGCCAGCCCCACTGCGCGGGGGCGGCGATGTACACCTGATTCTCGATGGCCCGCGCCCGCAGCAGCGCCAGCCAGTGGTCCTTTCCGGTTTCCATGAAAAACGCCGACGGCACAAAAATCAGTTCGGCCCCGCGCCGTGCCAACGCCTGATAGAGTCCGGGAAAGCGCAAATCGTAGCAGATCGTGAGGCCGAGCCGGGCCACTTCGTGGTCCACCGCGACCACCTCGTTTCCCGGAGCGATGTGCCGGGATTCGATGTTGTTGAGAACGGGAATGTCGCAGAGGTGAATCTTGCGATAGACGGCCCGGATTTCCCCGTCACGGTCCAGCAGCACGGAGGTGTTGAACACGCGATCGTCCTCTTCCGGGTGGGTTTCGTAGAGGCTGCCGATCAGGATGGAGATGTTGTGGGCGCGGGCTTCTTCCTGAAACTGCTGCACGAAGCCTCCCTCGATGGTCTGGGCGAGCCGGAACTTTTCGGCGCGGTCGTTGCCCACATAGAGGAACATTTCCGGGAACGCGATCAACGACAACCCTTCGGCACTGGCCTGGCGCACCAACTCGCGGGCGGTGTCGAGATTCGCCTGCACGTCGTCGCGGGCGTTGACTTGGGCAAGGCCGATGCGGTGGCTCATATGGGGAGTTCCGTGAAGTTGGGGGCGAGGTGGCTTCGCAGCCGATTGAGGTAGCCCGGAAGCGAGGTCAGCGTCATCTGGATGCCCTCCTCGCGGTAGTCAATTTCATCCACGCGGCTCCACTCGTAAATGTCCGAAAGCCGCTGTGAATGCTGGTAGTCGAGCCGGATGGTGACGGTTTTCATACGCTGCTCGAAGAACGCCCGGATGCGCTCCTGAAGCTGAGAGACTCCACCATTGAGGGCAGAAACAAACACCGCATCCGGATAAAGCCGCTCCAGCATTCCAAGCCGCAGCGGGTCCGCCTGATCGGTCTTGTTGAAGACGATCTGCACGGGAATGCAGTTGGCATCAAGGTCATCCAGCACTTGCCGAGTGGTGCGGAGGTGCGCCTCGAAATCATCACTGGCATCCACGACATGCAGCAACAAATCGGCGTCCCGGACGGTTTCCAGCGTGGATTTGAAGGCCTCAATGAGTTCGGTCGGCAGGTTGCGGATGAAGCCCACTGTGTCCGAGAGCAGCACCTTGGGGCGCGAGCCTTCTTCCAGCAGCCGCGTGGTGGAATCCAGCGTGGCGAACAGGCGGTCCTCCACGAGCAGTTCGGAATCCGTGAGCGCGTTCATCACGGTGGACTTGCCCGCGTTCGTGTAGCCCACCAGCGAAACGCGCAGGCAGTGGGTGCGGCGCTTCTTCTGCGTGACGCGCTCGCGCTCCAGTTTCGACAACTCGGTGCGCAGTTTGGCGATGCGACGCTGGAGGTAGTGCCGGTCCTTCTCGATCTGCTTCTCCCCCATCCCCCGCGAGAGGCCGATGCCGCCGCGTTCGCGGTCCAAGTGCTGCCACAGTCCCACCAGTCGCGGGAAGAGGTACTCCGACTGCGCCAGCCGGATTTGCAACTGCGCGGCGCGGGAACGGGCATTGCGGGCGAAGATTTCCAGAATCACCTGGGTGCGGTCCAGCACAAGGCACTTGAGCTGCTGCTCCAGGTTCTGCTGCTGCTTGGGGCTGAGCGTGCGGTCCACCACCACCGCGTCGGCCTCCAGCCGATGCAGCGCGTCCTTGATGAAGCCGAGCTTGCCCTTGCCGAAAAAAGTGGCGGGGTGGATTTGCGGGCGGGTCTGGACGATGCGGTCCCCGACTTCGCAGCCGAGCGATTCCACAAGCAGGTGCAACTCCTCCAACGAGTCCTGAACCTGCGCGTCCGTGTCCTCCGGCAGTTGGAGGGACAGCAGCAGGGCGCGATGCCAACCACTAAACAAACGATTCTCTTCCAGACACCTCCTTCAGATGGTGAACCCTCATGCCCTCAAGCATAGCACAGGGTTTGAGTCTGAGCCACTGCTACCGTTGCGAGGCCACATGCCCACGCAACACCTCGTTCATCCGGGTCTGCCAGCCCTTGCCCGTCGCCCGGAAATACTCCAGCACCTCGGCATCAAAGCGCACCGTGGTGGAAACCTTTGGTTGCGCCTTGGGCGGTCGCCCTCGCTTGACCAAGGGTTGCAGTTCCGGAAACTCGGAGAGGAGGCGCATGCTGGCCAACTGCTCATCGGTCAAGAAGGAGTCATCCTCCAGTGCCTGCTTATTGATCGCGTGATCCTCTTGATCCGTCGGAATTTGAACCGGCTGGTCTTTTGCTCGCATACGCCCTCACCTCTCGCTTGTTGGCTTTTCG
>CAZQXS010000088.1:0-15555 GCA_964597275.1 uncultured Pseudomonadota bacterium | reverse complement strand
CCCTTGCCGTTGCAGGCGTGGGCGAGCGCGACAAAATCCGGATTGGGGCCGTCCACGCCAATCGGGGGGATCTCGCGGGCGTTCATGTCGTCCCGAATTTGCTTGAGGCCGCTGTTGTTCCAGAGGATGATCGGCAGGGGCAGTTCCAGTTCCGCCGCCGTCACGAGTTCTTGCACGGTGAACATGAAGCCGCCGTCGCCCGCCAGCACCACGACGGGCTGCTTCGGAAGCGCGAGCTTCGCACCAATGCCGCTGGGCAGTCCGCAACCAAGGGTGCAGTAGCCCGCAGGGTAGTCCCAGAGCCGGGGCTGCTGGACGGGCATCACAAAAATTCCCGTGTACACCAATTGGCAGGAGTCTCCTGCGAAAATCGTGTCTTCTGGAACCAGAGAGCGCAGCAGTTCCAGTAGCCGGGAGTGCTGCTTTTCGCTGTCCGTCAAGTTGGCGCGGATGTCGGCACGAAGGCTTGCGAGCGCTCCGGAGCGGTCCTCGGCAACGCTGGCCTCATCGCCCAAGCCGTCCAGCAGACTGGCGAGGGTCGGCTTTGCATCTGCCACAATGCCGAGGTCGGCGGGGTGGAGGTCGTTGAGCTTGCTCCGATCAAGGTCAATGCGGATGAGTTGACCTGCGAGGTCCAGCCGCTCCACAAAGCTGTCGGTTTCCGCGAGTTCGGTTCCGACGGCCAGCACCACGTCCGCTGAGGGCAGAAACCGTTGCACTTCCGGACGCACGAGGCTGCCGCCGAGGTTGAGGGGATGAGGCTCGGGCATCACGCCCTTGCCCGCGCAAGTGGTGACGACCACCGCGTTGAGCCGTTCGGCCAGCCCCGTGACTTCCGCTTGTGCCTCCACCGCTCCACCGCCCGCGATGATCAGCGGACGCTTGGCCGTTCGCAGCAGTTCCGCCGCCGCCTGCACGTCCTCCGGATTGGCACGGGGCCGAGACGGCATCGTGCGGGGTGCCCCCCCTCCGGAAGTTATTTCCGCCAGCACGTCAATGGGGATGGCGATGTGAACCGGACGCGGACGTTCGGAGGCAAAAATCGAGAACGCCTGCCCGATCAGTTCCGGCAAATCCTCCGGAGCCAACGCGGTCGCGCTCAGGGCCGTGAGCGGACGGGTGACGGCCTGCTGGTCCGTGATTTCATGCAAGCAGCCCCAGCCCTTGCCGAGCGTGAAGCTCGCGTTCGTGCTGGAAATCAGCAACACCGGAATCGAATCCGCAAAGGACTGGCCCAGCGGCGTGGAGGCGTTGGTCACACCCGGCCCGGTAATCAGCACGCACACGCCCGGCTTGCCGCTCGCACGAGCGTAGCCGTCCGCCATGAATCCGGCCCCCTGCTCGTTGCGGGCCTGAACGTGCCGGATCGGGCTGTTCGCCAAGCCCCGGTAGAGGTCCAGCGTGTGGACTCCCGGAATTCCGAAAACCGTGTCCACCCCGTACTGCTCCAGCAACTGGATCAGGGCTTCCCCACATGTGATTTGTTCTGTCATTCTCGTTTCTGCGTTCACCAAGTCAAGCCTATGATACTCTGCTGTCTTGCAGGAAAACAGTTCAATTTTGTGATTTTTGATCTACTGGAAATGGAGGAGGGGGGCAGTGCGGCTTGAGGGAAATTTGGAAGGCGTGTTCTCGTGAGGCGGCCCGAGTGATTGAAAAACGGATCACGCCCTTTGGGGTTTGCTTGACCCGTGCCCTGATGCAGCCAGAGGCTAGGCTCCCGGTGTGCCGCCCGCAACGAATCCGATGATGGCTGTGATGGCCGCGACCAGCAGGACGAGCCAAGTCACCACGGCCCCCACCACTCGAAGCACCGTCGGGCCAGGCTCGACGCGCAGCCCAAAGGGATGCAGCACCCGAGCAATCACCAAGGCAATTCCGAGACCGTGGATCAGGTCGGAAGACGAGCCGGTGAACTCAAGATAGCCGATCAGCACCACGGCGAATGGGACGTATTCGGTGAAATTGCCTTGCCCCCGGATGATCGGCTGTAGTGCCTCCTCACCGCCCCCCTGTGGCTCAGACGATCTACGACTCTTAACTCTGTTAATGACAACCCGAACGCTCAAAATCACCAGAAGAATTGCAAGAATTCCGGCATAGAACGCGGTGATGGTCACACTACCCATTGGCCCCCCTTTTTTTGGTGTGGTGGAAATTGTTCGCAGAAGTGCGAACCGGATTGTACAAAAAAAACCGTACCGGAAGGTGCAGGAAGGTGCAAACAGAAAGGCGGGGGGCCGGAGGATGCAGAAATACAACCCCCTTGGTCGGAGCGAACCCTGTTCAGGATTTTGGGGATCGTGCTAGTCCCAGCTTGCGGAGTCCCGCCTGCACCTCCGGTTGTTCGAGCAGGGCGAGGAGGGCTTGGAGGGCCGGACGTGCGATGCGGGATTCGGGGATGAGGAAATCGTATTCCTCGTCTTGCAGGAAGTGGAAGGCGAGTCCTTGGTCTTCGGCAACGGACTGGATGGCGATTCCCCAATCGGCGCGGCCTTGGGCCACGGCGGCGGCCACGGCGGTGTGGGACTTGGCTTCGGAGAAGAATCCGGGAGGGCGGTGCTGTTGCAGCAGTTGATCGAGCAACACCCGCGTTCCACTGCCTCGGTTGCGGTTGACCATGCGCAACTCCGGGTTTTGCAGGACCGACTCCAGCACCGCCGAGTTTTCTGCAAGGCCCGCGAAGGCCTCGTCCTCCTTCCGAAACACCAAACCCTGCCGCCGACGGTAGCCCTTGACGAGCCGCAATTCCGGGGTGAGCAGATGTGCGTTGTAGTGTCCGGTGTTGGCGTCCATGAGGTGCGTTCCCGCCAAGTCGCACTCGCCGCGCCGTGCCGCCAGCACCCCGCCCATGCTCCCCACGACAAGGCTGCGGCTCAGGAAGCCCTGTTCGCGCAACACGCCCAGCAGGTAGTCCAAACCAACACAGTGGCTCCCCACCGCCATCAAATCCGGGGGCTGCACGGTTTGCCCCAGCAACTGCACGGAAACTGTGCTTCCGGCCTCGACCAATTCCACCTCGCGGGGGATTTCGATGAAGCCGTCGGCGCGGGCGAATCCGGTCACGGAGCCGGAGCCTTTGCCGGTGGGGTAGGCGGTGAAGTTGGTGGCTAGCCCTTCGACAGGCTCAGGGCAAACGGTTTGCGAGTTGGTGGCTGGCCCTTCGACAGGCTCAGGGCGAACGGCCTTCTGGTTGTGGGCAAGGAGGTGGACCAAGTGGAACTCGGTACGTCCCTTGTCCGAGTTCGTCTGCATCGGCAAGGTCGCCGGAAGCTGATCGCGCTGCTCCGGAGGCAGGCCCAGCATGGCCCGCAGCACGGGGGCGATGAAGCGCGTGAAGGTGAAGATCGCGGAGGTCGGGAATCCGGGCAGAATCGCGGCGGGGGTGCCTTCCAGCACGGCGAGGCAGAGCGGCTTCCCCGGCTTGAGCGCAACGCCATGCACGAGAATTCCGGGGTTTCCGAAACGCTGGAAGACGCGGTAATTCTGGTCGCCCTCGCCCTTGGAAGTTCCGGCGGAGAGTAGCAGCAAGTCCACTTCGGCAAGGGCGGTGCGCACCGTTTGCTCAATGGCCGACTCGTCATCCTGCACCACGCCCAACCGCACAGCCTCGCCGCCCAACTCCTCCACGGCGTGGGCGAGCATCGTGCTGTTGCAGTCGAAGACCCTGCCCGTGGAAATCGCGCTTCCGGGCGCGACCAGTTCATCCCCGGTCGAGAGAATCCCGACTCGCGGCTTGCGCCACACCCAGGCCTCCGCCTCGCCGAGGGCCGCGAGCGTTCCGGTTTCGCGGTGCCCCAGCAAATCCCCGCGCCGCAGCACCACCTCTCCGGCTCCGATGTCCGAGCCTGCGTGGGAGATGCCACTGCCCGGCGCAATTGGCTTGAGGACGTGAATGCCCCCCTCGACCGGATGCGTGTTTTCGATCAGTACCACTCCATCGGCCCCGCGTGGAATGACCCCGCCCGTGGAAATCGGAGTTGCAGTGCCGGGTGCGACCGTGTGTTGGGGAACCACCCCGCAGTGCAAGGATTCGGAATTGACCCGAAGCTGAACGGGCTGGGTTTCCTCCGCCCCAAAAGTGTCCTCGGCCCGAACCGCAAATCCGTCAAAATTGGAGCGGTCGAAGAAGGGCACGTTGTGCTGGGCAGTCACATCCCGTGACAGCACCCGCCGCAATGCTTGCGCCAGCTGCACCACTTCCTCTCCCAGCGGCTGGGGCTGCACCGCCTCCCGGAATCGCTGGTCGGCTGCTTCCGCCGTGGCGAGGTTGAGAAACTGCTCCTGCCGCATCAGTCGTACCGCCACACCGAAATGGTTTCGTCCGCCGCAATGCCCTCGGATTCTTCTTCGGTCAGGAAAAAAGCATCGGCCTGCGTGGTCGAGGAAAGGATGGACGCGCCTCCGGAGGCCAGCACTTCGGCTCCATCGTCATCGAGCCGGAGCCGGACGTACTCGATGCGTCCAATCTGCGAAGAGATTTTGGTTTTGAGTCGCACCGCTTGCGAGGCGTAAGGCCAGTCCGGATTGCGACCACCCAACAGCCGCAACGCACGGGCAACAAAGCAGTCGTAAGCACAAAAACAGGACACGGGATTGCCCGGCAGCAGAAACACTTTGCGACCTTCGAGAACGCCAAACCCCATCGGAGCCGCCGGGCGCATCGGGATGCCATGCACGAGCAATTCACCAAGTTCGTCCAGCAGCGTGGGGCCGTGGTCCTCCACGCCGACCGAGGTTCCGCCTGTAACGATCACGACATCTGCGGTTGCATCAAGCATGGCCTGCCGCAACGGATCCCGGTTGTCCGGAAGGTGCCGGATGCCGAGCAGGTTTCCGCCGTCGCGCTCCACCAAGCTTTGCAGCATCACCGAATCGCTGTCCACGATCTGAACTCCGGTCGGTTGCGCCCCCGGAGCCAGCAGTTCACTCCCCGTGATCAGCAATTCCACGGTGGGCTTCCGGATCACAGACACCTCTGGAATTCCAACCGAAACCAGCATTCCCAAATCCTGCGGACGCAAGCACCGCCTCTGCCGAAACAGCAAATCGCCACAGCGAACGTCCTCGCCGATTTTGCCGACGTGCTTTTCCGGAGGCACCGAATCCGTCACCTGAATCGTGTCGCCCACCGCTTCGGCGAGTTCGGCCATCAGCACCGCGTTCGCGCCGTCCGGCAAAGGCGCTCCGGTCATGATGCGCACCGTCGTTCCCAGCCCGACCGTTCCGACGAAGGCTTTTCCCGGCATGGACTGTCCCACCACCTGCAAGGCAATCGGGTTGTAGGCACTCGCCCCAAAGGTTTCCTCGCCGCGCACGGCGTAACCGTCCATCGCCGCCCGGTTGAAGTGCGGAACGTCGCTGGGCGCAGTCACGGCTTCGGCCAGCACCCGCCTGCCCGCCTCCGGCACCGACACGGATTCTGCAGGAAGCGTGGGGCAGTGCCCATCAATTTGGGTCAAAAGCTCAGGTACGGGAGTCCGACGCAGGAACCCCCGCATGCGCACATCGTTCTTGGACATCGGCTCGGTTTCGTTGCTAACAACAGTGAACCGCCGACCCCTCACGGGCACAAGTCCATTTTTCATTCGGGAGGATTGGTGGATTTCTGGAACAGTGGCTGGAACGGAGATGATCAGACAAGGGTGAGACTCACCAATCCCCAAAACGCCCCTTGCCGTCTCCCCGGTAGAAGACGAGCGAGTTGGAACTGGCAGACACCAGCGCGAGGTCGAGGGTGCCGTTGCCGTCGTAATCGCCTGTCGTGAGGGTGATGCCGTCGTGTCCGGTTTGCAGGGTGAAGCTTTTGTGGAAGCCCCCGGCTCCATCACCGAGCAACACGGACAGGTCCGCAGAGGTCCGGTTGGAAACCGCCAAGTCCACATGTCCGTCTTGATTGAAGTCCCCGCTCACCAAACCATGCGGGTTGACTCCGACCGGATAACGCGCCTGCGTTGCCAAATCCCCTTGGCCGTTGCCGAATAGAATCTCGACGGATTCCTCTCCGGCGACCACCACGGCGGCATCCAGATGGCCATCACCATTCCAGTCGCCATAAGCCCGGTAGTGCGGGTAGCGTCCAACCGGAACCGCTTTGGCTTCGGAAAAGGTGCCCTGCCCGGTTCCCAGCAGAACGGAGAGCGTATTCGCCCCCAAACTGCCCACCACCAAATCCGGGTGCCTGTCCGCATTCAGGTCCACGGCATCCATGATGTGCGGACCCCGTGCCACGTCAAACGCATGGCTCAGCTTGGGGACTCCGGAAGCGTCGTTCAGCAACACCGCCACTTTCGAGAGGGCGGCTTGGGTGACCGCCAAATCCGGCAGGCCATCTTGGTTGAAATCTCCGGAGACAATGCAGGCAGGGCCGTGAATGCCAGGAATGTCCGTGCGTCCGTGCAGGTTCCCGATGCCATCGCCATAGTACACGCTGAGGCTTCCGGCTCCGGTGTTGGTGGTGACAAAATCGGGATGCCCGTCCTGATTCAAATCCGGTGTGACCACCCAGGTTGGCCCCTTGCCCACCGCATAGTCATGGTTGGAGAGGATGCCCCCCTTGCCGTCACCGAGCAGAATGGCGAGGGTGCGGGACGCAGAGGCAGGAATCGCAAAATCAGCGTACCCATCGTTGTTGAAGTCGCCGGACTTGATGGCGTGAGGGAAGAATCCGGTGCGGTGTTTTTCAGACTGTGCCCCAAAGGTGTGTGCAAGCACAGCCACAGGGAGCAACAGGAGAAATCCCGCCAGCAAAACTCGGTTGCACTGCACACGCATCCAATGACTGCTGATACCGCCCCGAAAGACCATGCTCGAAAGGCCGGGTTATCCGCTGATGGGAATTTGGAAGAGGGCGGGCGGGAAATTCAGCGGTGCCTTGAAGTCACCGCCCCAGACGATCACAAAGCGCAGGATCACCCCTCCCGTGAGGACGCAGGCGAACTTGGCGGTGGTGAGCAGGTTCTCAAAGGGTCGGATGATGCTCCGGAAGAACATTTCGACAAAGGTGAGGATCAAGGGGAGGGTCATGCCCACGCCAATGATGCCCCACCAAAACCAATCCGCCAGCGGTCCCTGCGTGACATACTCATACGCCATCGCACTGCCGTTCGGAACCACGAACTGCCCGGAGGCGTCCAGTTTCTCCGGATTGGACGCAAGGTGCCGCATGAAGAGATCGAGTTCCAGTAGTTCCACCAGAATCGCCAACAGCACGCCATACCTCAAGACCTCCAGCACCCCGGTTGTCTCGCGGGGTCCAGTGCTGAGAAAGACTCGGTAAAACACGAACATCAAACCCGCCCCCGCCATTCCGGTCAGGATCCCTGAACTGAGGAAGAGGTACGGGAGGTACTGCTGGGACCAGAGCGGCACGAACTTGGCTCCGCTCAAGAGCAAGCCCGTGTAGAAGGACACGAAGCCGAGCAGAGGCACTCCGACGATCCCCAAGAGCCTGCGCAGGACTTGGTTGGCCCGGAAGAACCAGAGGGCCGCATACCCGGCAACAATGGGAACCGCCAAGCCGACGCTCCAGCCACCGATTACCAACCAGGATTTGTAATTAGTAAAGAAAAACGGGAATAGTATCCCACGTTCCGGTTTCCCCAGGTGGAAGGTGATGAACAGGCCCGCCAAGGCTAGTGCAGGAATGGTAATGTAAGCTGTGACTTTGGAAAGGTTTTCAAAGGGTTTGTGCTTGATGCCGATTAAGTCTGCAAGCACCGCTACTATAAACAAACCTCCTGTGAGCCCTCCAAAAAAAAGATACATCGGGACAAAGAGGTCATTCCCCCACTTTGAGTTCATCAGCACAATCGATTCCATGAGATTCCTCTCTAAAAGTCTTTATGATGAAATTTTCGGCGTTTTAAAAAGACAGAAAGCAACCGTTCGCTGACATGGCGCGGAGCCGTCAACGGTTGACCGGAAAGGACTCCGGAAATCGAAATGCATTGCAACCTGAACCTCCGCATGAAGACATGCTCAGCTTTCACCGGAGAGCTTAGCCTCCGGTGAAAACGTTTGTTGATTCAGCGGATGCGCTTGCGGGGTCAGTTGTACGCCTTGCTCCAGCCCCAAGCTCCGCTGGCCGAACCCCGGGCTGCGGCACGAGCGCGGACCACGTTGGCCACCTCTTCCGCATCGCCCGCCACCAGAGCCTTGGTGGAACACACGGACGCGCACATCGGCAGCTTGCCCTCGGCAATCCGGTTGGAACCGTACATCTCCTGCTCACGATCAGAGAACGGCTCTTCCGGACCTCCTGCGCAGTAGGTGCATTTGTCCATGACCCCGCGCTTGCCAAAGGGCGAGCCTTTGGGGAATTGCGGAGCGCCAAACGGACAGGCGTAGAGGCAGTAGCCACACCCGATGCAGGTTTCCTTGTTGACGTGGACAATGCCGTCCGGCCGGTTGAACAGGGCGTCCACCGGACAGACTGAGACGCACGGTGCGTTCGAGCAGTGCATGCACGGAACCGAAACGTTGGTCTCGCCCTTTTCCCCTTCGTTGACCGTGACCACCCGGATTCTTGCAATTCCGGGCGGCACGTTGTTCTCGTTCTTGCACGCGACCTCACAGCCTCCGCATTCGATGCAGCGCTTGACGTCAACGTAGAACTTCATCCTCGCCGGCGCATGCTTGCCTTCCGGACCTGAAGCCATGCGGGTGGGGACGGTAACGTTGGTTGTTGCCATTTTCCTCCTCTGAAATCAGGCCTTTATGATTCTGCAAAGACCAGTTTTGGTTTCCTGCATCTGCGTGATGCGGTCATAACCATAATTGGTCACCGTGTTTGCCGACTCCCCCATCCCGTAGGGCACATAGCCTTCGGGATACTTGTCGGACAAGTCCTTGCCTTCGAACACCCCGCCCCAGTGGAAGGGCAGATACACCAAATCCGGGCTCACCCGGCGGGTGATCTTGGCCTTCACCTTGACCCTGCTCGGCTTGTCGTCGGTGTCCTCCGGAGACTCGACCCAAATCCAGTCGCCGTGCTTGATGCGATTGTCATTGGCCAACTTCGGATGGAGTTCCGCATACATTTCCGGCTGAAGTTCCACCAGCCACCAGCAGTTGCGTTCACTGTTGCCACCCCCCTCGAACTCCACCTGCCGTCCGGTAGAAAGCACCAAGGGATATTTCTCGGCCCAATCGGCTTTCTGCAGACTCTTGTAGAGGGTCGGCACGCGGTAGTGGTCCTTCACGTCGTCGTAAGTCACCCAATCGGTGATCAGATCAGGCCGTGGACTGTGCAGCGGCTCGCGGTGTTTGGGCACCGGATCGTCCTTGAAGGTCCAGACGTTGAAGCGGGCGCGGCCATTGCCATACGGGGCCAGCCCTTTGGCAATCGCCTCCTCGAAGACCTTTCCGGTGAGGTCGGTCTTCCAGTTCTTCATCTCCGCGTATCCACCGTTGATGGAACTGCCTTCCGGAGCCGAACCCTTGCCTGCGAGCAAGGTGCGGCCATCCGGTGCCTTCGTCCCCCAGCGGGCGCGGAAGCCCAAGCCACCCTTCGCGACCGGAATGCTGGTGCGGTAGAGGATTTGGGTACCGGGATGCTTGTCCGTCCAGCACGGCCACGGAAGCCCCCATTGCTCGCCGTCCACCGGACCGCCCTCGGCAATCTTGGTGTCGAGGTCAAAGGCATGGCCCCACTCCTGTTGCCGCTTCATGCGCTCTGGTGTCTGACCTGTCATGCCGATGGTGCGCATGCCGAGGTTCCATTCGCGGGTGATGTCCTCCGGCAGTTCCTTCCACGCGCCGTTTTTGCTCTTCTTGAATTCGTCGCCAAAGCCAAGGCGCTCCGCCAGGTCAATGATGATTTCCAAGTCCTTGCGGGATTCCCAAACCGGCTTGACCACCTCGTTGCGCCACTGGATGTCGCGGTTGGAGTTCGTGACCGAACCCGCCTGCTCGTACACCGTTGCCGCCGGAAGCGCGTACACCCCGTCCTTGCGGTCGGGCAAGATGGCGGTGGTGGTTACAAAGGGATCAATGTCCACCAGCAGTTCCACCTTTTCCAGTGCCGATTTCACGCGGTCCATCTGGGATTGGCAGTTGCTGGAGTGGCCCCAGTAGAACACGGCATGGACGTTGGTGTCCTGACCGAGTTCCTTGGGTTCCATCAAGGCACCCTCGTACCAGCGGGCGACGGTGAAGCCGACCTTGTGCTGGATTTTCTCATTCGCGAAGCGCGAATTGATCCAGTCATTGGGAACGTCCCAGACGTTGGACCAGTGCTTGTACGCGCCTTTGGACAGGCCGTAGTAGCCCGGCAGCGTGTTGGACAGCACCCCAAGGTCGGTGGCACCCTGCACGTTGTCGTGGCCGCGGAAGACGTTTGCTCCGCCTCCGGGCTTGCCCATGTTGCCCAGCACGAGTTGCAACACGGTGTAGGAGCGCGTGTTGGAGGTGCCGTTGGTATGCTGGGTCCCACCCATCGCCCAGATGATGGTGCCCGGACGATTTTCTGCCAGCAGACGCGCCGTGCGCTCCAGTTCGGGAACCGGAACTCCGGTGATGTCGGCCACGGTCTCCGGGTCGTAGCGCTTCAACTCCTTCTTCAGGTTGCTGAGGCCGTAGGTGCGGTCCCGGAGCATCTGCTTGTCTTCCCAGCCGTTCTTGAGAATGATGTTCACCAAACCGTAGATGAAGGCGACATCGGTTCCGGAGCGGAAGCGCACAAACTGGTTCGCAAACGCGGCGGTCTGCGTGAAGCGCGGATCGGCGACGATGATCTGTGCCCGGTTCTTCTCCTTGGCGTGGAGGATGTGCTGCATCGCAATCGGGTGCGAGGTGCAGACGTTCTCCCCGATGATGAACACCGCCTTGCTGTTGCGGATGTCGTTCATGGAGTTCGTCATCGCCCCGTAGCCCCAGACGTTGGCCAGCCCGGCCACCGTGGTGGAGTGACAGATGCGCGCCTGGTGGTCAATGTTGTTGGACCCCCAGAAGGCGGCGAACTTGCGCAGCGCGTACGACGTTTCGTTGTTGTGGTGCGCGGAACCCAGAACCATCATTGAGTCCGGGCCGTGCTTCTTGCGAATCTCCTGCAACTTGGAGGTGATCTCGCTCATCGCCGTGTCCCAACTGATGCGCTTCCACTTGCCCCCCTCCAACTTCATGGGGGACTTGAGGCGCTTCTCGCTGATGACGTGCTCGCGGGCCGCCGCTCCCTTGGAGCAGAGGCTGCCCCGGTTGATGGGATGCTCAAACCACGGCTCGACGCTCACCCAAGTGTCATTCTCCACCTCGGCGATGAAGCCGCAGCCGGTGGCGCAGTTGCCGCAGATGGTCTTGATCTGCTTGAGGTTTCGTGGATCCGACGGACCCGCAGCGGCTTTGGCCTCCCTCACCAAAGAGGGTCCCAAGGCCGCAAGGCCCACCCCCATTCCGGTGGCGGAGATGAAGCCGCGACGGCTGACGGTGGGATTGAGGCTGTCCACCACAGCGGAATGCGGGGAACCCCCGTTGGCTTCCGTAACTCTGGTTAGTTTCATTGTCCTCCCCTCCTAAGTGGTTTAGCTGTAAAGCGTTTTGTAGTAGCGTTCCGCTTCGTCGGTCCGCTTGTACAACACTGGACCCGCCAGCGCTTCCGTGCTGTCCGTTCCTTCCTGATCCACCACCGCTGTGCGCGTGGCTACCACGGCCGCCGAGGCCGCTCCTGCGCCGGTCAGCATTCCCAGCAGGAACCCTCGTCTGCCTGAGCTTCTTTCCTTCTTCTCCATCTTCCAACCTCCTCTTTGACTGAGTGTCATCGGCCTGACGGCCCTGAAAACCAACCCTCGATCCAGATGGGGCTGATCAAAATGCGATTGCGCGTTCCACCGCAAACAACGGGAACTGGCGAATCAGCTAATGCAGGCGATGGAATCACAAATGAAACTGCCGTCGTCATTCTTCGACGCCAACTCCACTTCCACCTCATACCCCTCCTCAAGGTCTTCCAAGTCGCCGCCCATCAGACCAACGGTCTCGGGTTCGATGATTTCGACATTGAGCCGTGCTGCGAACTTGACCGGGATTGCATTCCCATCCTCCCCAAGAATCACCGCAGAGCGATTCGCAAGATCAAGGTTGATGATTTTTCCTTCAATCATGGCTTTCCTCTGGATTGTTTGACAAAAATAACGGCCTTAGAATCCCTAGACTACCAGTAGGACTATCAGCATAAAAAACGACTGTCAACACTTTTTTAGATTTTTTTTACGATTGTAATATATTAGATTATTTGAATTTTTTATAAGATAATAATTTTAATTATCATGCACTAACTTCTATCCGGCGGACGGATCGGCTTCCGGCTCTTGCACTCCGGGCGGAGTCGCGTCAAAGGTTGGCCCCTTCCAGCTCTTGCGGCCTCCGTAGCGTTTTTGCGCCGATTCCAGCGCGACGATGCGGGCGGGGCCGCGATCCTGAAAAAGCTGCCTCTCCAACTCCAGAAAGCCTTGCAGCAAAAGCCCCACGCCCTTGTAGAAGTCCGCTCCGGGAGCGGCCACCAAGTCCTGGGCACAGGTGGGAACCCAAACCAGCAGGTGCTTTTTGAGAAACTCCGCCTGCCGCTCCAGCCATTGCTCTTCCTCTTCCGGAGTTTCGGCGCTGAGTTGCTGGCTCACGAGCCAGTTCATGATCTCCAGCTCAAACCCCAAGATGTCCTCCGGCTCCGGAAGTTCCTCCGCTTTTTTCTCCAGCCCCACCTCCTTCATGAAGCCCCGCACATTGGCCAGCGGCGGCTGAAACATGCCTCCGGCCAGGTAGTAGGATTCGTAGGGCGTGAGTTCCGGCTGGTGCGGCCCGATGAACAATTTCGCAAACTCGTAGTCCACCTCGCCAGGCTCGTTGCTCTTCAGGTAGTGCTGGATGCCGCGCCACCCCTCGGCCATCTGCGGTGAAGACGCAGCCACCGCGTCCGCCCGCGCTTCAATGCCCTCCAGCAGGGAGCGCAGAAACCGTGGACTCGGCTCCTGCCAAAAGAGCCGCACGAACATTCCGTAATGCTTCTGGCGCAACTCCGCCAATTCCTGATCTCCAACCATCGTTCTTCCTAAATGTCTTCCTCAATGTCCCCTGCCGCCTCAAACAGCAGGTGATCCATTTGGCGGGCAATGAACTCCTTGTAAACAAAGCTGTCCTCCAGCAGGGCATCCTGCTCCTGCCTCCGGGCTTCGCGCTCTTCCAGCACGGCCCCGCGCACCGCCTTTTCGATTTGGCCAAACAGAACCTCGTCGGTGCCGGGTTCGGTCTCAAGCACCTCCTGCCGCCACCAGTCCCGCCAGAGGTCGCGGTAGGCGCCTTTGGCCAGAAACTCGTTGGACGCGGCAACCGCTTGCGCGGCCTCCAGTTTGGCCCCGGACCTCAAGCCGTCCACCTCATGCCACTTTTGCAACGCCTGATCCCGGATGAAGGCATCCAGCGCGGCGTCCATGAACTCCTTGTTCTTGCTGCGGCCCCGCTTCTTGCCGCGTGGGCCTTTGCGGCGGACTTCGCTCATCTCACGGCTCCCATCCCTGATCCACCTCCATCATCGCGGACACCGCCCGGCAGTCCGGGCACATGCGCAGGATGTTCTGCCGCTTGCCGGAAAAGGTGTGCTGCAAGGATTCAATCCCGAACAGCTTGGACTCAATCGCCTCCAGCGCTCGGCGGTTGATGTAGGGCTTTTGGCACTGGGCGCAGGCGATCATCTCGTCCTCGGCGACCACCTGGTAGCTGAGTGCGTCCTTTTCCAAGCACAACTGCTTGTGGAGCGTGATCACGTTCTCCGGACACATCTGCTCGCACAGGCCGCAGCCCACGCAGTTGATGTGCTTGAAGTGCAGGCTGCTGTCCTCCTCGCTGAACTTGAAGGCGTTGGTCGGGCAGACGTTCGCGCACGAGCGGCAGAGCGTGCATCCGGAATCCTGAACTTCGGCAAAGGCGAAGGGCAGTTCCGGCGGCAGCTTCACCCCTCCGGGCTGCTTGCCTGTTTGCTCGATGAAGCCGGACAGCACCTCGCTGAGCATTTCCCGATTTCCGGTTTGCCGAGGGGTCGTCCAAGTGGGAGTGATCGGAGCCTCGCCCAACTCGGAGGCAAACTGATTGAGCGCCCCCACCGCCTCGGCCTCCCGTCCTGCTTCCGCAGTGAGAATCCGCACCCGCTCCGGTCCCAAGTCGAAGTGCTGCAACACCGTTCGGGAGAGTTCGTATTTTTCAAACAGCAGCTCGCGCTCGCCGTTCGGGCAGCTTTCGCAGCCGAGCAGTCCGACTCCCGCCGCACCCAGCGAAATTGCGGCCAGCAGGTTTGCTTCGGAAACATAGCGCAGGCACGGCACCTCCACGGGCAACACCGATGCCGGGTAAGGCAGGGACGCTTCCCCTGCCGCCTCCAGCACCTTGCGGCCCATTTCCTCGCAATGGAACAGCAACACCGGTGGGGAATCCGTGGTTTGCTCCTGCTGGCTTGAAGTCAGCAAGGCAGACATGCGGGCGTAGATTTCCTGCGGGGAGGGTTCCGTGAACCGCAGGGCGGAGGTGGGACAGGCCGAAACACACGCCCCGCAGCCCTCGCAGGCCATGTGGTCCACTTTCATGCGGAGCGGGTTTTCGGAATCGCGGGAAATCGCGTCGTAAGGGCAGAAGCTGATGCAGCGTCCGCAGGTTTCTACGGTCTTGTCGCCGCCTGCGCAAACCGCAGGGTTGTAGGAAACGTGTTCGGGCTTGTGGAAGTGCCCCACCAACTCCCGGACCTGCTGCGCGGTTGCTTCCAGAAGCTCGCCCTCCGCGCCGGACAGCAAATGCACGCCCGTGCGCTTTTTGACTCCCGGAGGCGGAGTTTTCGTCAAGACCACCAGTTGATCCGCCAGCAGGGCATGGCGTTTTTGCGAACCGCCATTGGCCAGCGGGTCCGGTTCCATGATGATCCGGAGACTTCCCAGCCGTCCTTCGACGGCAACGAGGGAGGCCCGCTTTTCCCAATACGGCGAATCCTCCAAACCCTCCGCATTCGGAGCCGCACAGACGGTCAGCCCCTCCGGGCCTTCCTCCGTCACATCCTTCAGCAGGTTCACCAACTCCAGCCCTTCCGGGAATTCCGTGTAGATCACCACGCGGTTGCGCACCAGCAGGGGATTCACCGGAACCGGGTTTTGGGACTGAATCTGGGCGGCTTGCATTTCCGCCCGCAGCAGCTTCTGCGCCTTGGCGTGGGCTGGTCCGGAATCGGCGTGAGGCTTGAAGCAGTTGCCCTTCAGGTCGAGAAAGTGCAGGGACTTGCCCGGCAGGGCCTCCTCAAAAACGGAGCGGTCGGCACAGCACCCCACCACCACCTGCCCCACCTCCGCTTGCTCGGCCTGCTCGGCAAACGCCTGCACCTCCTGCTCCGGGTGGGTGGCCACCGTCACCACGGCGGCGGAGTGTTCCATTTTTTCGGCGTCCACCTCCAAGGTGGCGCGGCAGTTACAGAGAAATACTCCCCAAGGCTTTGCTCGCATCCGTTGCTTCCCTTTCAATTGTGTGGTTCTACGTCAACAGGCGAACCATACCCCCATTTGCCCTGAGTCACAACCCGTTTCTTGAATA